>NZ_JAHBCZ010000077.1:0-223288 GCF_019956035.1 Pseudomonas sp. A-RE-22
CTGCCCCTCCCCGCCCCCAGCCTGACCGCGGTACTGTTTGGCCTGAGCGGATGTCTGGTGGACTTCGGCGCGCGCATCCGTCAGCCAGGGGCAGCGCCGGATGAGCATGCACAGCCAACACTTGGCGCCCTGGAGAGCTTGCACCACTTGCAGCTCCAGGAAATCCCCTGCGCCTGGCTCGACGAATTGCCACCTGCCGTCAGCCATGCCCTGGCGGCTTCATTGCCGACATGGATCGAACCGCCGCAACTTCCTGCAACAAATAATCCTTGGCCGGCGCCACATGCCTGCTGGCAGGCGCTGATGGCGTTGAACGTCCAGCAATTGGACGGTTGCGTGTTGGTCAGTGGCGAACCCCGGTTGTTGCAGTCAGGGCTCAACGCCGGTTTGTGGACCATCGGCCTGGCGTCCTGCGGCTCGCTGTGTGGCCTGACGCCTGACGAATGGCAGGCGCTGAGCCAACAGGAACGGGAAACCAAGCGCGCCAAGGCCACCGTGCAATTGTTCGGCCTGGGGGTGCATTCGGTGATCGATCACCTGGGCGAACTCGACACCTGCCTGGCGGACATCAGCCTGCGCCGACTCAAAGGCGAGAAGCCATGACCGGGATCATGCAGGGAACACGAGGGTAGATTACTCTTAAGGTAGGCCATGGACTTTTGACCCGGCGTCGCGGTCCATGGCAGTGCCTATCAATAAAGGGAGTACGCCAATGCCTGCCCGCGAATTGCAAGAACAGCTCAACAAACTGCGCGAGCAATTGGACCAGAATCCACCGCTTTCCGAAATCGAGCGCAATGACCTGCACGCGCTGATGCAAAAGATCGAACTTGAGCTTGAGTTGGAAACCAAAGCACCGGACAACAACCTCGCCGACAATGTGAACCTGGCTGTCGAGCGCTTCGAGGTGGAACACCCTACCCTTGCCGGGACCTTGCGCAACATCGTGCAAGCCTTGGGCAATATGGGGATCTGAACCCTTTAAATGCAAAAAGCCCTGCTATCGCTAGCGGGGCTTTTTAGTTTCACGACCTGCAATGCAATCCCTGTGGGAGCGAGCTTGCTCGCGATAGTCGGTGTGTCAGCTGACATCAATGTCGAATGTACCGGACTCATCGCGAGCAAGCTCGCTCCCACAAGAGCTCACTTTCACAAGGAACGTTTATTGGCGGACCAGGCGATGGTTTGGCAGTTGAACGTCTTCAGTACTGCGATACGGGTTGATATCCAACCCGCCCCGACGCACATACCGCGCGTACACCGTCAGTTTTTCCGGCTTGAGCAAGCGCTGCAGGTCGAGAAAGATCCGCTCCACGCATTGCTCATGGAAATCCGAATGCTGGCGGAAGCTGACGATGTAGGCCAGCAGGCTGGCCGGGTCCAGGGCCGCGCCGCGATATTCCACCGCTACGCTGCCCCAGTCTGGCTGGCTGGTCACCGGACAGTTGGACTTGAGCAGATGGCTGTGCAGGCTTTGCTCGACGATGCGCGAAGCATCGCAACGCAGCAGCTCCGGACGCGGGTGCGCGTAAGAGTCGACGCTGATGTCCAGATCATCGATGCACGTACCGGGCAATGCCACGATGCCTTCACGCTCCACATCCTTGAGGCTGCGGATCCGCACGCCCACTGCTTTGCCGGCAGCCGCCGACAGGTCCTGGCGCAGGGTCGCTTCCAGGCTCGCGGTATCGGCAAACGGGGTCTGGTTCAAGGAGTTGAGGTACAGCTTGAAGGATTTGGATTCGATGATATTCGGCGAATCCGCCGGAATCGCGAATTCACCGATGGCCACCACCGGCTTGCCGGACGGCAACAGCCAGGACAGCTCGAAACAGTTCCAGAAATCCACGCCTTTGTACGGCAGGGTCTCGGCCGTCAGGCCCAGTTCCGCCCATTTCGCCGTGCGCGGGATCGGGAACAGCAATGACGGCGTGTACGTGGCGATGTATTCGCTGGATTTGCCCAGCGGCGAATGTTCGGCTGCGGGATGCATGACGGAAACCTGACTGAAGAATCAGCCGATTCTATCAGCCTTTGCCGCAGCCTTTGAGTGCTTACTGACTGACTGTCAGGTCGCCCTTCATCCCGGCCTGGTAATGACCGGGGACGTTGCAGGCAAATTCCAGCCGGGTAGCCTTGCCAAAAGCCCAGGTCAGCTCGGCGGACTTGCCCGGCTCAACCAGCACGCTGTTAGCGTCGTCGTGGCCCATCATGCCGTCTTTACCACTGTGCCCCATCGAGGCCGGATTCATCGAGGCATGGTCCATTCCCGGCTTCATCCCGGTGGGTGTCAACATGCCGCTCTGTTGCATCTTGAGCATTTCCTGCTGGTGCTGGGCATGCATCGCGGCGTTACCGAGGTTGAATTCGTGCAACAACTGGCCTTTATTAATCAATACAAACCGCACCGTCTCGCCCGCCTTGATATCCAGCGTGCCAGGATTGAACGACATGTCCCCCATCACCACCTCGATGGTGCGACTGGCCTTGGCCGCCGGTGCGGGCTGGCCGAAATCAAAGTGCGCACCGGGAGATGCCCACAACGAGGTACTCAATACCAACGCAGAGGCGGCCAGGATCAGACGGTTTACCATCAACATGTTCATACTCCGACAAGGTAAGGTTCAACTTGCCCAAGACTCTAGATCGGTGCGGCTGCCAATTGACTGACAGTTGCATTACAACTCTGTCAGGTTGTGCCACGACCCCGGCCGCCGCGGTATAACGCCCACGTTCAAACCATGCCCTGAGCTGCCCATGAAATTGCTGATCGTCGAAGACCAAACCAAAACCGGCCAATACCTGCGCCAGGGCCTGGGCGAAGCCGGGTTCAACGCCGATCTGGTGGCCGATGGCATCACCGGCCAGCAATTGGCCTTGAGCGGTGAATACGCCTTGCTGATCCTCGACGTGATGTTGCCCGGCCGCGATGGTTGGCAGATCCTGCAAGCCGTCCGTGGCGCCGGGCTGGATACACCGGTGCTGTTTCTCACCGCGCGGGATGCGGTACAGGATCGCGTACACGGCCTGGAGCTGGGCGCCGATGATTACCTGGTCAAGCCCTTTGCTTTTTCCGAGTTGCTGGCACGGGTGCGCAGCCTGTTGCGTCGAGGCAGTTCGACACAGCAGGAAACCAGCCTGCAACTGGCCGACTTGCGCCTGGACCTGATCCGCCGTCGCGTCGAACGCAGCGGTCGGCGCATCGACCTCACCGCCAAGGAATTCGCCTTGCTGGAAATGCTTCTGCGCCGCCAGGGCGAAGTGCTGCCCAAATCGCTGATCGCGTCCCAGGTCTGGGACATGAATTTCGACAGCGACACAAACGTCATCGAAGTCGCGATACGACGCCTGCGAATCAAGATTGACGATGACTTCCCCAGCAAACTGATCCATACCGTGCGGGGCATGGGCTATGTGCTTGAAGAGCGCAGCCTGTGAGGCGGTGGTCACTGAGCAGCCGCCTGGCGCTGCTGTTCGCCGCCTGCACTGCCGTGGTGTCATTGTTTGCCGGGGTGTTGTTCAGCCGTGGCAGCGAGGCGCATTTCATCGAGCTGGACCAGCAACTGCTCGAAGGCAAGCTGATCGGCCTGCGCCGGGCCCTGCAAGATCTCGACGCCGAGCAGACCCAGGCCCGCCTGGAGGATGAACTGAGCCGTCAGGCCGACCTGGCGCTGCGCATCAAGGGCAGCGATGGTGTGCGCTGGTACGACAGCTCGATCCGGATTCCCGCTCAATTGCCAGAGCGGCCCGGCCTGTCGACCCTCAACGATGCCGACACCGATTACCGGGTGTTGAATGCGCCGTTGTATCCCGATCGAGCCGACTCGCCGCAACTGACCCTGCTGCTGGACATCACCCATCACCAGCACTTCCTGCAACGCATGCAGCGCTTGATCTGGCTGACCGTCGGTCTTTCGGCCCTGGCCACTGCCCTGCTCGGCGCCTGGGCCGCCCGACGGGCCTTGCGCCCCTTGCGGCGCATGGGCGCCATTGCCGGCAGTGTCTCGGCCCGCTCACTCAACGCCCGACTGCCGGAAGAGCAAATGCCCGCCGAACTGGCGGAATTGGCCCACAGCATCAACGCCATGCTCGGACGCCTCGACGATGCATTTCAGCGACTCTCTGCGTTCTCTGCCGACATTGCCCATGAATTGCGCACGCCGCTGTCGAACCTGCTGACCCACACCCAGGTCACCCTCACCCGCGAACGCCCCCTGGAGGATTACCGCGAGGCGTTGCACAGCAATCTCGAAGAACTGCAATGGATGGCGCAACTGGTCAACGACATGCTGTACCTGGCCAAGGCCGACCACGGCCTGCTGGCGCTCAATCGCGAACCGCTGCAATTGGCCGAGGAAGTGGACGTGCTGCTGGACTTCTTCGCGCCGCTGGCCGAAGACACCAACGTACGCCTGAGCCGCGAGGGCGATGGCCGCATCGAGGGTGACCGCAACATGTTGCGCCGGGCGCTTTCCAACCTGCTGGACAACGCGCTGCGCTTCACCCCCGCTGACGGCGAAGTGCGGGTGCGAATTGTCGATGAGGCTCAAGGGGTGAACATCAGCGTGGAAAACAGTGGCGAGGGGATTGCAGCGGACTTGCTGCCGCGCCTGTTCGACCGCTTCTACCGCGCCGACCCAGCCCGCCAGGAGGGCAGCAGCGAACACGCAGGGCTCGGACTGGCCATCACCCGCTCGATCATCCGCGCCCATGGCGGACAGATCCGCTGTGAATCGGCCGATGGCTGGACGCGGTTCCTGATCGAATTACCGAAGGGAGATTAAGCCCGACGCCCCCCCTGTGGCGAAGGAACATATCTGTGGGAGCAAGGCTTGCCCACGATGCCGGCGCCTTGTTTCTCCCGCAGACCGCGTCGTCTGCATCGCGGGCAAGCCTTGCTCCCACAACGGAATCTTCAGCAAGCCCTTCTGCCACGGAGGTCTGTGTCGTATCAGGAATACCTCAACGCCTGCGCCGGTTCGATCTTCGCCGCACGCCACGCCGGGTACACGGTGGCAAGGAAGCTCAGAATGAACCCGGCCGAGCAGATCAGCAGTACATCACCGCGCTGCAGCTCCGACGGCAGGTTGCTGACGAAATACACATCGGAACTGAAGATGTGCTGGCCACTGACCCGTTCCAGCCAGCCCACCAGCGCACTGACGTTCAGCGCCGCGATCACCCCCAGCACGCCGCCAATCAGCGTACCGACAACGCCAATCACCGTGCCCTGGACCATGAAGATCGCCATGATCTGCCGCGGCGTGGCGCCAATGGTGCGCAGGATCGCGATGTCCGCGCCTTTGTCGTTCACCACCATGATCAGGGTGGCGATGATGTTGAACGCCGCCACCGCGACGATCATCAGCAGCAGCAAGCCGATCATGGTTTTTTCCATTTTCATGGCACTGAACAGACTGCCCTGGGTGTGGGTCCAGTCGTCGGCCTTGTAGGCCGCGCCAAGACCGGTAGCAATGTCACCGGAGACCTTCGGCGCTGCGTACAAGTCCTTCACCGCCAGACGCACGCTTTGCACCTGGTTCGGCTGCCAATGCTGCATCTGTGCGGCATCGGCCAGGTGGATCAGCGCCATGGAGCCGTCCAGCTCGGCGCCCACCTTGAACACACCCACCACATTCAGCCGCTGCATCCGTGGGGTGATGCCGCCGGGGGCCGTGCTGACTTCCGGCACGATCAGGGTGATTTTGTCGCCGACATTCAGGCGAAAACGCCGGGCGGTGATTTCGCCGATCACCACACCAAACTCGCCCGGCTTCAAGGCATCGAGACGCCCCTGGACGATATGCTGGGCGACGATGGACACTTTGCCTTCCTGGGCCGGGTCGACGCCGCTGATCTGGATCGGCTGCATCGAGCCCTTATGGCTCAGCATCCCTTCCATCTCGGTAAACGGCACGGCGGCAGTCACTTCAGGGTTTTTCAATGCCGCGGCGGCCACCGGCTGCCAATCGTCGATCGGATTGACGCCGACGATAGTGGCGTGGGGCACCATGCCGAGGATGCGCGAGCTCATTTCGCGCTGGAAGCCGTTCATCACCGACAACACCACGATCATCGCCAGCACACCCAGGGCGAGGCCGATCATCGAGGTCATGGAGATGAACGAAACAAAGCGATTGCGGCGCTTGGCGCGGGTATAGCGCGTGCCGATAAAGATCGATAACGGTCTGAACATTCGCGGGGCACCGTATAAAAATAAAAGACCCGGCGTGTGTAGCAAACGCCGGGTTTCGGTCGGTCAGATGGGCGTCAGGCAACCTTCCTGCAAGTGCAGGACGCGGTCCATCTGCCGGGCCAGGTTCATGTCGTGGGTCACCACCAGGAACGCGGTGCGCATCGACGTGCTGAGCTCCAGCATCAAATCCTGGATGCCTTGGGCGGTGTGGGAGTCGAGGTTGCCGGTCGGCTCATCAAGCATCACCAGGCCAGGCTTGTTGACCAGGGCCCGGGCAATCGCCACGCGCTGGCGCTCACCACCGGACAATTCGGCCGGCTTGTGCTCCAGGCGATGCCCCAGCCCTACCCGCTCCAGCAACGCCGTGGCACGCTGGCGGGCCTCAGGAATCGCCGTGCGACCGATCAACAGCGGCATGCAGACGTTTTCCAGCGCGGTGAACTCGGGCAGCAAATGGTGGAATTGGTAGACGAAACCCAGGGAACGGTTACGCAACAGGCCACGGGCCTTCTCGTTCAGTGCCGAAAGTTCTTCGCCAGCCAGCCAGACACTGCCGGCAGTCGGCGTATCCAGGCCGCCCAGCAGGTTGAGCAAGGTACTTTTGCCCGACCCGGAGGTGCCGACAATCGCCACGCGCTCGCCAGGATGCAACTCCAGTTGCAGGCCCGACAACACCACCACCGACTCCGGACCTTCCTCGTAGGATTTGCCCAGGTTGCGGCAGCTCAAGATTGCTTTTTCACTCATGCCCGACTCACTCATAACGTAACGCCTCCGCAGGCTGGGTGCGCGCGGCACGCCAGGCAGGATACAGGGTGGCGAGGAAACTCAGGACCAACGCGGCGCCGCAGACCATCAACACGTCATCGGCCTGCAATTGCGATGGCAGGTAGTCGATGAAGTACACGTCGGCGTTGAGAAACTTGTGCCCGATCAGGCCTTCGAGGGCGGCAATCGCGGCACTGACGTTCAGCGCGGCGAACATCCCGACCAGAGCGCCGACGAACGTACCGATCACGCCGATGACCGTGCCCTGGACCATGAAGATCCGCATGATCTGCCCCGGCGTGGCACCGAGGGTGCGCAGGATGGCGATGTCGCCCTTCTTGTCGTTCACCACCATCACCAGCGTGGAGATGATGTTGAACGCCGCCACGGCGACGATCAGCAACAGCAGCAGGCCGATCATGGCTTTTTCCATGCGGATCGCCTGGTACAGGTTGCCGTGGGTACGGGTCCAGTCCCGGGCGTAGTAACGGTCTTCGCCGAGCTGCTGGGCGATGGTCCACGCAACGCGCGGTGCCTGGAACAGATCGTCGAACTTCAGCCGCAGGCCCTGGACCTGGTCCGGCTTCCAGCGATGCAGGCGCGCCAGGTCCTGGAGATTGGTGACGCCCAGGTAACCATCCAGCTCGCCGGCGCCGACATGGAAAATGCCGACCACGGTAAAGCGTTTCATGCGCGGGAACATGCCGCCCGGGGTCACGGTGACCTCCGGGGCGACGAAGGTCAGCTTGTCGCCGATGGCCACGCCGAGCTTGGCCGCGGCCTTGTCGCCGATGACGATGCCGAAACTGCCTGGCGCCAGGTCATCGAGTTTTCCCTGTTGCATGAAGTTGTCGATGATCGACACCTGCCGCTCGAGCCCAGGATCGATGCCATTGAGCAAGACCTTGGACACCTTGCCGTCATTGGTCAGCAGCCCCTGCATCTGGGTGAACGGCGCAACGGCCAGCACCTGCGGGTTCTGCTTGACCTTGGCGGCCAGGCTCGGCCAATCGCTGATGGCTTCGCCGGATTCGAGGGTCGCGTGGGGCACCATGCCCAGCACGCGGGTGCGCATCTCATGGTCGAAGCCGTTCATCACCGAGAGCACGACGATCATCACGACCACGCCAAGGGCCAGCCCGATGATGGACGTCAGGGAAATGAACGATACGAAATGATTGCGACGCTTTGCACGGGTATAACGCGTGCCGATAAATACGAAGAGAGGTCTGAACATGTCGGGGCTTGTTCGGAGGGAAAAGGAACGTCCTTGTGGCGGGGGTCACAAACCAGCTTTACACTCAGACCACCGCCGCTACCATGGGTTCGCCATGTCGACATTAGATGAAGAAGATCGCCGCGAATACTACCGTATCGAGGACACGATCGCACTGGAAATTCGGCCCCTGTCCATTCCTGAAGCTGCTGATCAGGAAGTGTTGCAGGATGCTTCTCCACTGTTCAATCTGCTCAGTGAATTGCACCTGAGCGAATTCGAGTCACAGCACCTGCTGCGCCAGATCAGCGAGCGCGAACGCAGCATCGCGGCATACCTCAAGGCAATGAACAAACGCATCGACCTGCTCAGCCAGGTCATTGCCCTGACGGTGCTCGGCGAAATCGGCGAGCCGCAGCCGGTGATCATTTCCGAAGGCGGCATCGACTTCCAACACCCCACGCCGATCGCGGTCGGCACCCACCTGTCGATCAAACTGGTGCTGATGCCGCAAGCCCTCGGCTTGTTGCTGCGGGCACGGGTCACCCACTGCGACCCCAAGGGCGACGGCTTCGACGTCGGCACCGAGTTTGAACGCCCGACCGACGCCCAGCGCCAGTTGCTGGCCCGCTATATCCTGCAGAAACAGGCGCAAGAGCGTCGCCTGGCCCGGGAACAGAACGACTCAGGTATCAATAAGGAAGAACCGTGACCCTCATTTATGGCCACCGCGGCGCCAAGGGCGAAGCACCGGAAAACACCCTGACCGGCTTTCAGGAGTGCCTCAAGCACGGCGTACGCCGTTGCGAGCTGGACCTGCACCTTTCGATGGACGGCGAGTTGATGGTGATCCACGACCCGACCCTCAAGCGCACCACCGATCGCCGGGGCAAGGTGGTGGAGCATACCGCCGCCGAGCTGGTGACCTACGATGCGCGCAAGGGTGGCCCGGGCTGGATCAAGCCGTGCCCGATCCCACGCTTGGAGGAGCTGTTCGAGAAGTGTGATTTCGAGCACTGGCAACTGGAGGTCAAGAGCGCCTCGCGCACCCGCGCCGCCGCCACGGTGCTGGGCATCCGCGAAATGGCCCAGCGTTTCGGGCTGCTGGACAAAATCACCATCACGTCCAGCTCCCGGGAAGTGCTCAAGGCAGCCTTGGACCTGACCCCGGACATCTCCCGCGGACTGGTGGCCGAATACGCCTGGCTCGACCCGTTGAAGGTCGCCCAGAGTTACGGCTGCGAGATTCTGGCGCTGAACTGGACCCTGTGCACGCCGGAACGCCTGATCAAGGCGCAGCGCCAGGGGCTGCATGTGTCGGTGTGGACCGTCAACGAGCCCGCGCTGATGCGCAGGCTCGCCGACTTTGGCGCTGACAGCCTGATTACAGACTTTCCCGGTTTGGCCACTGCCACCCTCGAGAATTGCTGAAATCGGTCTCCCCGGCCGGCTCAGGCCACCGGCCGGAGCCGCTCAAAAAAGCCGGTTGAGCCCGTCATAGGCCGCTACCCGATAGGCTTCGGCCATGGTCGGGTAGTTGAACGTGGTGTTGACGAAGTACTTCAACGTGTTCAATTCGCCCGGCTGGTTCATGATCGCCTGGCCGATATGCACGATCTCCGAGGCCTGGTAGCCGAAGCAGTGCACGCCCAGCACTTCCAGGGTCTCGCGGTGGAACAGGATCTTCAGCATGCCTTGCGGCTCGCCGGCGATCTGCGCCCGCGCCATGCTCTTGAAGAACGCCTTGCCCACTTCGTACGGCACCTTGGCCTGGGTCAGCTCCTGCTCGTTCTTGCCGATCGAGCTGATCTCCGGAATGGTGTAGATGCCGGTCGGTACGTCGTTGACGAAGCGCCAGCTGCCGTTGTCGACAATGCTGCCGGCGGCCGAACGGCCCTGGTCGTGAGCGGCACTGGCCAGGCTCGGCCAACCAATCACGTCACCGGCACCGTAGATGTTCGGCACGCACGTGCGGTAGTTCTCGTCGACTTCGATCTGGCCGCGGCTGTTGACCTTCACGCCGATGTTTTCCAGGCCCAGGGTGTCGGTGTTGCCGGTACGACCGTTGCACCAGAGCAAGGCATCGGCCTTGATCTTCTTGCCGGACTTGAGGTGCAGGATCACGCCATTGTCGACGCCTTCGACGCGGTCGTAGTCTTCGTTGTGGCGCACGGTGATGTTGTTGTTGCTGAAGTGATAGCTCAGGGCCTGGGAGATTTCCGAGTCCAGGAAGCTCAGCAACTGGCCGCGGTTATCCACCAGCTCCACCAGCACACCCAGGCCGCTGAAGATCGAGGCGTATTCGCAACCGATCACGCCGGCGCCGTAGACGATGAGCTTACGCGGGGTGTGACCCAGGCTCAGGATGGTGTCGCTATCGTAGATACGTGCGTGGTTGAAATCGATGTCGGCCGGGCGATACGGGCGCGAACCGGTGGCGATGATGATGTGCTTGGCCACCAGCTTCTCGACCACGCCATTGCCGCAGACCACTTCAACCGTCTGCTCATCGGCAAAGCTGCCGGTGCCGAAGAACACATCAACGCGATTACGCGCGTAGTAGCCGGTGCGCGAGGCCACCTGCTTGGAGATCACCTTCTCGGCGCTCTTGAGCACGTCCGGGAAGGAGAACCAGCGCGGTTCGCCGATGGCCCGGAACATCGGGTTGGTGTTGAACTGCATGATCTGCCGGACCGAGTGACGCAAGGCCTTGGACGGGATGGTACCCAAGTGGGTGCAGTTGCCGCCGACCTGCCGACGGCTGTCGACCATCGCCACCTTGCGCCCTGCCTTGGCCGCGTTCATTGCCGCGCCTTCCCCCGCCGGGCCGGAGCCCAGTACCACCACGTCGTAGTTGTAGACAGCCATGCGTACTCCTCAGAACAGGCCGCTGTGCCTCACTTGGCACCGACGGCTAAATCATGCCGGCCTGCGGCATGAAGGAACAATTTGGGGCCGGTTCACGAGCCCGGCCACAGTCTATAGAAGCGTCAACGCCGCGCACATTACCCCTTGGTCGCGTCGTAGGCTAGTTTTGCCTGTGCTATTTCGCCACAGGTAACCTTTCAGGGCGCTGTCATCATTGGGTTTTTCCGCTGCTGATCCGTTCAAATGCATCGTTGGTACGGGAGACAAAACGATTGCCATCGCGCAACACGAAAAATACCCCGATGCCATGTTTCTGGGCATAGTCCCAACCCCGTTCAGGACCGAGAATCAGCAACAGCGTCGATAGTCCATCGGCCATCAACGCCGAAGGATGAATAACCGTGACTGACGCCAGGTTGTGTAGGACCGGCGCACCAGTACGTGCATCAAAGGTGTGGGAATAACGCCTGCCGCCCTGTTCGAAATATTTACGGTAGTCGCCCGAGGTCGAAACCCCGTAGCCGTCGACCTCGATGACACGCTCGGCCACTTGCCGGTCGTCCCGAGGCTCCTCCAGGGCAATGCGCCAGGCCGAACCATCGGGCTTGTGCCCCGCGGCCTTGAGTTCGCCGGTGGCTTCGGCCAGGTAACTGTCGATCCCCAGGGCCAGGAGCCTGGCGGCGATGCGGTCGACGGCATAGCCTGCGGCGATACTGTTGAAGTCGACTTCCACCGCAGCGTCCTTGCACAACCGATCACCCTCGATGCGCAAATGACCATGGCCGACGCGCTGGCGCACCAGGGCCAAAGCTTCTGCGGTCGGCACTTTCTCTTCCCGGGACTGGGGACCGAAGCCCCACTGGTTCAGCAGCGGCTCCACGGTCAGGTCGAAGGAGCCGTCGCTTTGAACCGACAACTGCTCACCCACGCGGACCAACTCCAGGACCGGGCCAGGCATGACCTGACAGCTGTTGGCCGGCAGCGCGTTGAAACGCTCGATGTCCGAGTCGCTGCGATAGGTCGAGAGTTGCCGATCCACTTCGGCGAGGATGCTTTCCACTTCGGCCTGCACCGTTTTCACAGCGGGCCCGGCGGAATGTCTGACGTACTGAATGGAATAGTGACTGCCCATGGTCGGGCCGTCGAAGCGTTCCAGGGTGTCGCCGTTGCCGCAACCCGACAACACGCCGGCCAGCACCATAAGCCCAATCCATCGTCCAGTTAACAAATCTTCATCTCCCCTCAAAACCGCGCCGGCCATTATGAACTCCAGCGCACGCAAAAACTGTGGGAGCCAATGGAGCCCTGTGGGAGCAAAGCTTGCTCGCGATGCAGACGATACGGTTTAGCTGCAAGACCGCGTCATCGTTCATCGCGAGCAAGCTTTGCTCCCACAGGCTCCAAGGCACCAAGGCTCCCACAGGGGACGCAGCGCTTCCATACAAGATTTGCCAGAGTGAGTACCTACACATGTCTTCCCAAACGAGCAACGGCAAGGCGATTTTTCGCGTTGTCAGCGGCAACTTCCTGGAGATGTTCGACTTCATGGTCTATGGCTTCTACGCCACGGCCATCGCCAAGACGTTCTTCCCCGCCGACAGTGCGTTCGCCTCGCTGATGCTGTCCCTGGCCACGTTTGGTGCCGGGTTCCTGATGCGTCCCCTCGGAGCGATTTTTCTCGGTGCCTACATCGACCGCCACGGCCGCCGCAAAGGCTTGATCATCACCCTGGCGCTGATGGCCATGGGCACCATACTGATCGCCTGCGTGCCGGGCTACGCCACCCTGGGCGTGGCGGCCCCCTTGCTGGTGCTGCTGGGCCGATTGCTGCAAGGTTTCTCCGCGGGCGTGGAACTGGGCGGCGTGTCGGTTTACCTGGCGGAAATTTCCACGCCGGGGCGCAAGGGTTTCTTTGTCAGTTGGCAATCCGCCAGCCAACAGGCGGCCGTGGTGTTTGCCGGCCTGCTGGGGGTGGGTCTCAATCACTGGCTGAGCCCCCAGGAAATGGGCGAATGGGGCTGGCGCGTACCGTTCCTGGTGGGGTGCATGATTGTGCCGGCCATATTCGTTATTCGTCGCTCACTGGAAGAAACACCTGAGTTCCAAGCGAGAAAACATCGTCCCAGCCTGTCGGAAATTGTCCGCTCCATCGGTCAGAACTTCGGCATTGTCTTGGCTGGCATGGCACTGGTGGTGATGACCACCGTGTCGTTCTACCTGATCACCGCCTACACACCGACCTTCGGCAAGGCCGAGCTGAACCTGTCGGACCTGGATGCACTGCTGGTCACGGTGTGCATCGGCTTGTCGAATTTTTTCTGGCTGCCCGTGATGGGGGCGTTTTCCGACAAGATCGGACGTAAACCCCTGCTGCTCGGTGCGACTGTCCTGGCGATCCTCACCGCCTATCCGGCGCTGTCCTGGTTGGTGGCGAACCCCAGCTTCAGCCATTTGCTGATCGTCGAGCTGTGGTTGTCGTTCCTGTATGGATCGTACAACGGTGCAATGGTCGTGGCCTTGACGGAAATCATGCCGGTCGAGGTGCGCACCACCGGTTTCTCCCTGGCCTACAGCCTGGCGACAGCGACGTTCGGCGGGTTTACCCCGGCGGCTTGTACGTATCTGATTCATGTATTGGATAACAAGGCCGCGCCGGGGATATGGCTCAGTGGTGCGGCGGTGCTGGGGTTGATTGCGACTCTGGTGCTGTTCAAGGGCAATCGGCATGCACTGCGGACTGCACAAGCTTCAGTCGTCGGCGGCGCCTGACACATCGCTATCGCGAGCAGGCTCGCGAAGAGGCCGGCCCAGCCAACACAAACCTTCAGATACAAAAACGCCCCGACAAATCGGGGCGTTTTCACAAGCGGCTAAGGCTTAGCGCGGGAATGCTGGCGGGTTTACACCGGCCATGTCTTCCATCACGCGAACCACCTGGCAGCTGTAACCGAATTCGTTGTCGTACCAGACGTACAGAACAACGCGGTTGTCTTGGCTGATGGTGGCTTCAGCATCCACGACACCGGCGTGGCGCGAGCCCACGAAGTCAGTGGACACCACTTCCTGGGAATTGACGAAGTCGATCTGCTTGTGCAGATCGGAGTGCAGCGCCATGTAGCGCAGGTACTCGTTCATCTCTTCACGGGTGGCGGCTTTCTCAAGGTTCAGGTTGAGAATGGCCATCGACACGTTCGGCGTCGGCACACGGATCGCGTTGCCGGTCAGCTTGCCAGCCAGCTCAGGCAGGGCCTTGGCAGCGGCGGTGGCAGCACCGGTCTCGGTGAGGACCATGTTCAGCGCGGCGCTGCGGCCACGGCGGTCGCCCTTGTGGAAGTTGTCGATCAGGTTCTGGTCGTTGGTGTACGAGTGGACCGTTTCGACGTGACCGTTGACGATGCCGAACTTGTCGTTCACTGCCTTGAGCACCGGCACGATGGCGTTGGTGGTGCAAGAAGCAGCGGAGATGATCTTGTCGTCAGCGGTGATTTCGCCGTGGTTGATGCCGTGAACGATGTTCTTCAGCTTGCCCTTGCCAGGCGCAGTCAGCACGACGCGGTCGATGCCCGGGCAGGTCAGGTGCTGGCCCAGGCCATCGGCATCACGCCATACGCCGGTGTTGTCCACCAGCAGTGCGTCCTTGATGCCGTACTGGGTGTAGTCGACCTCGGTCGGGTTCTTCGCGTAGATCACCTGGATCAGGTTACCGTTGGCCAGGATGGTGTTGTTTTCTTCATCGATGATGATGGTGCCGTTGAACGAACCGTGGACCGAATCACGACGCAGCAGGCTGGCGCGCTTGGTCAGGTCGTTCTCGGCGCCCTTGCGCACCACGATGGCCCGCAGGCGCAGGCCGTCGCCGCCACCGGTTTTTTCGATCAGGATACGCGCCAGCAGACGGCCGATACGACCGAAGCCGTACAGGACCACGTCAGTGCCTTTGCGAGGCGAAGCGTTCTGCTGGCCAACCACATCGGCCATCTCTTCACGAACGAACTGCTCGGCGCTACGGCCATTGCCTTCGCTGCGGAACTTGAACGCCAACTTGCCCAGATCCACCGAAGCCGCGCCGAGCTTGAGCTCGCTCATGGCTTTGAGCAGGGGGAATGTTTCGTGGACGGAGAGTTCGCTGTCGTCGGAAGAACGGTGGCGAGCAAAGCGGTGGGCTTTGAGGATCGCGATGACAGACTGGTTGATCAGGCTGCGGCCATAGATCGAGCTCACCACGTTGTTATTGCGGTAGAGCTGACCGATGAGAGGGATCATCGCTTCTGCGAGAGCTTCACGATCAATCCATTCACCAAGACACTGGTCGGGCTTCTGAGTCACGGTAACCTTCCACATGTAGGGGCTGAAAAAAGGGGCTACATTATGCCGCCGAGTCCTCGGCGGAGCAATGCGCGCCTGTCGCACCGTGGTTTTCCTGTCTGCCTGGGTAGTCTGCGACTGACAGCAGGCCCCTTCCCCCGCTACAATTGTCGACTTTGTCGCAACGCTGGAGCTCAACCTTCCGTGCCCGTTCTGCGTCTTCCGCTTCTCCCTGCCGCGGCAGGTAAACAGCACTGGGGCAACCTGCCCGGTGCCGCCCTGAGCCTGGCCATCGCCGAGGCTGCCAGCGCTGCAAAGCGCTTCACCCTGCTGCTGACCGCCGACAGCCAAAGCGCCGAGCGGCTGGAACAGGAGCTGAGTTTCTTCGCCCCGGATTTGCCGGTCTTGCATTTCCCGGACTGGGAAACCCTGCCCTACGATCTGTTTTCACCACACCAGGACATCATTTCCCAGCGAATCGCCAGCCTTTACCGGCTGCCGGAACTCAGTCATGGCGTTTTGGTAGTGCCGATCACCACGGCCCTACATCGCCTGGCACCGACCCAATTCCTGCTTGGCAGCAGCCTGGTGCTGGACATCGGCCAGAAGCTCGATGTCGAGCAAATGCGCACGCGCCTTGAGGCCAGTGGCTATCGCTGCGTCGACACGGTGTACGAGCACGGCGAGTTCGCGGTTCGCGGTGCCTTGATCGACCTGTTCCCGATGGGCAGCAAACTGCCTTATCGCATCGACCTGTTCGATGACGAAATCGAGACCCTGCGCACCTTCGACCCGGAAAACCAGCGGTCCATCGACAAAGTGCAGTCGATCCGCCTGTTGCCGGCCAAGGAGTTCCCGCTGCAGAAAGATGCCGTAACCCGCTTCAAGGCGCGCTTTCGCGAGCGCTTCGATGTGGATTTCCGGCGCTGCCCGATCTTCCAGGACCTGAGCAGCGGGATCACCCCCGCCGGCATCGAGTATTACCTGCCGCTGTTTTTCGAAGAAACCTCCACCCTGTTCGATTACCTGCCCCAGGACACCCAGGTGTTTTCCCTGCCGGGCATCGAGCAGGCCGCGGAAAACTTCTGGAACGACGTGCGCAACCGCTACGAAGAGCGTCGCGTCGATCCTTCCCGGCCTCTATTGCCGCCGGCCGAACTGTTCCTGCCGGTGGAAGACTGTTTTGCCCGCCTCAAGAGCTGGCCGCGGGTGGTGGCGAGCCAGCAGGACGTGGAAACCGGCGTCGGCCGTGAACGTTTCCCGGCCAAGGCATTGCCGGACCTGGCCATCGAAGCCAAGGCCACGCAACCTTTGGCGGCGCTGGCCGGATTTCTCGATGCATTCCCCGGTCGCGTGTTGTTCACCGCCGAATCCGCGGGTCGTCGCGAAGTGCTGTTGGAGCTGCTTGAGCGCCTGAAGCTGCGACCAAAGACGGTGGACAGCTGGCCGGACTTCGTCGCCGGCAAGGATCGCCTGGCGATTACCATCGCGCCGTTGAACGACGGCCTGGTCCTGGACGATCCGGCCCTGGCACTGGTCGCCGAAAGTCCTTTGTTCGGCCAGCGCGTCATGCAGCGCCGCCGTCGCGAGAAACGCGCCGACGCCGCCAACGACGCCGTCATCAAGAACCTCACCGAACTGCGCGAAGGCGCACCCGTGGTGCACATCGACCACGGCGTGGGCCGCTACCTGGGCCTGGCGACACTGGAAATCGACAACCAGGCCGCCGAGTTCCTGACCCTGGAATACGCCGAAGGCGCCAAGCTCTACGTGCCGGTGGCAAACCTGCACCTGATCGCCCGCTACACCGGCAGCGACGACGCCCTGGCCCCGCTGCATCGCCTGGGCTCGGAAACCTGGCAGAAAGCCAAGCGCAAGGCGGCCGAACAGGTGCGCGACGTGGCCGCCGAGCTGCTGGACATCTACGCCCGCCGCGCGGCCCGCGAGGGCTATGCCTTCGCCGATCCGAAAGCCGACTACGAAACCTTCAGCGCCGGTTTTCCGTTCGAAGAAACCGTCGACCAGCAGACCACCATCGAAGCCGTGCGCGCCGACATGCTCGCGCCCAAACCCATGGACCGACTGGTGTGTGGCGATGTGGGCTTCGGCAAGACCGAAGTGGCGATGCGCGCCGCGTTCATTGCCGTGCACGGTGGCAAGCAGGTGGCGATCCTGGTGCCGACCACCCTGCTCGCCCAGCAGCACTACAACAGTTTCCGCGACCGCTTTGCCGACTGGCCGGTGACCGTGGAAGTGATGAGCCGTTTCAAATCCACCAAGGAAGTGAACGCCGCCGTGGCCGACCTGGCCGAGGGCAAGATCGACATCGTCATCGGCACGCACAAGCTGCTGCAGGACGACGTGAAGTTCAAGAGCCTGGGGCTGGTGATCATCGACGAAGAGCACCGCTTTGGCGTGCGCCAGAAAGAACAGCTCAAGGCCCTGCGCAGCGAAGTCGACATCCTGACCCTGACCGCCACGCCGATCCCGCGCACGCTGAACATGGCGGTGTCGGGCATGCGCGACCTGTCGATCATCGCCACGCCGCCGGCCCGGCGCCTGTCGGTGCGCACCTTTGTCATGGAGCAGAACAAAAGCACGGTCAAGGAAGCCTTGCTGCGTGAGTTGCTGCGTGGCGGCCAGGTCTATTACCTGCACAACGACGTGAAGACCATCGAGAAATGCGCCGCCGACCTGGCCGAACTGGTGCCGGAAGCGCGGATCGGCATCGGCCATGGGCAAATGCGCGAGCGTGAACTCGAACAGGTGATGAGCGACTTCTACCACAAGCGCTTCAACGTGCTGATCGCCTCGACCATCATCGAGACCGGCATCGACGTGCCGAGCGCCAACACCATCATCATCGAGCGCGCCGACAAATTCGGCCTGGCCCAGTTGCACCAGTTGCGCGGCCGGGTCGGTCGTAGCCACCACCAGGCCTATGCCTACCTGTTGACGCCACCGCGCCAGCAAATCACCCCGGATGCGGAAAAGCGCCTGGAAGCCATCGCCAATACCCAGGACCTTGGCGCCGGCTTCGTGCTGGCCACCAACGACCTGGAAATCCGCGGTGCCGGCGAATTGCTCGGCGACGGCCAGAGCGGCCAGATCCAGGCCGTCGGCTTCACCCTGTACATGGAAATGCTCGAGCGCGCGGTCAAGTCGATCCGCAAGGGCGAACAGCCGAACCTCGATCAACCCCTGGGCGGCGGGCCGGAAATCAACCTGCGGGTGCCGGCACTGATCCCGGAAGACTACCTGCCGGATGTTCACGCACGGCTGATCCTCTACAAACGCATCGCCTCGGCCAGCGACGAGGAAGGCCTCAAGGACTTGCAAGTTGAGATGATCGACCGCTTCGGCCTGCTGCCGGAACCGACCAAGAACCTGGTGCGTACCACGCAGCTCAAGCTCAAGGCCGAACAACTGGGCATCAAGAAAGTCGACGGCGGCCCCAACGGCGGCCGGATCGAGTTCGAGGCCCAGACCCCGGTCGATCCATTGGTGCTGATCAAGTTGATCCAGGGCCAGCCCAAACGCTACAAGTTCGAAGGTGCCACGATGTTCAAATTCATGGTGCCCATGGAGCGCGCGGAAGAGCGTTTCAATATCGTAGAAGCGCTGTTCGAGCGCCTCACTCCGACCACTGCTTGAAGGACGCCACATGCGCCTGTTTTGCTCACTGACCTTGTTGTTGACCCTGGTCGCTCCCCTGGCGTTTGCCGATGACCTGTATCAGGTTGAAATGATCCTGGTGCGCCAGAACGCCGAGCCGGCGATTGTCAGCCGTGCCGCACCGGAAGACTGGGACGCCGGCGCGCAACGCCTGGACGCGGATAGCCAGCGCACACCGGCCATGGGCAACATCGTCGAGAAACTCACCGCCAACGGCCAATACACGGTATTGATGCATAAGGCCTGGCAGCAGACCCTCGGTGAGCAGGGACGCAAAGTCGCCATCAGCGACGGTGCCGAACAGTTCGGGCAATTCCCCATCGAAGGCACCCTGGAACTGAAGCTGGGCCGTTTCACCGACGTGGATGCCGATTTCTGGATCAACCAGATCAACGCCAATGGCCTGGTCACCGCCAGCGAGCGCCTCAAGCAGCAGAGCCATACCAAGAATGGCCAACTGAACTTCCTCGACAACGGTCATCTTGGCCTGCTGATCAAGATCACCTCGTTGACCGCGCCCGCGCCACGGCAGGCACCTGAAGTCATTCCGGACTGATTGGCGCGCCTATGCCCTCGCCCCTGAGCAAACCCCTGGCACCTTCCTGGGTCAATCGATTCAAGGAACAGAGCCTGGAGCGCGGGCGCCGTTATGCGCTGGAAAACCGCGTCAGGATTGTCGAGGCCGGCGACAGCACCATCACCGCCAGCTGCGAAGGCTCTGGCGGTAACGTCTACCGTCAGACCATTCGCCTTAAAGAGTCAGCCAAGGGCACGCTGATTCTGCTCGAAGCCGCGTGCTCCTGCCCGGTGCGCATCAACTGCAAGCACTGCGCAGCCGTGTTGCTGCAAGTCCAGGAAACCCTGGCCTACCCAGCCGCCGAAAAAGACGCGCAATTACTGGAGAAACTCCAGGCCGTGCTGGACAACCGCAGCCCCAAGGCCCCGCCACAAGTGCTGGTGGACAACGTGCAACCGGTGCCGCGCCTGTGGCTGGCCAGTATCGAGTTCAGCGCCTTCGAGCCGCGCAACGGCAAAATGCAGCGCTACATTCAACACCGCGCCGCGCTGTCCTTCAGTTACCTGGACGAATACGTCAGCGGCCAGCGCAACACCGACGTGCTGATTCGCCAGGAAACCCAGACACTGCGGATAAAACGCCACACCGACGTGGAACAGTCCTACCGCGAACAGCTGCGAATCCTCGGCTTCAAGGTCGCGACTCGACAAAGCAAGGCCCTGCCGGAAAGCGCCGGCGAACTGTACGAGATGGTCAACGACAGTGCCTGGCTGACCTTCACCCTCAACGACCTGCCGAAACTGCGCAGCCAGGGCTGGGAACTGCAGATCGACGAGGACTTCGGCTTCGACCTGACGGCTGTGGACGAGTGGTACGCCACCGTCGAGGAAACGCCGGAGCGGGATTGGTTCGACCTCGAACTGGGGATCATCGTCAACGGTGAGCGCCTGAGCCTGCTGCCGATCCTGTTGAACCTGATGCGCTCGCACATCGAATTGTTCAACCCGGAACGCCTGGCCCGGCGTCGGGACGACGAACTCATTCTGGTCAACCTGCCCAACCGTCCGAACTCGGAGTTCGGCCCGCAGCAGGTGGCCCTGCCCTATGGCCGGCTGAAGCCGGTGCTGGCGACCCTGGGCGAGTTTTACCTGCAAGAGCCCGGCACTACCAAACTGCGCCTCAACAGCGCGGACGCCTTGCGCTTGAACCCGCTGCAGGACATGCCGTTGACCTGGGAAGGTGGCGAACACATTCGCGGCCTGGCCCAACGCCTGCGGGACATCAAGGATTACACCGCCACCGCGCCAGAGGGCCTGAACGCGACGCTACGGCCGTATCAACTCGAAGGCTTGAGCTGGATGCAATCGCTGCGACAGCTGGAAGTCGGCGGCATTCTCGCGGACGACATGGGCCTGGGCAAAACCCTACAGACCCTGGCGCACATTCTCAGCGAAAAAAACGCCGGACGCCTCGACCGACCGTGCATGGTCGTCATGCCCACCAGCCTGATCCCCAACTGGCTCGACGAGGCGGCTCACTTCACGCCGCAGCTCAAGATGCTGGCCCTGTATGGCGCCGGGCGCAAAAAGCATTTCGACCGATTGGCCGATTACGACCTGGTCCTCACCACCTATGCCCTGCTGCCCAAGGATGTCGAGCGCCTGGCCGCGCAGCCGTTGCACGTGCTGATCCTCGATGAAGCCCAGTACATCAAGAACCCCACCAGCAAAGCCGCCCAGGCCGCCCGCGAGCTCAACGCCCGCCAGCGGCTGTGCCTGTCCGGCACGCCGCTGGAAAATCACCTGGGCGAATTGTGGTCGCTGTTTCACTTCCTGCTGCCGGGGTGGCTTGGGGACGTCAAGAGTTTCAACCGCGATTACCGTGTACCGATAGAAAAGCGCGGCAGCGATGTACGACTGCAGCACCTCAATGGTCGGATAAAACCTTTCCTGCTGCGCAGGACCAAGGAGCAAGTGGCGACAGAGTTACCGCCCAAGACCGAGATCATCCATTGGGTCGAACTCAGCGATGCCCAGCGGGACGTCTACGAAACCATGCGCCTGGCGATGGACAAGAAGGTCCGCGACGAGATCACCCGCAAAGGCGTGGCCCGCAGCCAGATCATCATTCTCGAAGCGCTGCTCAAGCTGCGCCAGGTGTGTTGCGACCTGCGCCTGATCAACGACGCCACCCTGCCCGCCCGAGGCAGCACCTCGGGCAAGCTCGACAGCTTGATGGAAATGCTCGAAGAACTGTTTGAAGAAGGTCGCCGGGTGCTGTTGTTTTCCCAATTCACGTCCATGTTGGCGCTGATTGAAGAGGAGCTGAAGAAACGCGGCGTCGAGTACGCCATTCTGACCGGCCAGACCCGCGACCGACGCACGCCCGTCAAGGAATTCCAGAGCGGCAAGCGTCAGATCTTTCTGATCAGCCTGAAGGCTGGCGGTGTAGGCCTGAACCTGACCGAGGCCGACACAGTGATTCACTACGACCCATGGTGGAACCCGGCGACCGAAAACCAGGCGACCGACCGTGCCTACCGCATCGGCCAGGAAAAGCCGGTATTCGTCTACAAGCTGATTGCCCGAGGCACGGTGGAAGAGAAGATCCAGCTACTGCAAAAGGAAAAATCCGACCTCGCGGCCGGTGTGCTGGACGGGCGTGTGGCCGGGGATTGGAAACTGCAGAGCGACGATATCGAAGCATTGTTCGCGCCGCTGCCGGACAAACTGGAAAAGCGCTGATTCACACCGTTTCCTGTGGGAGCGAGCCTGCTCGCGATGGCTGACTATCAGGCGACATAGCCAGTGAATGTGCCGGTGAATCAGGTCTTGGGCAACGGTGCAAACAACGCTTCGATATCGCTCTGCTCAAGCTTCCACCCACCCGTCGCGCCGCCATCCAGCAGACTGCCCGCCAACGCGGCCTTATCCTCCTGAAGCGCCTGTATCTTCTCTTCCACCGTGCCTCGGGCAATCAGCTTGTAGACGAACACTGGCTTGTTTTG
Organism: Pseudomonas sp. A-RE-22; assembly: GCF_019956035.1. NCBI lineage: Bacteria > Pseudomonadati > Pseudomonadota > Gammaproteobacteria > Pseudomonadales > Pseudomonadaceae > Pseudomonas > Pseudomonas sp. A-RE-22. The sequence goes on from NZ_JAHBCZ010000077.1 coordinate 22,553, forward strand.
ACCGATCCGATAAGCCCGGTCGGTCGCCTGATTTTCCACCGCTGGGTTCCACCACGGATCGAAGTGAATCACCGTGTCGGCAGCCGTCAGATTGAGCCCCGTACCGCCGGCCTTGAGGCTGATTAGAAACAGCGACACCTTGCCACTCTGAAATTCCCTCACCGGGGTGCGGCGATCCGTGGTGGATCCAGTCAGTAAGGAATAGGTCAGGCTGCGCTTTTGCAGTTCCTCCTCGATCAGGGCCAGCATCGAGGTGAACTGGGAAAACAGCAGAATCTTGCGCCCTTCGCTGAGCAACTCTTCAAGCATCTCCATTAAACTGATCAACTTGCCGCTGCCGGAACGTAGCGCTTTGGCGGTCTGTACGGTATTGAGCAGCCGCAGGTCGCAGCAGACCTGGCGCAGCTTGAGCAACGCGTCGAGAATGATAATCTGGCTACGGGCCACGCCGCTGCGAGCGATTTCGTCGCGCACTTTCCTGTCCATGGCCACACGCACGGTTTCATAGACATCCCGCTGTCCGTCACTGAGGTCGACCCAATGGACGATTTCAGTCTTGGGTGGCAGCTCAGTAGCGACTTGTTCTTTTTTACGCCGCAGTAGAAACGGTTTTATTCGCGCCGTCAGATGGTGCATTCGCTCGCTGTTGCCATGTTTTTCGATCGGCGTCCGGTAGTCTCGGTTGAAGCTTTTGTTATCCCCCAACCAGCCGGGCAGGAGGAAATGAAACAGCGACCAGAGTTCGCCCAAGTGATTTTCCAGGGGCGTACCGGACAGGCACAAGCGCTGCCGGGCATTGAGTTCGCGAGCAGCCTGGGCGGCCTTGCTGGTGGGATTCTTGATGTTCTGCGCTTCATCGAGAATCAGCACACTCCAGGCCTGGGGTTTCAGCGCCTCCAGATCCCGCGGTAACAAGGCATAAGTCGTCAGAATCAGGTCGTACTGTGCAAGGCTGGCGAAATCTTTTTGCCGGGCTGCACCATGAAGCGCCACGACGTTGAGCTGCGGCGTGAAGCGTGCCGCTTCGTCGAGCCAGTTGGGAATCAGACTGGTGGGCATGACTGCAAGCGCCGGGACATCCAGGCGCCCGGCCTGCTTCTCACAAAGCAGGTGAGCCAGGGTCTGCAAGGTTTTACCCAAGCCCATGTCATCGCCCAGGATGCCGCCGACTTCCAGCTCGCGCAGGGTCTGCATCCAATTGAACCCTTCCAGTTGATAAGGTCGCAGGGTGGCTTTAAGCCCCATCGGCGCCGGGACATGAGCATGAGTCGACTCGTGTAATCGCTTGGCGAACGTACGCAACCGCTCCCCGCCTTGCCAGGTCAATGGCACGCTTTCAAGCACATTCAACCTGGCCGCATCAAAGGCATTCAACCGTATCGAGTCACCCCGGTGCTCCTTCATGTACAACTCACCAAGCGTTGCCATCAGCGGCTTGACCCGCCCATATGGCAACGCGACCTTCACACCAGGACCCGCCCCGAACTTTCCGCCGTTGAGATCGAGCAACATCAACTCTTCATCACCACGCCGATCAAGGTTGTCCGGATCCATCATCTCGGGGCTTGAGCGGAGCAGATGAAGCAAGATCGGCAGCAGGCTGTGCCGTTTTCCATCCACGACAATGCCTAGTTGTAAATCGAACCACTCTCGACCGGGAGACTCGTCGATGTCGGCGTACAACTGCTCCACCGGTTGCAGATCGAAATGAAAACCCGCTTCGATATCGATCTGCCAATTGGCGGCACGCAATCGCGGCAGGCCTTTGTCCATGAAGGCCAACCAGGCGTGGTCATCCGCCATTTGAAATAGCTCACCCCCGATGTCCGCCAGCGCAAGGCTCTTGCGACTGGTTTTCTTGAAACCTACCTTACGCAGAACGGTGCGAAAGGCTTGCTCGACATCCGGTTTACGCTGAATGCGCAAAATTTCGGTTCCGGACAGGATCGACAGTTCGGTGGATGCTTTGTCGTCCGCCACATGACCATCATAAATAAAGGTCAGTGCCGCGCGATGTTCTGGAACAGATTTCCAGTGCCGGAAGGTGATTGCACTTCCCAACGTCAACAACGCTCGCGGTTCAACACCTTCGATGATGCGCTCAGTCAGTTCTTTCGGCGGCGGGATAGGTCGGTCGACAGCGTTGATCCTATGGCTGAAAAGCACAACATCCCGAGCGGGTACCTCCGGCGCACGGCATAAATGGCACGCCAATTTGTCGTCCACTTCATAGGACAGCCGGCCAAGTTCCCTGCGCGATAAATCCAGATAATGAAGCGGCTCAAGCACCAGGAGGTTATCCAGTACCTGATCGCCACTGCGCCACCGAGACCGATAGTTGCCATTGGCCTGCTCAGCCCAGAAAAACTGCGCATTTTTTAGCGGACCTGCGCCCAATGGCTGCGGCGGGTCGAAATCCAGGAACAAGCGCGAGGATTTTAATGCCAGCGCCAGCACTTCGGCGCCGCTGCGACCTTGCAACGGAAAGCTGTTCTGGCTGTGATAATGCTGACTGCTGATAAGCGACTGGCCAATTTGCTTGTCGACGTCGGACATATAATTCGGAGAACGATTCAGCATGTCCGTCAGTTGGCCAAACGCTTTCAGATCCTTCAGGGAACCATCATCGAGCTGGCGCCCCTTGAAGAGTTCCAAAATCCACTGTCCTATGTGCGTCTTCTTGAGTTTGTAGAAGATCCGGACATCGGCGTCTTTTTTGCTCGGTAGCGAATCGGCGTCCCACTCGGGAATACCCTTGATCCAGGTTTCAAGTTCAGAACTCAGGCGCTCGCTGGCGGAGCCGGCCTCCAGCGCTTGCGGATTCCACATCAAATGGAACATGACGGCAGCGCAGTGCTTGCAGCTGTTACCGACCGGGCACGAACATTCGTAACGAACGCCGTCGTAGCCCCGATAACGAGTGAGCTCGATCACCTGCTGATAGACATTATCGCCGCCACCCTCGCATTCGGCGTGAATCGATTGCTCGTCTATCCGCAGTATCCGTACTCGGTCTCTCTCGGCGTAGTCGAACCCGCGCTGAAGGTAACTCTGATGGAAGTCTTCTCCCCAATCCGTCTCAAGAAGCGCCTCAATTGGCTGGGTCATGGGCACCGCCGAGCATTACGCATATCAGTCACGACACTTCCTCAATCAACCAGCTGGGCAGCCCTCAGCGCGCCGAGCGCCGCCAGCCAGCGAGGGTCCTGACGGTATTCAGTGGAGGCACAGGCCTGACCGCGCATGCGGGCGATCCGTGCCGAAGGCTTGACCTTCAGGCGCTGGGCAGCGCTCAAGGCCAACTCCGCGGCAGCACGGTCATTGCACACCAAGCCCATGTCGCAACCCGCCGCCAAAGCAGCCTCGATACGACTGGCAGCATCACCGACCACATGAGCCCCGGCCATCGACAGGTCATCACTGAAGATCACCCCATCGAATTGCAACTCGCCGCGCAGGATGTCCTGCAGCCAGCGGCGGGAAAACCCGGCTGGATTGGGGTCAACCTGCGGATAGATGACATGGGCCGGCATGACGGCGGCCAGTTGTTTGCTCAGCCTGGCAAATGGCACCAGGTCGTTGGCGCGAATCTGCTCCAGGCTGCGCTCATCGTTCGGAATCGCCACGTGGGAATCGGCCTCGGCCCAGCCATGCCCCGGAAAATGCTTGCCAGTGGCGGCCATCCCGGCGGCGTTCATGCCGCGGATGAAAGCACCGGCCAACAACGCAGCGCGCTCGGGGTCACCCTCGAAGGAACGACTGCCGACGACGGCGCTGCGCTGGTAATCGAGGTCCAGCACCGGGGCAAAGCTCAAGTCGAGACCGACCGCCAGCACTTCTGTGGCCATGATCCAGCCGCACTGCTCGGCGAGGTACTCGGCGTTCGGGTTATCGGCTATCGCCCGCATCGCCGGCAACCGCACAAAACCCTGGCGCAGCCGCTGGACACGACCACCTTCCTGATCCACCGCCAATAAAAGGTCAGGGCGGATGGCGCGGATCGACGCGCTCAACTCACGCACCTGACGTGGATGCTCGATATTGCGGGCAAAGATGATCAGCCCGCCTACCTCAGGCTGGCGCAACAGGTGGCGATCTTCGGCCGTCAGCCAGGTACCGGCGACGTCCACCATCAACGAGCCTTGCAGGCCAGCAGTCATAGCATTTCCTTAATAACGATGAACCCGCGCGACAACACAGGCACGACCACACCGCTGGGCCCAAGGCCCGGCAGGTCGCGGTCATGCAACAAAAAATGGAACGGGTTCGAAACGAGAGTCGGCATGGGCGGCTAGCTTAGCGGATGTAGGCAGCCGCGCCCACCCATGCACTTACGCCTTGGCCAGCGCCGGCGTCGATTTACTGCGCGGACGCAATTGCGCGACAGCCATGGCTTCATCGGTGACGCCACTTTCGGCACGCATGCCGGCTGCCAGGAACGGCACCATCAGGCGCATCACCTGTTCGATCGAGGTGTTCACGCCAAAGTCGGTTTCAGCAATGGCGCGCAACGCCTTGATACCGGACATGCTGAACGCCGCGGCGCCGAGCATGAAGTGCACTCGCCAGAACAACTCGATGGGCGGAATACGCGGTGCGGCTTCGTTGACCAGCAGCATGTAGCGCCGGAAAACCTTGCCGTACATGTCTTCCAGGTAACGTCGCAGGTGGCCCTGACTCTGACTGAAAGCAAGGCCCAACAGGCGCATGAAAATGGAAAGGTCGTTACCGCTGCGCGGTTGCACGACAAGGGCTTGCTCGACCAGGATTTCCAGTAGCTCTTCCAAGGTCGGCTTGACGTCAGGCTTGGCCTGCCGGCGCTCCAGTTCGCGATCGAGGCTGAGGCAGAAAGGTCCGAGGAACCGCGAGAATACCGCCTGGATCAAGGCCTTTTTGGAGCCGAAATGATAGTTCACCGCCGCCAGGTTCACCCCGGCCTTGCTGGTGATCAGACGCAACGAGGTTTCAGCGAAACCTTTTTCCGCGAACAACTGCTCGGCAGCATCGAGAATGCGTTCAACGGTTTCCGACTGGGCCATGGTTACTCCGCCTGACAAACACTTGTTTGAAACATACGTTTCAGCCTAGGGGTTGTCAAGCCTGCCGGGGCGTTTTGCGAACGCCCGGTCACGTATTTAACCACACCTTTTCACGGGTGGTAGCCATGTCGCATCCAACAGCCTGACCGACCGTCCAGCGGCCGGTGAAAAAAGGAGGATTGCCAAGCGCCGTCCACTGTATATAATCCCAGTCACTGTATAAAAAGACAGAGCGATCAATATGCTAAAGCTGACGCCACGCCAAGCAGAGATTCTGGCCTTCATCAAACGCTGCCTCGAAGACAACGGCTACCCGCCAACCCGCGCGGAAATCGCCCAGGAACTGGGTTTCAAGTCGCCCAACGCGGCTGAAGAACACCTCAAGGCGCTGGCGCGCAAGGGTGCTATCGAAATGACCCCGGGCGCATCCCGTGGCATTCGCATCCCCGGCTTCGAAGCCAAGGCCGACGAAACCACCCTGCCGATCATCGGCCGGGTAGCGGCAGGCGCACCGATCCTGGCCCAGCAGCATGTCGAGGAGTCCTGCAACATCAATCCTTCGTTCTTCCATCCTCGGGCCGACTACCTGCTTCGTGTACACGGCATGAGCATGAAGGACATCGGCATCTTCGACGGTGACCTCCTGGCCGTGCACACCACCCGCGAAGCCCGCAATGGCCAGATCGTGGTGGCGCGAATCGGCGACGAAGTGACCGTCAAGCGCTTCAAGCGCGACGGCAGCAAGGTCTGGCTCATCGCCGAGAACCCGGAGTTCGCGCCCATCGAAGTGAATCTGAAAGATCAGGACCTGGTCATCGAAGGCTTGAGCGTCGGCGTCATTCGCCGCTAAAGGAGGCTTTATGCAGTTCCCTCACACACCACAACACACACAACTTCCGCTGTTCGAGGCATTCATGGCCCAACCGCTGGCTCCAGTCCTGAAAGAGGTCATCGAGTCGCCCTGGGGCGTCGAGCCCGAGGCTTTCAGCGAACTGTCGTTACGTGGTGCGGCTGGAAACTGCCTGAACCTGCTGGCGCCGATTCTGCGAGAACTCAGCCAGGACCAGGATGCTCGCTGGCTGACGCTGATCGCACCACCGGCCAGCGTCACCCAGGCCTGGCTGCGGGATGCCGGCCTGAACCGCGAACGCATCCTGTTGTTGCAGCCGCGGGGCACCCAAAGCGCCCAACAGTTGACCTGCGAAGCCTTGCGCCTGGGCCGCAGCCACACCGTGGTCAGCTGGCTCAACCCGTTGACCGCCACCGCACGGCAACAGTTGATCAGCGCCGCCCGTACCGGGGACGCACAAAGTCTGAACATTCGATTGGGCTAAGACAAACGCGGGGCTTCTCCAAGGCAGAGAAGCCGACCAGCCACACTATCCAAAAAAGCCGACAGACGGGATCAATGAAGAACCCGCGGCCCCTCTTCCTTGTTGAATTCGCCTTCAACCAGGCGACCTGCCATCTGAACGCCCACGCTCAGCATCGCCTTGGCGACTTCGACGTGTTGGCCCTGGAGGAATACCTTGGCATCTTCGGAGAAGTTCAGGGTAACCAGAGAACCCTCGTCCTCAGCCCTGCGCAGCTCGATGCGGCCATCAGGAAGTTCGACAATTTCTAGAAAGGACGTAGGCATAAAAGTCTGTTCTCCACGAAAGGCGAGGATTATATAGTCATCGGCCAGGCTCCGCTCGGGATCTTGACCAAGCGTTATCAACGAACGTAACGGGCCGTGGGGAAACTCAGCACTCGTTCAAACCTTCACGAAAGCGTATCGCCAGGCTCTTGAGGTTCTGACGCCAACTCTCCAGCTCCTCCCGGCTCAACTCCTGCTCGGGTTCTTGTTCGTCCAGATTGACCGCCACGATCAACGGCTGGGTCACGTCCCCCTTGGGCTTGCGCGGGGCACGTGGCGGTTCGAACAGCGCCGCATGGGCCGCCAATAGCTTCGCCAGCCAGGTTTCCGGGTTGTGCGCCAGCTCGACCATTTCGGCCAATTCCGGGATAGCAATGGTTTCCAGCACTTCGCGGGTCAACAACAGCTCGGCCCGCGGTGCATTCGCTTGAGGCAGGCGATAGAAACCGGCGATTTCATGGCACAACCCCAACAATGCACCGTACAGGTGAAACAGCACGGATTCGCGCCCTGCCTGGAGCAGCGCCGGGGAATTCATCGCACGTCCGTCCTCGGCCCTGGTAAGCGCCTCGAGCGACAGACCGGCGAAATAGATTTTCTGATTGGTGCGGGTATAGAGTTCGTGGGCCATGGCGGCATCTCCCCAACGAAATGAAAGCTTCACGCAAGTGCGACAGTGTCATGGATCAACCGAGGCCACTGCAAGCCAAAAACAAAAGGCCGCATGAAAACCTATGGGTTGTCATGCGGCCTTTTGTTCACATGGGACTTATTGGGACGGCTGCGTCCGAAACGTCGGACCGGTCCAGCGGGAGCAAGCGCCCTCGCCACAGCAAGTCCCTTTGTCACACGCGAGTGCTGCCATCAACTCTTGTCTTGCACCGTCCACTTACCGCCGTCGTAAAAGGCTTTCCAGCCGGTCGGCTTGCCGTCGACTTCGGTCTGCACGTATTGCTCCTTGGTCTTGCGGCTGTAGCGAATGACCGCCGGGCGCCCTTCCGGATCCTTCTGCGGCGCTTCGCAGAGGAAATGGTACTTGGGATCGATCTCGTCCTTGTGCGGCACGATTTCCATCACCAACGGTGCACGGGTCTCACGGTTTTTCGGGAACTGGCTGGCCGCCAGGAACAGGCCGGAAGCACCGTCGCGCAGGATGTAGGTGTCGTTGACCTTCTCGCACTTGAGCTCAGGCATCTTCACCGGGTCCATTTTCGGCGGCGCCGCGTCACCGCTCTTGAGCAGTTTGCGGGTGTTCTTGCAGGTCGGGTTGGTGCAACCGAAGAACTTGCCGAAACGGCCGGTCTTGAGCTGCATCTCACTGCCACACTTGTCGCACTCCAGGCTCGGACCTTCGTAGCCCTTGATGCGATAAGTGCCCTCTTCGATCTCGTAGCCAGCACAGTCCGGATTGTTACCGCAGATGTGCAGCTTGCGCTTTTCATCCAGCAGGTAGGCGTCCATCGCCGTGCTGCAGATCGGGCAGCGATGCTTGCCACGCAGCACCAGGGATTCCGATTCACCCTCGTCGTCCGCGGCGATTTCGTCACCCGGCACCAGATTGACCGTCGCCTTGCAGCGCTCCTTGGGTGGCAGGCTGTAGCCCGAGCAACCGAGGAACACGCCGGTCGAGGCGGTACGGATTTGCATCGGACGCCCGCAGGTCAGGCACGGGATATCGGTCATGACCGGCTGGTTGGCGCGCATGCCGCTGTCAGGGCTTTCGGCCACCTCGAGCTTTTTCTTGAAGTCGCCGTAGAACTCGTCGAGAACGTTTTTCCAGTCGCGCTCGCCCTGGGCCACATCGTCGAGGTTCTCTTCCATACCGGCGGTGAAGCCGTAGTCCATCAGGTTCGAGAAGCTCTCGGACAAACGCTCGGTAACGATGTCACCCATCTTCTCCGAATAGAAACGACGGTTGTGCAGCGCCACATAACCGCGGTCCTGGATGGTGGAGATGATCGCTGCGTAGGTCGAAGGACGACCGATGCCGCGCTTTTCCATCTCCTTGACCAGGCTGGCTTCGGAGTAACGAGCCGGTGGCTTGGTGAAATGCTGGGTCGGATCAAGCTTGATCAGCTTCATCACGTCGCCCTGGGCCATGTCCGGCAGGACGTCGTCATCCCCAGGCTTGGTGATCTGCGGCATGACGCGGGTATAGCCGTCGAACTTCAGGATGCGGCCCTTGGCGCGCAGCTCGAAGTCGCCGGCACCGACGCTGACCGTGGTCGACAGGTATTGCGCCGGCAGCATCTGGCAGGCCAGGAACTGGCGCCAGATCAGCTCGTAGAGACGCTCGGCATCGCGCTCCATGCCCGACAGCTTGCTTGGCTCGGTGTTGGCATCGGACGGACGAATCGCTTCGTGAGCCTCCTGCGCGCCTTCCTTGCTGCTGTAGACGTTCGGCGTGTCCGGCAGGTACTTCTTGCCGAACTCGCTTTCTATATAAGTGCGCGCCATCGCCACGGCATCGGTCGAAAGGTTGGTCGAGTCGGTACGCATGTAAGTGATGTAGCCGGCTTCGTACAGACGCTGGGCCATCATCATGGTTTTCTTCACGCCAAAGCCCAGGCGATTGCTCGCGGCCTGTTGCAACGTGGAGGTGATGAACGGCGCCGACGGTTTGCTGCTGGTCGGCTTGTCTTCGCGCTTGACGATGCTGTAGCTGGAAGCCTTGAGCTTCTCCAGCGCGGCCATGGCCTGGGCTTCGTTGAGCGGCTTGAATGCCTCGCCCTTCTCCCGGGCCACGTCGAAGCGCACGGTGGCGCCCTTGGCGGTGCCGAGGTCGGCGTGGACTTCCCAGTACTCTTCAGGGATGAACGCACGGATCTCCCGCTCGCGTTCCACCACCAGTTTCACGGCGACCGACTGCACGCGACCGGCCGACAGGCCGCGGGCGATCTTGGCCCACAGCAGGGGCGAGACCATGTAGCCCACCACGCGATCGAGGAAGCGACGCGCCTGTTGAGCGTTGACCCGATCGATATCCAGCTCGCCCGGCTGGGAGAAGGCTTCCTGGATGGCCTTCTTGGTAATTTCGTTGAACACCACGCGCTTGTAGCGGCTGTCATCCCCACCAATGGCTTCGCGCAGGTGCCAGGCAATGGCTTCCCCTTCGCGGTCCAAGTCCGTCGCGAGATAGATGGTGTCAGCATCCTTGGCGAGCCGGCGCAGCTCTTCGATGACCTTTTCCTTGCCCGGGAGGATCTCGTACTTGGCTTTCCAGCCGTGTTCCGGATCGACCCCCATGCGTGAGACCAGCTGCTTGCGCGCCTTGTCTTTCGGCGACAGCGCCGGCGCTTCACCGGCAGCAGCCTTGCCGCGCTTGGCGGCTGGCTCCTTGCTGGCGCTAGCCGAACCGCTGGTGGGCAGGTCTCGGATATGGCCGATACTCGACTTCACCACGTATTGGTCGCCCAGATACTTGTTGATGGTCTTGGCCTTAGCCGGGGATTCCACAATGACCAGCGATTTGCCCATGGATCAGAAAATTCCTGAATTCTAAAAAGTGAAAGGCGGTTGGCGCCTGACGCGGCACCGCTATATATAGTGGCTGCAAGGTGAGGTCAAGCGCAGGGTTGCCCGCTTACCGGCCTCAAGGCTTGGAAAAAATGCTCTCCTCGGCCTGCACCAAAGCAAAGCGTGGCACCTGTTCGCCGTCAACCTCGACGGACTCCTGGAACATGCTCAAAGGACGCACCCAAAAGCCGTAATCGCCATACAGGGCTTGATAGAAGACCACTTCTTCCTCGGTCTCGGAATGCCGCGCGATGCTGAATACGCGGTACTGCGGACCTTTGTAATGCTGGTAGAGCCCAGGTTGTATCGGCATGCTTTGGCCCTCACTCAAATTTTTTCAAAATAAAAACAAAATCTTTTTTTACTAAACCCGAAAAAACAAAAACCGGGGCACTTGGCCCCGGCTTCCATCAACGCAACGCTTAGACGCGTTCGAAGACAGTGGCGATGCCCTGGCCAAGGCCAATGCACATGGTGGACACACCAAAGGTGCCGCCATTCTGCTTCATGACGTTGAGCAGCGTGCCGGAGATACGCGCACCGGAGCAACCGAACGGGTGACCCAGGGCGATCGCGCCGCCGTGCAGGTTAACCTTCTCGTTCATCTTGTCGAGCACTTTCAAATCTTTCAGCACTGGCAGGGCCTGTGCGGCGAAAGCTTCGTTGAGCTCGAAGAAGTCGATATCGGCAATACCCAGGCCTGCGCGCTTCAAGGCTTTCTGCGTGGCCGGTACTGGACCATAGCCCATGATCGCCGGATCCACACCCGCCACGGCCATCGAACGAATCACCGCCATCGGCTGGATACCCAGGTCCTGGGCACGTTGGGCCGACATCACGATCATGCACGAGGCACCATCGGTGATCTGCGACGAGGTACCGGCTGTCACGGTGCCGCCCTTTGGATTGAATGCCGGCTTGAGGGCCGCCAGGCTTTCCAGGGTGGTTTCCGGACGAATGGTTTCGTCGTAGTCGAACAGCTTCAGGAAACCGTTCTCGTCGTAGCCCTGCATCGGGATGATCTCATCCTTGAACTTGCCTTCCACGGTCGCCTTGTGGGCGAGCTGGTGGGAGCGCACGCCAAAGGCATCCTGCTGTTCGCGGGTGATGCCGTGCATTTTGCCAAGCATTTCCGCTGTCAGGCCCATCATGCCCGAGGCTTTTGCCGCGTACAGCGACATGTGCGGGTTCGGATCGACGCCGTGCATCATGCTCACGTGGCCCATGTGCTCGACACCACCGACGACGAACACGTCACCGTTGCCGGTCATGATCGCCTGGGCGGCGGTGTGCAGTGCGCTCATGGACGAACCGCACAGGCGGCTGACGGTCTGGCCCGCCGCCGTGTGAGGAATCTGGGTCATCAGCGAGGCCATGCGGGCGATGTTCCAGCCCTGCTCCAGGGTCTGGTTCACACAGCCCCAGATCACGTCTTCGACTTCGTTGGGGTCGACCTTGACGTTGCGCTCCAGCAGTTTGCTGATCAGGTGCGCCGACATGTCTTCGGCGCGGGTGTTGCGGTGCATGCCGCCCTTGGAGCGGCCCATCGGCGTACGACCGAAGTCGACAATCACGACGTCTCTAGGATTCAAGCTCATAAATGTTCTCTCGCTCTAGTCGTTGGGCGCTTAACCGAAGAAGCTCTGGCCGTTCTTGGCCATTTCACGCAGCTTCGCGGTCGGGTGGTACAGCGCGCCCAAATCAGCGTACTGGTCAGCCAGGGCAACGAACTCGGCCACACCGATCGAATCGATATAGCGCAGCGCACCGCCACGGAATGGAGGGAAACCGATACCGTAGACCAGACCCATGTCGGCTTCGGCGGCGGTTTCGACAATGCCGTCTTCCAGGCAACGCACGGTTTCGAGGCACAGCGGGATCATCATCCAGTTGATGATGTCCTCGTCGGTGACTTCGCGCTGCTCGTAGACGATTGGCTTGAGCACTTCCAGCACCGACGAGTCGGCGACTTTCTTCTGCTTGCCGCGCTTGTCGGTCTCATAGGCGTAGAAGCCCTTGCCGTTCTTCTGGCCCAGGCGCTTGGCTTCGTAGAGCACGTCGACGGCCGAACGACGGTCGTCCTTCATGCGGTCCGGGAAGCCTTCGGCCATGACGTCGCGACCGTGGTGGCCGGTGTCGATGCCGACCACGTCCATCAGGTACGCCGGGCCCATCGGCCAGCCGAATTTTTCCATGATCTTGTCGATGCGCACGAAGTCCACACCGGCGCTGACCAGCTTGGCGAAACCGCCAAAGTACGGGAACAGCACGCGGTTGACCAAAAAGCCCGGGCAGTCGTTGACGACGATCGGGTTCTTGCCCATTTTCTTGGCGTAGGCCACGGTGGTGGCAACGGCGTGTTCGCTGGATTTCTCGCCACGGATCACTTCCACCAGCGGCATCATGTGCACCGGGTTGAAGAAGTGCATGCCGACGAAGTTCTCCGGACGCTTGAGGGCCTTGGCCAGCAGCGAAATGGAGATGGTCGAGGTGTTCGAGGCCAGGATGGTGTCCTCTTTGACCTTGTCTTCGACTTCAGCCAGTACCGCCTGCTTGACCTTCGGGTTCTCGACAACGGCTTCGACCACCAGGTCGACATGGCCGAAATCGCCGTAGGACAGGGTCGGACGAATGCCGTTGAGCACTTCGGCCATCTTCGCAGCGGTCATGCGACCTTTGTCGACACGGCCGACCAGCAGCTTGGCGGCTTCGGCCAGGCCTTGCTCGATCCCGTGTTCGTTGATGTCCTTCATCAGGATCGGCGTGCCTTTGGACGCCGACTGGTAGGCAATACCGCCACCCATGATGCCGGCGCCGAGCACGGCGGCCTGCTTCACGTCACTGGCGATTTCGTCGTAGGCCTTGGCCTTTTTCTTCAGCTCCTGGTCATTGAGGAACAGACCGATCAGGCTTTGCGCAGCCGAGGTCTTGGCCAGCTTGACGAAGCCGGCGGCTTCGACTTCCAGAGCCTTGTCACGACCGAAGTTCGCGGCTTTCTGGATAGTCTTGATCGCTTCGACCGGCGCTGGGTAGTTCGGGCCTGCCTGACCGGCCACGAAACCCTTGGCGGTTTCGAAGGCCATCATTTGTTCGATGGCGTTGAGCTTGAGCTTTTCCAGCTTCGGCTGACGCTTGGCCTTGTAGTCGAACTCGCCGCTGATGGCGCGCTTGATGGTTTCAAGGGCCGCTTCCTGGAGTTTGCCAGGTTCGACCACGGCATCCACGGCGCCGACCTTCAGCGCGTCTTCAGCACGGTTTTCCTTGCCGGCGGCAATCCACTCAATGGCGTTGTCGGCACCGATCAGGCGCGGCAGGCGCACGGTGCCGCCGAAGCCTGGGTAGATGCCCAGCTTGACTTCCGGCAGGCCGATCTTGGCCGTGGTGGACATGACGCGGTAATCCGCCGCCAGGCACATTTCCAGGCCGCCACCCAGGGCGATGCCGTTGATGGCCACGACGGTCGGTACGTTGAGGTCTTCGAAGTCGCTGAAAATACGGTTGGCTTCGAGGTTGCCAGCGATCAGTTCGGCATCGGGCAGCTTGAAGTTGTCGACGAATTCGGTGATGTCGGCACCGACGATGAACACGTCCTTGCCGCTGCTGACGATCACACCCTTGATCGAAGCATCTGCCTTGATAGTGTCCACGGCCTGACGCAATTCATTCAGGGTTAGACGGTTGAACTTGTTGACGGACTCACCCTTGAGGTCGAATTTCAATTCGACGATGCCACTTTCAAGAGCCTTAACCGTGATGGCTTTACCTTCGTAAATCATCAACTGATCTCCACGATATGGAAGCTGAACAGTACACGTTGAACGCTGACCACTGGTTCGGCATTGACGTTTACCGTCGATGCTACGCCAATCCGCCAGGCACACCCGTCAACGCGATAGTCGGGGTCTGTAGGAGCATTCTGAAAATACAAACGCTCAATTCATACGCCCGTTTGATTTGGGTACGTCACCTTCACGGAATTTCCGACAATTGTCAATCGCCCTAAACACAGGCGTGAACGCGACTTCTCGGTCATTTCCGTACCGTACGGATCCGCAACACGGCGCCGCATGAGCAGCTATTCATAGGATCAATAATTAGAAAAATCGCCCTAATTCCAGGCATATCGGATCCAGCCGTCTACGCTGTCGGGACGCGATTGAAAATTGGGAACAAAGGACGTTACGAACGCACGTCCTGACACGAGATTGATTACCGGCCTGCCTGGCCAACCCGCCCGATGAGACTGTCGGGCTTTTTTATGCCTCAGGCCAGCGCCTTGAGCACCGCGCAAATATCTTGCAAAACAGTCGCTTCGCCCTTCTCGCCCCAGTACAAGGCGATCATTTGCCGATCGGCTTCGACCTTGTAGACGTTGGCCGGCAATTTTTCGAAATGATTGAGCAGGGACTCATCCTGGCAGACTTCTCGCCACTGGTTGACCCAGACGCCTGGCGCAGTCTGCCAATAGCTCCAGACCGCCGGTTCCTTGCCACGCCGGGGCCGGTGGTACTGGGCGCAGGGGTTTGGCGGCTGCTGGCCGAGCCAGTGCGGCCACTCCTGCGGCGCCAGCTGCATGGCCAGGCCCAGGCGTCGTGCTTCCATGCGCAGGGCCATGCGACCGCTCTGAACACGGGACGGACGCAACCATGCCAGTGGACTTAACACCACCAACAGGATTGACACCACTATCCAGACCGTCATATTCGTACTCCCGAATTCTGATGAGCCCATTGAGCCACGTCGCCGTCAATGCGCTTGAAACCAGCCATACTTACCGTATCGCAATTCTCTGGAGTGCTTTCCATGTACTACGAACACGTTCTGGTCGCCGTCGACCTCACTGAAGAATGCGATCCGGTCGTCAAGCGCGCCCTCGCCCTTTGCGAAAGCCGGGACACCAAGCTGTCGCTGGTGCATATCGTCGAACCGATGGCCATGGCCTTCGGCGGCGACGTGCCCATGGACCTTTCCCAATTGCAGCAGCAGCAATTCGACCAGGCCAAGGAACGCCTTGACCGACTGATCGTGAAATACCCTGCCCTGAAGAAGGAATTCAGCCACCTGACCTACGGCCAGCCGCGCCAGGAGATCCATCACCTGGCCAAGGAACAGGGCTGCGACCTGATTGTGGTCGGCAGCCATGGTCGCCACGGCCTGGCGCTGTTGCTGGGCTCGACCGCCAACGACGTGCTGCATGGCGCGCCTTGCGATGTGCTGGCGGTACATCTGGTCAAGCGCACATAACCCCAGACCCTGACCTTGTGGGAGCAAGCTTTGCTCCCACAGGCTCACCCCTACAGGGGAATAGCGTCTCAAATAGAAATCCCGGCGTTCATTGCTGAATTCCGGGATTTTTTTCAACAGCGGATCAAGCGTCCAGTTCAGCCCAGCGCTCGACCAGTGCGTCCAGCTCGACCTGCAACTGCTCCAGGTGCGCGATGACCTTGGCGGTTTCGGCAGCAGGTCGCTGGTAGAAGCCGGCGTCAGCCATCTCGGCTTCCACCGCGGCGATCTGCTGTTCCTTCGCGTCGATGTCACCCGGCAGCGCCTCCAGCTCACGCTGCAGCTTGTAGCTGAGTTTTTTCTTGGCCGGTGCCGGGGTCGCCGCGGCAGCTACCGGGGCTGGCTCGGCCTTGACCACGGCCGAATTCAGGTCGGCCTTGCCAGACTTGCTTTCGGTTACTCCCAGCAGACGCGGCGAGCCGCCCTGGCGCAGCCAGTCCTGATAGCCACCGACGTATTCACGCACCAGGCCTTCGCCTTCGAACACCAGGGTGCTGGTGACCACGTTGTCGAGGAATGCCCGGTCGTGGCTGACCATCAGCACGGTGCCGTTGAAGGTCAGCAACACCTCTTCCAGCAACTCCAGGGTTTCCACGTCCAGGTCGTTGGTCGGTTCGTCGAGCACCAGCAGGTTCGCCGGTTTGCTGAACAACTTGGCCAGCAACAGACGGGCGCGCTCGCCACCCGACAGCGCCTTGACCGGCGTACGGGCACGCTGGGGGCTGAACAGGAAATCGCCAAGGTAGCTCAGCACATGGCGGCTCTGGCCATCGATGTCGATGAAATCGCGGCCTTCGGCGACGTTGTCGATCACGGTCTTTTCCAGGTCCAACTGATGGCGCAACTGGTCAAAGTAGGCGACGTCGATTTTCGTGCCCTCTTCCACCTTGCCATTGGTCGGCACCAGGCCACCGAGCATCAGCTTGAGCAAGGTGGTCTTGCCGGTACCGTTGGCACCCAGCAGGCCGATGCGATCGCCACGCTGAAGCACCATGGAGAAGTCCTTGATCAGGAACGGGCCGCCCGGGTGCGCGAAACTCACATTCTCAAGGACCATCACCTGCTTGCCGGACTTGTCAGCGGTATCCAGCTGGATGTTGGCCTTGCCGGTGCGCTCGCGACGTTCACTGCGCTCCATGCGCAAGGCCTTGAGCGCCCGCACACGGCCTTCGTTGCGGGTGCGACGCGCCTTGATACCCTGGCGAATCCAGACTTCTTCCTGGGCCAGTTTCTTATCGAACAACGCGTTAGCGGTTTCTTCCGCCGCCAGCGCCGCTTCCTTGTGCACCAGGAAGCTGGCGTAGTCGCCGTTCCAGTCGATCAGGCCGCCACGGTCCAGTTCAAGGATGCGGGTCGCCAGGTTTTGCAGGAAGGAACGGTCGTGGGTGATGAACAGCACCGCACCCTGGAAGTCCTTCAAGGCTTCTTCAAGCCAGGCGATGGCGCCGATGTCCAGGTGGTTGGTCGGTTCGTCGAGCAGCAGCAGGTCCGGCTCGGACACGAGGGCCTGGGCCAGCAGGACGCGACGACGCCAGCCGCCGGACAACTCGGCCAGGGTCTTGTCGGCCGGCAATTGCAGGCGGCTCAGGGTGCTGTCGACCAGTTGCTGCAGACGCCAGCCGTCTCGGGCTTCAAGGTCGTGCTGCACGTGCATCAACTTGTCCAGGTCGGCATCGGTGACGATGTTCTGGCTCAGGTGGTGGTACTCGGCCAACAGCGCGCCGACACCGTCCAGGCCTTCGGCGACCACATCGAATACGGTCCGCTCGTCGGCCACCGGCAGTTCCTGGGGCAATTCGCCGATTTTCAGGCCTGGCGCGCGCCAGACCGAGCCGTCATCGGGCTTTTGATCGCCCTTGACCAGCTTCATCATGCTGGACTTGCCAGTGCCGTTGCGGCCGATGATGCACACCCGCTCACCACGGGCGATCTGCCAGGACACCTTGTCCAACAACGGCATAGCGCCGAAAGCAAGGGACACATCGCTGAATTTGAGCAGGGTCATGAGCTTCTCCAAAAACCGGGCGCGCATTCTACCTGAGATGAGGCCTCAAGGTTCCGCCAATTTCGCCACCGAAGCACTCTGCATAACAAATGTTGCGAACTTGCACCGACGGCCCTGCAAAGCTTTCGCCGGCTGCTGGCAAAAGGCTAAGCTACAGACAGTTACCCTGGGTTACCCCTTGGGCTTGTCATGTTTTTTATGCCCGGACGTCTCATGCGCAGTCGCCTTTTCAGTGTTTTATCGTGTCTTTTTGTATGTGCCACTGCCGTTCAATCCGCGCAGGCGGTGGATATCTCCACTCAACGCCAATATTACGACGAGGCCAAGCGCGCCTTGGCCAAGGGTGATTCCGGCCCTTACTTTCGCTACAGCCAGGCCCTGCGCGATTATCCGCTGGAGCCCTACCTGGCCTACGA
Source organism: Pseudomonas sp. A-RE-22 (assembly GCF_019956035.1). Classification (NCBI taxonomy): domain Bacteria; kingdom Pseudomonadati; phylum Pseudomonadota; class Gammaproteobacteria; order Pseudomonadales; family Pseudomonadaceae; genus Pseudomonas; species Pseudomonas sp. A-RE-22. The sequence continues at coordinate 40,451 of NZ_JAHBCZ010000077.1, forward strand.
CGAATTGACCGCTCGCCTCAAGAGCGCCAGCAACGCCGAAATCGAGAAGTTCCTCGCCGAACATGGTGACCTGCCCCAGGCCAACTGGATGAAATTGCGCTGGCTGCGTTGGCTGACCGAACGCGGCGACTGGGAGACCTTCGTCAAGTATTACGATCCCAAGCTCAATTTCACCGAACTGGACTGCCTTAACGCCCAGTACCAGCTCAGCCATGGCTTGAAGGCCGAAGGCTATGCCAATACCGAAAAGCTGTGGCTCTCCGGTAAATCCCAGCCCCAGGCGTGCGATGCCTTGTTCGGTCTATGGGCCTCCCAGGGCCAGTTGACCGAACAGAAACGCTGGGAACGCACAAAACTGGCGGCCCAGGCCCGCAACTACCCGCTGGCCAACAGCCTGGTCAGCGGCCTGACCACCCTCGCCCCCCGCGGCAAGCTGCTGGTGGACGTGGCGCAAAAGCCCGAGTTGCTCAACCAGCCCTCGCGCTTCATCCCGGCCGATGAACCGATGTCCGATATCGTCAGCCTCGGCCTGCGCCGCCTGGCCCGCCAGGATCCGGAAAAGGCCATGGCACTGCTGGACGGCTACGCCAGCACCATGCATTTTTCCCGTGATGAAAAAGTTGCGATTGCCCGGGAAATCGGCCTGACCCTGGCCAAGCGCTTCGACAGCCGGGCCTTGGACGTGATGACGAAATACGACCCGGAACTGCGCGATGACACCGTTTCGGAATGGCGTTTGCGCCTGCTCCTGCGCCTGGCCCGCTGGGACGATGCCTACCAACTGACCCGTCGCCTGCCCGAGTCGCTGTCGAGCACCAACCGCTGGCGGTACTGGCAAGCCCGTACGCTGGAACTGGCGCAGCCGCAGAACCCCGAGGCGCTGGCACTCTACAAGCACTTGGCCCGTGAACGGGATTTTTATGGTTTCCTGGCCGCCGATCGCTCCCAATTGCCATACTCGCTGGTCAACAAGCCGCTGGTGATGAGCCAGGCGCTGATCAACAAAGTGCGCAACACCCCTGGCGTGCGTCGGGCGCTGGAATTTCATGCCCGCGGGGACATCGTCGACGGGCGCCGCGAGTGGTATCACGTCAGCCGTCATTTCAACCGTGACGAAATGGTCGCCCAGGCCAAACTGGCGTATGACCTGAAGTGGTATTTCCCGGCCATTCGCACCATCAGCCAGGCCAAGTATTGGGACGACCTGGATATCCGCTTCCCGATGGCCCACCGCGACACCCTGGTGCGCGAAGCCAAGATCCGCGGCTTGCATCCAAGCTGGGCGTTCGCCATCACCCGCCAGGAAAGCGCCTTCATGGACGACGCCCGCTCCGGCGTCGGTGCCGCCGGCCTGATGCAACTGATGCCTGGCACCGCCAAGGAAACCGCGCGCAAGTTCAGCATTCCCCTGGCCTCACCACAGCAAGTGTTGAACCCGGACAAGAACATCCAGTTGGGCGCGGCGTACCTGAGCCAGGTTCATAGCCAGTTCAACGGCAATCGCGTCCTGGCTTCGGCGGCCTACAACGCCGGCCCCGGTCGCGTGCGCCAGTGGCTGCGTGGCGCCGACCACTTGAGCTTCGACGTCTGGGTCGAAAGCATCCCGTTCGACGAAACCCGCCAATACGTGCAGAACGTGTTGTCGTACTCGGTGATCTACGGCCAGAAACTCAACTCGCCGCAACCGCTGGTGGATTGGCATGAGCGGTATTTCGATGATCAGTGATTATTAGCGAAAGCTGTTCCTGAGAAGAAAAAATGCCCGCATTGAAAGATGCGGGCATTTCTTTTTTCTCGCTTGCTGGACCTTGTGGGATCGGGCTTGCTCGCGATGGCGGTGGCACCTTCAACATGGATGCAAGCTGGCTCACCGCTATCGCGAGCAAGCTCGCTCCCACAAGGGACCATACTTAGTCGGCTGCCGCCTCCAGGCCAACATTGAACTGCAACGCCGCCAGCCGCGCGTACAGCGCATTGCTGGCAACCAGCTCCTGGTGAGTGCCCACGGCAACCACTTTGCCCTGATCCATCACCGCGATCCGGTCGGCGTTTTTCACCGTGGCCAGGCGGTGGGCGATGACCAGGGTCGTGCGGTTTTTCATCAGGTTGGGCAGGGCTTGCTGGATCAGGTGTTCGCTTTGCGCATCGAGGGCGCTGGTGGCTTCGTCCAGCAGCAGGATCGGCGCGTCCACCAGCAACGCCCGGGCGATGGCCAGGCGTTGGCGTTGACCGCCGGATAACCCGAGACCACCGTCACCCAGGTGGGTCTGGTAACCGTCGGGCATTTTTTCGATGAAATCGTGGGCGTGGGCAATCTGCGCGGCCTCACGCACCTGCTCGGACGTTGCGCCAGGGTTGCCGTAGCGGATGTTCTCTTCGACCGTGCCGAAAAACAGTGCCGGGTTTTGTGAAACCAGGGCGAAGTGGCGGCGCAGGTCCAACGGATCGAGTTGAGTCAACGGCACGTCGTCGATCAGTATCTGCCCTTGCACCGGATCGTAGAAACGCAGCAGCAGGTCATACACCGTTGACTTGCCCGCACCGGAAGGCCCGACCAGGGCCAGGGTCTCACCGGCCTTGATAGTCAGGTCGAGGCCGTCGACCGCATAGCTGTCAGGCCGGGAGGGATAGGAAAAACGCACGCCTTCGAGGCGCAGGTCGCCCCGGACCCGCTCCGGCAACGTGACAAGGCCTGAAGCCGGCGGCTGGATAATGTTCTCCGAACGCAGCAACTCGGCAATGCGCTCTGCCGCACCCGCCGCCCGTTGCAGCTCGCCGATCACCTCGCTCAGGGTGCCGAAGGCACTGCCGACGATCAGGCTGTAGAACACGAATGCCGCCAGCTCACCGCCGGAAATCCGCCCGGCGATCACATCCATGCCGCCGACCCAGAGCATCACCCCCACCGCGCCCAGCACCAGCACGATCACCAGGGTGATCAGCCAGGCCCGCTGGGCGATGCGCTTGCGGGCAGTGTCGAAAGCCTGTTCCACCGTCACGGAGAATCGTTGTTCGTCCTGGACCTGGTGGTTGTAGGCCTGCACGGTCTTGATCTGCCCAAGGGTTTCGGAGACGTAGCTGCCGACGTCGGCAATCCGGTCCTGGCTCTGGCGCGACAAGCTGCGCACCCGACGACCAAAGACCAGGATCGGTGCCAATACCAGCGGCAGGGCAATCACCACGATGCTGGTCAACTTGGGATTGGTGATGAACAGCAGCACGATGCCGCCTACCACCATCAAGGCGTTGCGCAAAAACAACGACAGCGACGAACCGATCACCGATTGCAGCAAGGTCGTATCGGCGGTCAGCCGCGACTGGATTTCCGAACTGCGGTTGTTTTCGTAGAAACCGGGGTGCAAGTACACCAGATGGTTGAAGACCTGCCGCCGGATATCGGCCACCACCCGCTCGCCGATCCAGGACACCAGGTAAAAACGTGAAAACGTACCGATCGCCAACCCCACCACCAGTACCATGAACAGGCCGATGGATTGATTGAGCAGGTGCGGTGAGCGGGTCATGAAGCCCTGGTCTACCAGCAACCGGATGCCTTGGCCCATGGACAAGGTAATACCGGCGGTGACAATCAGGGCCAGCAAGGCGCCGACGACCTGTTTGCGGTAAGGGGCGATGAAGCCGCTGGCCAGGTGTATGGCACGGCGATGTCGGGAAGAAAGCATCAAGGGCATCCGATAATGCAGCAGGAAAAAGGCCGGCCAGCGACGCCAAAGCGTAGCGGAACCAAATTGAATCAGAATGAGTCAGGTTAAATATGACCACAACGACTAGAGGCTAGATGTTATCGGTCTAAAGTCTGGCTGGAAACGCAACTGTGTTTCTGATTGAGTGGAGGTGTCGCCATGACCCTACAAGGAGTGTCATGGCTCGGTCACCTGGCGACATTAAAGTAGGCACACAACCTGATGAGGAGACAGGCCATGTCCTTGCAACACAGCAGCGACGACAAGATTCAAGTAATCCGCACGCAACCGGACCAGTCTCTGGGCTGCTCGTTCATCGATGCCCAAGGGCGCGAAGTTCCGATCACCGAAGACATGATCCAGAAAGCCTGCAGCGAGCTGGAAAAACGACTGGTCAAGCCTGCCGAACAAAAGTGATACAGCCCGTCTTCAATTGGACCCGACCTTGATGTCGGGTTTTTTATGCCTGCGAGAAACGTTGTGGGAGCAAGGCTTGCCCGCGATGCAGGCACCTCGGTCCCCTGACCGCGTCATCGTTCATCGCGAGCAAGCTTTGCTCCCACAACCCAGCGCAGTCACGATCTGTTGCAAAGCCGCCGACTGCCCTTCGATACGAACCTTCAGGCTGTCGATTTCCCGCCGTGGTGGGTAGTGCTTGCGCAAGGCATCGAACGCGCTGCGTTGTTCGCCTACTGTGCCCACCAGGCTGCGGCGAAAGTTCGCGTCGTCGCCACGGGGGTCGTACACGCTCCGGCACAACGCCGCCAAGGCCCAGGCCGGGTCGGTTGCGGCATCCAGGGTGATGCCACCCAGCCAAGGCCGAGGCAACAGGTCGCTGAGGCTGACTTCAACCGGCCGCTCCAGGAAAGCGCACAAGGCCTGGTAGATCTGGGCGGTGCCACGCTGGCGGCCATCGAGACTGTAACCGGCAATGTGCGGGGTGGCGATCACGCACAAATCGGCCAGGTCCACATCCACGGTGGGCTCCTGCTCCCAGACATCCAGCACCGCTTGCAGGTCTTCGCGTTCCAGCAACACTTCACGTAGCGCGGCATTGTCGATCACCGGGCCGCGGGCCGCGTTGATCAGCCAGGTCCCGGGCTTGAGCTGGTTCAGACGCGCTTCGTCGAACAGGTGCCAGGTCGGTTGCTCGCCGTCGCGGGTCAACGGTGTGTGCAGGCTGATCACATCGCACTGCTCGATGATCTGCTCCAGGCTCACATAGTCGCCCCCCTCGGCGGCCTGACGCGGCGGATCGCAGACCTTCACGGTCCAGCCCAACCCCTTGAGCACCTCGATCAACCGCCCGCCCACCTGGCCTGCGCCGACCACACCGAAGGTTCGTTGCTCAAGTTGCGCGCCTTCGATTTCTGCCAGGGTCATCAGGCTGCCCAGCACATAGTCCACCACGCCACGGGCGTTGCAGCCCGGCGCGCTGGCCCAGCGGATACCGGCCTCGGCAAGATAGTCCAGGTCCAGGTGATCGGTGCCGATGGTGCACGTGCCAACAAAGCGCACCTTGCTGCCTTCCAGCAGCGCCCGATTGACCTGGCTGACCGAACGCACCAGCAGCACATCGGCTTGCTCGACCATCGTCCGGTCGATCCCCCGGCCCGGTACCCGGCGGATCTCGCCGAATCCTTGGAAAAATGCGTCAAGCAGGGGGATGTTTTCGTCGGCGACGATCAGCATGGCAGAGCTCCTTTGGCGGGGTAGGCAGTGTAGGCGTTCCGTTGGGCCTGTGCATTACCCGGAGCGAATGATGTTGTGGCGAGGGAATGTATGTGGGAGCAAAGCTTGCTCGCGATGCCGACGCCTCGGTTACTCGGCAGACCGCATCATCTTCATCGCGGGCAAGCCTTGCTCCCACAGGTGCTCGAAAACTGAAAAAGCGATTACAAATCCACAACACAGGATTTTTCCTGACCACTGCGTCAAAGCGTAGAATTCGCCGCCTTGCGCTTAACCTTTTCGGACGCTTTCCCTGTGAACCCTGTAATCGATACCGCCACCACCCTCTCCCGCCCGGCCCGGGTTCACCTGGAACTCAGGACCTTGCTGGCCCTGGCCTTGCCGATCATGGTGGCGCAACTGGCAACCACCGCCATGGGGTTTGTCGATGCGGTGATGGCCGGTCGGGTTGGCCCGCGGGACTTGGCGGCCGTAGCCCTGGGCAACTCTATCTGGGTGCCGGTGTTCCTGTTGATGACCGGCACATTGCTGGCAACCACGCCGAAAGTTGCCCAGCGCTTCGGCGCCGGTACGTTCGACGAAATCGGGCCGCTGGTACGCCAGGCGCTGTGGCTGGCATTGGTGGTGGGGTTGATCGCCACACTGGCGCTGTTCAGCGCCGAACCGATCCTGCACATCATGAATGTCGACCCCGAACTGATTGGCCCATGCATGGAATACCTGCGGGGCATCGGCACGGGCCTGCCGGCCGTGGCGCTGTACCACGTACTGCGCTGCTTCAGCGACGGCCTGGGGCGCACGCGGCCGGCGATGGTGCTGGGGCTGTGCGGGCTGGCGCTGAACATTCCGCTCAACTACATCTTCATCTACGGGCACCTGGGCGTGCCCGCCATGGGCGGCGTCGGTTGCGGCTGGGCCACAGCCATCGTGATGTGGGTCATGGCCCTGGGCATGGCCGGTTGGGCTCGCTGGGCACCGGCCTATCAGTCGAGCCGGCTGTTCAGCCGTTTCGACTGGCCGCAATGGGTGGTCATCAAGCGTCTGCTGGGCATCGGCTTGCCGATTGGCATTGCGGTGTTCGCCGAGTCGAGTATTTTCGCGGTGATCGCGCTGCTGATCGGCAGCCTTGGCGCCACAGTAGTGGCCGGGCACCAGATCGCGCTGAATTTCAGTTCCCTGGTGTTCATGATCCCCTACTCCCTGGGCATGGCCGTCACGGTGCGGGTCGGCCAGGCCCTGGGCCGTCGTCAGCCTCGCGAAGCGCGCTTCGCTGCCGGGGTGGGCATGGGCACGGCCCTGGCGTACGCCTGCCTGTCGGCGAGCCTGATGTTCGCGCTGCGCGGGCCTATCGCGGCGATCTATACCGCAGATCCGGTGGTGATCGACGTGGCTTCGATGCTGATCGTCTACGCGGCGCTGTTTCAGTTTTCCGATGCGATCCAGGTCACGGCGGCAGGCGCGTTGCGCGGCTTCCAGGACACCCGGGTAACGATGATCCTGACCCTGTTCGCCTATTGGGGCATCGGCCTGCCGGTGGGTTACGCCCTGGGCCTGACCGACTGGCTCGGTGCCGCCAGCGGCCCGAGCGGATTGTGGCAAGGCCTGATCGTGGGCTTGAGCTGCGCGGCGCTGATGCTGTCGATCCGCCTGGCACGCAGCGCGCGCAAGCAGATCCGCGTCAGCCGCTCGACGGATTAAGCGAGTTTCTTGCGGATCCAGTAGAGGTAAGTGCCCGCTTCCTCCTGCTGGGCCACCAGCTCGTGGTCCAGGAACACGCAAAACTTGGGGATGTCGCGGCGAGTCGAGGGGTCGGTGGCGATGACTTTCAGCAGGCCACCGGGGGCAAGGTCGCGGATGTGCTGGTGCAGCATCATCACCGGTTCCGGGCAATTGAGCCCCGTGGCATCCAGCGTGCCGTCGACCGGCGTGTCGTTCATTTCACTCATGTTCTACTCCTGAAACTGGCCGCATTGTCGCGCAATGTCGGCGTTCGGTCACCCCTGGCTTAACGCCGTACCCTAATGTGGGAGCGAGCTTGCTCGCGATGGCGGTGGGTCAGCTTGCATCAATGTTGAATGTGCCGACGCCATCGCGAGCAAGCTCGCTCCCACAGGGGATTTCATTGGCTCTAAGGGACTAGCGGGACTTCGGCTTTTTCGTGTCCAACCGCCGCAGATGGCACGTCACTTCCTCGCGGTCGTGGTACAGCTGCTTGCAACCGATCTCGACCTTGATGCCCCGAGCCTTGAAACCCTCGGCGATGCGTTCGAGCAGGCGCTTGACCTCGGCATAACGCTGTTTCATCGGCAGCTTGAGGTTGACCACGGCCTCGCGGCAATGCCCTTCGCCAATCCACTCTTCCAGCATCGCCGCGTTGCGTGCCGGTTTCTCGACGATATCGCAAACCATCCAGTCCACCGGCTGCTTGGGCTTGAACGTGAAGCCGTCTGCCATCAGATGCTGCACCAGGCCGGTGTCCATCAGGCTTTCGGCCATCGGGCCATTGTCGATGGCGGTCACCAGCATGCCCCGGTTGACCAGTTGCCAGGTCCAGCCGCCCGGCGCGGCGCCGAGGTCCACGCCGGTCATGTCGCTGTGCAGGCGCTCGTCCCACTGGTCCCGGGGAATAAAATGGTGCCAGGCCTCTTCAAGCTTGAGGGTGGAACGGCTCGGCGCTTCCCGGGGAAACTTCAGGCGGGGAATGCCCATGGGCCACATTGCCGAGTTATCGGATTCGGCCAGGCCCAGGAACACTTCACGGCCACTCTTGAAAGTCAGCAGCAGGCGCGGCTTGCGCGGGTCGTCCACCAGCTTGCCGGCGCCAATCAGCGCCTTGCGCAACGGGCCTTCGAATTTTTTGCAGAAGTTCGACAGTTCCTTGCCGTCGTTGGTATCCACCACTTCCAGCCACAGGCTGCCACAGGTCGGGAAAGCGGCCATGTGGGCCAGGATGACGCTGATGCGATCGGTTTCCGGCAAATCGATGAACGTACCGCGCGCCCACTGGCGCGGAAAAATCAGTTCGGCGAAGCGCTGGCCGTCCATCAGCCGCTCGGCGCCGTCGTCTTCGGTGCAGACAAATTCAGCGCAGGCACTGGCCGGTTTGGCCTTGGCGTAGCCGGCCACGTTGAGCCGGGCCGCGTGTTCGGCGATCTCGGAACAGACCTCGCCTTCGAAGCCCGGCCGACAGTGCATGAAAAGCGTGTTCATTGAAACTCCGTAGCAAAGCCTGTCACGAAAACCGCCGCATGATAGCGGAGTTCGGAACCGCGAACCTGCCCATAGAGTCCAGTGATTAGTCATACGCTCAAAACAGGGCTAGGTTAAAGGCTCTGTCCGTTCCGTCAGTCCGTAGCCGTGCGGACTCAAAGGAGTGATTTCAATGCCGTCCCTCGATAGCCTGAAAACCCTTAAAACACTGCAAGTCGACGCCAGGACCTACCACTACTTCAGCCTGCCGGATGCCGCCCGAAGCCTGGGCGACCTGGACAAACTGCCCATGTCGTTGAAGGTACTGCTGGAAAACCTGCTGCGCTGGGAAGATGAAAAAACCGTCACCGGCACCGACCTCAAGGCCCTGGCCGGGTGGCTCAAGGAGCGCCGTTCCGACCGCGAGATTCAATACCGCCCCGCCCGGGTGTTGATGCAAGACTTCACCGGCGTCCCCGCCGTGGTCGACCTGGCCGCCATGCGCGCCGCCGTGGAAAAGGCCGGCGGCGATCCCCAGCGGATCAACCCGCTGTCGCCGGTGGACCTGGTGATCGACCACTCGGTGATGGTGGACAAATTCGCCAGCAGCCAGGCGTTCGAGCAGAACGTCGACATCGAAATGCAACGCAACGGCGAACGCTACGCCTTCCTGCGTTGGGGCCAGAGCGCTTTCGACAACTTCAGCGTGGTGCCGCCGGGCACTGGCATCTGCCATCAGGTCAACCTCGAATACCTGGGCCGCACCGTGTGGACCAAAGAGGAAGACGGTCGCACCTACGCGTTCCCCGACACCCTGGTGGGCACCGACTCCCACACCACCATGATCAATGGCCTCGGCGTGCTGGGCTGGGGCGTCGGCGGGATCGAGGCGGAAGCCGCCATGCTCGGCCAACCGGTGTCGATGCTGATTCCCGAGGTCATCGGCTTCAAACTCATCGGCAAGCTGCGCGAAGGCATCACCGCCACCGACCTGGTGCTGACCGTCACGCAGATGCTGCGCAAGAAAGGCGTGGTGGGCAAATTCGTCGAGTTCTATGGCGACGGCCTTGCCGACCTGCCCCTGGCCGACCGCGCCACCATCGCCAACATGGCCCCGGAATATGGCGCCACCTGCGGTTTCTTCCCGGTGGACGATGTGACCCTGGATTACTTGCGCCTGTCGGGACGCCCAGCGGAAACGGTGAAATTGGTCGAGGCCTATTGCAAGGCCCAGGGCCTGTGGCGCTTGCCCGGCCAGGAACCGGTGTTCACCGACACCCTGGAGCTGGACATGAGCAGCGTCGAAGCCAGCCTCGCCGGACCGAAACGCCCGCAGGACCGGGTCTCGTTGCCGAATGTCGGCCAGGCTTTCAGCGACTTCCTGGGGTTGCAGGTCAAACCCACCAGCAAAGAAGAAGGTCGCCTGGAAAGTGAAGGTGGCGGTGGCGTCGCGGTGGGCAATGCCGATCAGGTGGGCGAAGCCGAATATGAATTCGAAGGCCACACCCATCGCCTGAAAAACGGCGCGGTGGTGATTGCCGCCATTACTTCGTGCACCAACACCTCCAACCCCAGCGTGATGATGGCCGCCGGGCTGCTGGCGAAAAAAGCCGTGGAGAAAGGCCTGACCCGCAAGCCTTGGGTCAAGAGTTCCCTGGCGCCGGGCTCCAAGGTGGTCACCGACTACTACAAGGCGGCCGGCCTGACCGAGTACCTGGATAAACTTGGTTTCGACCTGGTGGGCTATGGTTGCACCACCTGCATCGGCAACTCCGGACCATTGCCGGAGCCCATCGAAAAAGCCATCCAGAAAGCCGACCTGACGGTGGCCTCGGTATTGTCAGGCAACCGCAACTTCGAAGGCCGGGTGCATCCACTGGTGAAGACCAACTGGCTGGCCTCGCCGCCACTGGTGGTCGCCTATGCCCTGGCCGGCACGGTGCGTATCGATATCAGTAGCGAGCCGCTGGGCAACGACCGGGACGGCAAGCCGGTGTACCTGCGGGACATCTGGCCCAGCAGCCAGGAAGTGGCCGCCGCCGTGGCCCAGGTCAACACCAGCATGTTCCACAAGGAATACGCCGCCGTGTTTGCCGGTGACGAGCAATGGCAAGCCATCGAAGTGCCGCAAGCGGCGACTTACGTCTGGCAGGACGACTCGACCTACATCCAGCACCCGCCGTTCTTCGACGACATCGACGGGCCGCCACCGGCTGTCAGGAACGTCGAAGGCGCCCGGGTCCTGGCCCTGCTGGGAGACTCGGTGACCACCGACCACATCTCCCCGGCTGGCAATATCAAGGCGGACAGCCCGGCCGGTCGCTACCTGCGCGAACAAGGCGTGGAGCCGCGAGACTTCAACTCCTACGGGTCCAGGCGCGGCAACCACCAGGTGATGATGCGCGGCACCTTCGCCAATATCCGCATTCGCAACGAAATGCTCGACGGCGAAGAAGGCGGCAACACGATCTACATTCCCAGTGGCGAACGAATGCCGATCTACGACGCCGCCATGCTGTACCAGGCCGCGGGCACACCATTGGTGGTGATCGCCGGCCAGGAATATGGCACCGGGTCGAGCCGGGACTGGGCAGCCAAGGGCACGAACCTGCTGGGGGTCAAGGCGGTGATCGCCGAAAGCTTCGAGCGTATCCATCGCTCCAACCTGGTGGGCATGGGCGTGCTGCCGTTGCAGTTCAAGCTCGACCAGAACCGCAAGAGCCTGAACCTCACGGGCAAGGAAACCCTGGACATCCTCGGGCTCAACAACGTCGAACTGACGCCGCGCATGAACCTGCCCCTGGTCATTACCCGCGAGGACGGCAGCCAGGAGCGAATCGAAGTGTTGTGCCGGATCGATACCTTGAATGAAGTGGAATATTTCAAGGCCGGCGGGATCCTTCACTATGTGTTGCGGCAATTGATTGCCAGTTAAAGATAAGCCCCCCCTGTGGGAGCGAGCTTGCTCGCGATAGCGGTAGAACAGCCAACATCGATGTTGACTGACAAGCCTCTATCGCGAGCAAGCTCGCTCCCACAGGTTCTGCGGCTGCCTGACCGTCATTAGCGTTTTAACAGGCGGCGTTTTTGCACGAGCCTGCCTATAATCCCGTCGGCACTCACGGAACAGAGTCAGCCAACGGCTTGCACCCTCCTACGCATGAACCTGCATGGATACAAAACGTGTTCTTTGCGCGACCTGGCGGCGTCATAGACGCGGCGGCCACTTTCGCCCAAAGCTCTACCGTCTAAAAGGATGTTATATGCCCGCTTTACCTTGGCCCTACCTGGCCATGCTCGCCATCGGCTATGGCCTGGCCCTGGCTTACGGTCAGTTGGCCTGGACCGCCCTCATCTCAGTCGCGCTATTGCTGTTCGCCGGGTATGCCGTTCGCCAGCAACCCATGCCAATCGGCCGGTTTCTCGGTCACATTCTATTTGTGGTAATGGCCCTGGCGTTGGCCTTGCATTGGATGCCCGGCTTCTTCAACGGGCGGGTGATCCCCGCGCAACGCTTGACCGACGACGCCGCGCCATTTGCCATGTACCTCAACCAGGACAAGCCCCTGATCGGATTCTGGCTGCTGCTGGCCTGCCCCTGGATCGTCGGTCGGCGCTCGTTGCGCCTGTCGGTCTATGCCACGGCCCTGGGTCTGGCGCTGAGCGCGGTGCTGGCCCTCGGCGGGGCGATGCTGCTGGGCATGATCCACTGGGCACCAAAGTGGCCGGAGCACGCCTGGCTGTGGGTGCTCAATAATCTTTTATTGGTGACGCTCGTGGAGGAAGCGCTGTTTCGCGGCTACATTCAGGGAGGCTTGAGCCAGCGCTTCAAACACCTGAGTTACGGCGACAACCTGGCGCTGCTCCTGACCTCGCTGCTGTTCGGCCTGGTACACGCTGGCGCAGGTTGGCAATGGGTGCTGCTGTCGGGCCTGGCGGGGGTCGGCTATGGCCTGGCATATCGTTTTGGCGGCCTGGGTGCGGCGATTGCCACGCATTTTCTCCTCAATCTGCTTCATTTCGCCCTATTTACCTACCCGATGCTGGCGTGATAGCGACAGGCAAAAATAACTTCAATTTAAACCTGACACCGCCGACAACCTTTCATAGCCTTTCAAAGCCTTGCGGATCTACACACATGCGTAACAACCAACCCGTCACACAACGCGAAAGGACCTTCCCGGCCCAGCAACGATTGATTTCGACCACCGACGCCAAGGGCGTGATCACCTACTGCAACGACGCATTCGTTGACATCAGCGGGTATTCGAAGGAAGAACTGATTCGTTCGCCGCACAATCTCGTGCGCCATCCCGACGTCCCATCCGCGGTGTTCGCACACATGTGGGGTACGCTGAAACAAGGCTTGCCATGGATGGGCATCGTCAAGAATCGCAGCAAGAACGGCGACCATTACTGGGTCAACGCCTATGTCACGCCTGTGTTCGAGGGCAATCAGGTGGTCGGCTACGAATCGGTGCGGGTCAAGCCCTCCGCCGAACAGATCGCCCGGGCCGAAGCGCTTTATCAACGCATCAACCAAGGCAAGTCCGCGGTTCCGGGCAGCGACAAATGGGTGCCCATGCTGCAGGACTGGCTACCGTTTATCCTGGTCAGCCAGTTGAGTTTCGTCGTCGGCGCGTTCCTGGATTCCTCCTGGGGCTTTGCCCTGGCGGCCGTGCTGGCGGTGCCCTTGGGGCTGATGGGCCTGCAATGGCAGCAACGCGGGATCAAGCGCCTGCTGCGCCTGGCCGAACAGACCACGTCCGACCCGCTGATCGCCCGGATGTACACCGACAGCCGCGGCGTCCAGGCACGCCTGGAGATGTCGATCCTCAGCCAGGAGGCGCGCCTGAAAACCTGCCTGACCCGCCTGCAGGACACCGCCGAGCACCTTAACGACCAGGCTCGCCAGTCCAACACCCTGGCCCATGACAGTTCCAGCGGTCTGGAGCGCCAGCGGGTGGAAACCGAACAGGTCGCCACGGCCGTCAACCAGATGGCCGCAACGACCCAGGAAGTCGCCAGCCACGTGCAGCGCACCGCCGATGCCACCCAGGAAGCCAACCGCCTGACCAGCCGCGGCCGCGACATCGCCGGCGAAACCCGCGAAGCCATCGAGCGCCTGTCGGTGGTGGTCGGCGAAACCGGGCAGACCGTGACCCAGTTGGCCAAGGACAGCGACGAGATCGGTGGCGTGGTAGACGTGATCAAAGGCATCGCCGACCAGACCAACCTGCTGGCCCTCAACGCCGCCATCGAAGCGGCCCGTGCCGGGGAGATGGGCCGTGGTTTTGCCGTGGTGGCTGACGAAGTGCGGCAACTGGCACAACGCACCAGCGAATCCACCGGGCAGATCCACGCCCTGATCGCCAAGCTCCAGCAGACCGCCACCAACGCCGTGCAGACCATGGACGCTGGCCATCGCCAGGCCGAAGAAGGCGTGGCCCGGGTCATGGAAGCGGACGAGGCGCTGGTGGGGATCAGCGAAGCGGTGGCCCACATCACCGACATGACCACCCAAATCGCCGCCGCCACCGAGGAGCAAAGCTCAGTGGCCGAGGAGATCAGCCGCAACATCAGCAACATCTCGGCTCTCGCCGACCAGACCTCTGGCCAGGCTCACAGCTCGGCGCTGCTGAGCGAAGAGCTGACCCGCACGGCCAACACGCAGTATTCGTTGGTGGAGCGGTTTAATCGCTGATAGATGTTGGCTTGATCAAAAAACCCGGACAGCGAAAGCTTCCGGGTTTTTTGTTGCCTGATAGATCGCTATCGCGAGCAAGCTCGCTCCCACAAGGGGTGGGATCGCTCATTCAAATGCATTCCACTGTGGGAGCGAGCTTGCTCGCGATAAGGCCGGCAACAGCATCATCATTTCTGAAGAAGAAACCCGGCCACTCTCTGCGCCGCCGCCTCCAGATGCTGCTCATGACTGAACCCCGAAGTCTTCAGCGGCTTGAGGTCATGATCCCCCGCCACCAACCACAACACCTCGATGCCCGGTGACAAGGTGTAGCCCTGCACCGCCTCCCGATTGCCCAGCGCATCGCGCTCGCCCTGGACGATCATGGTCCGGGTTTTCAACGCCGCCAGGTGCTCGACCCGCGGTTTCTCCGGCTTGCCCACCGCATAGAAGGGATACCCCAGGCACACCAGCGCATCGGCGCCCAACTCATCGGCCAGCAGGCTCGCCATGCGCCCGCCCATGGACTTGCCCCCCACCGCCAGCCGCCCAGCGACATAAGGCCGCACCGTGGTGTACACCTCCCGCCAGCATTCCAGCAGCTTAGGTGCCGGGTTGGGCGGACGCTTGCCCCCGTCCTGGCGCCGTTGGGCCATGTAGGGAAACTCGAAACGCAACACGTTGACACCATGCGCGGCAAGGCGCGCGGACATTTCCTCCATAAAGCCACTGTCCATTGGCGCACCGGCACCATGGGCCAGGATCAGGGTTGGCGCCTTGGCGCCAGCGACCGATTGTCCGGCTGTCCATAACCAGCCATGTTCGGCTACACATCGCGCCCATTGATCCCCGTCAATACTGGCCTTGTGCTGTTTGTCCATGCTGACCTCGCTTTTAGTCTGCCTATAACTCCAGGCGAAGAACGCCGCACTGCCTTGCGCAGGCGCTCACTTCGGCTGAACCGTGGATGGGGAACCATGAACACTTCTATCAGTACCGCCTACAACTACAAGGTGGTCCGCCAATTCGCCATTATGACGGTGGTGTGGGGCATCGTCGGCATGGGGCTCGGGGTTTTTCTCGCCGCCCAATTGGTCTGGCCACAACTCAACTTCGATTTGCCATGGACCAGCTTCGGCCGCCTGCGCCCACTGCACACCAACGCAGTGATCTTCGCTTTCGGCGGTTGCGCCCTGTTCGCCAGTTCGTTCTATTCGGTGCAACGCACCTGCCAGACGCAGCTGTTCGCGCCGAAAATCGCCGCGTTCTGCTTCTGGGGATGGCAACTGGTGATCCTGCTGGCGGCCATCAGCCTGCCACTGGGCTACACCAGTTCCAAGGAATACGCCGAGCTGGAATGGCCGATCGACATCCTGATCACCATCGTCTGGGTGGCCTACGCCATCGTGTTCTTCGGCACCGTGGCCAAGCGCAACACCAAGCACATCTACGTCGGTAACTGGTTCTTCGGCGGGTTCATCCTGACCGTGGCGATCCTGCACATCGTCAACAACCTGGAACTGCCAGTGAGCTTCACCAAGTCCTACTCGGTTTACGCCGGGGCCACGGACGCGATGGTGCAATGGTGGTACGGCCACAACGCCGTGGGCTTCTTCCTCACCGCAGGCTTCCTGGGGATGATGTACTACTTCGTGCCGAAGCAGGCCGAGCGCCCGGTGTATTCCTATCGCTTGTCCATCGTGCACTTCTGGGCGCTGATCACCCTGTACATCTGGGCAGGTCCCCACCACCTGCACTACACCGCGCTGCCGGACTGGGCACAGTCGCTGGGCATGGTGATGTCGCTGATCCTGCTGGCGCCAAGCTGGGGCGGCATGATCAACGGCATGATGACCCTGTCGGGGGCCTGGCATAAGCTGCGCAGCGACCCGATCCTGCGGTTCCTGGTGGTGTCCCTGGCGTTCTACGGCATGTCGACCTTCGAAGGTCCGATGATGGCGATCAAGACCGTCAACGCCCTCTCCCACTACACCGACTGGACCATCGGCCACGTACATGCCGGCGCGCTCGGCTGGGTGGCAATGATTTCCATCGGCGCGCTGTACCACATGATCCCGAAAGTCTTCGGCCGGCCACAGATGCACAGCATCGGCCTGATCAACGCGCACTTCTGGCTCGCAACCATCGGCACCGTGCTCTACATCGCCTCGATGTGGGTCAACGGCATCGCCCAGGGCCTGATGTGGCGTGCGGTGAACGAGGACGGAACGCTCACCTACTCCTTCGTCGAAACCCTGGTGGCCAGCCACCCAGGCTTCGTCGTGCGGCTGGCGGGCGGGTCGATCTTCCTCCTCGGCATGCTGCTGATGGCCTACAACACCTGGCGCACCGTGCGGGCCTACCAGCCTGCCGAAGCCGCCGCTGCCGCGCAGATGGCCTGAGGAGTCCACCATGAAACACGAAACAATCGAAAAAAACGTCGGCCTGCTGATGCTGCTGATGGTCCTGGCCGTGAGCATTGGCGGCCTGACCCAGATCGTGCCGCTGTTCTTCCAGGACGTGACCAATAAACCGGTAGACGGCATGAAGCCCTACACCGCCCTGCAACTGGAAGGCCGCGACATCTACATCCGTGAAGGCTGCGTCGGCTGCCACTCGCAGATGATCCGTCCGTTCCGCGCCGAGACCGAGCGCTACGGCCACTACTCCGTCGCCGGCGAAAGCGTCTGGGACCATCCATTCCTGTGGGGCTCCAAGCGCACCGGGCCGGACCTGGCACGGGTCGGCGCGCGCTACTCCGATGATTGGCACCGCGCCCACTTGTACAACCCGCGCAACGTCGTGCCCGAGTCGAAAATGCCGGCCTACCCGTGGCTGGTGACCCACGCGGTAGACAGCAGCCACACCGAAGGCAAGCTGCGCGCCATGCGCACCCTGGGCGTGCCGTACACCGACGACGACATCGCAGGCGCGACGGCCTCGCTCAAGGGCAAGACCGAAATGGACGCGCTGGTGGCCTACCTGCAAGTGCTCGGCACTGCCATCAAGAGCAAGAGGTGAGCCATGGTTCTTGAAATGAGTACTGGAATGATCCGCGGCCTGGGCACGGTCGTGGTGTTCATCGCCTTCATCGGCCTGACCCTGTGGGTATTCAGCAGCAAACGTCGTCCAGAGTTCGCCGAAGCGCGCCTGCTGCCGTTCGCCGACGAACCACCTGCCGACATCGCCCCCCCCCAAGACCCTGCAACAAGGAGTACCCGGCCATGACCACCTTCTGGAGTACGTGGATCTGCGTACTGACCATCGGCAGCCTCATCGGCCTGACCTGGTTGCTGATCGGCACTCGCAAGGGCGAGACCAAGGGCAGCGTCGACCAGACCATGGGCCACAGCTTCGACGGCATCGAGGAGTACGACAACCCGCTGCCGCAGTGGTGGTTCCTGTTGTTCGCCGGCACCCTGGTGTTTTCCGTCGGCTACCTGGTCCTCTATCCGGGCCTGGGCAACTGGAAAGGCATCCTGCCAGGCTACGAGAACGGCTGGACCGGCGCCCATGAATGGGAAAAGGAAATGGCCAAGGCCGACGCCAAGTTCGGGCCGATCTTCGCCAAATTCGCCGCCATGCCCGTGGAGGAAGTGGCCAAGGACCCACAAGCCTTGAAGATGGGTGGCCGCCTGTTCGCCTCCAACTGCTCGGTCTGCCACGGTTCGGACGCCAAGGGTGCCTTCGGCTTCCCGAACCTGGTCGACAGCAACTGGCGCTGGGGCGGCGCTGCCGACACCATCAAGACCACCATCATGGGCGGCCGCATGGCGGCGATGCCGGCCTGGGGTGAAGTGCTGGGAGAGGCCGGGGTCAAGAACGTGGCCGCGTACGTACGCCACGATTTGGCCGGCCTGCCTCTGCCGGCGGACAGTGGTGCCGACCTGCAAGCCGGCCAACAGGCCTTCAGCACCACCTGTGTCGCCTGCCACGGCGCCAACGGCCAGGGAACCGAAGCCATGGGCGCGCCGAACCTGACGAAACCGGCCGGCTTCATCTACGGCACCAGCCTGGCACAGTTGCAGCAGACCATTCGCCATGGTCGCCAGGGCCACATGCCAGCGCAGAATGAGTTGCTGGGCAATGACAAGGTGCAGCTGCTGGCCGCCTACGTCTACAGTCTGTCCCACACCGCCGGTGCCGAGCGCCTGCAAGCCGAACACAAAAGCGAATAAATCTTGACCGCGTGAACAGCCGCATCCGTCTGGATGCGGCTGCTCCGTGTCCCTGCGCGACGCATTGTCGCACCCTCCCATAGTCTTTCTTTCGGTTCCCCGGAATCGGGTCTAAGCTTGCCTTTGCGTGCGCTGGCGACTGCCGGTTTCAGGTCGACCCGACCCGATGCGTTCGACAATCGTTCGTCAAAAAGGCCGCAAAGGCAGGTGAATACCGGCTGTTGCGACAGTTGCCTGGCATCACCCGAACGCTGTGTTTGAACACACCCCGTTACAACCGACCTGACCCCCTCGCCTCATTCCTTCGTTGCGACATTTTGCCGTGGGCCATTTTTGTCCCTACAAGGAACATGGAAAGGCCGCAGAATCAGCTTTGGAAAGCATTGACCCAGGTCATGGCGCGTTGCAATGACCCCCCGCTTTCTCCATACTTGCGACCGATTTTTATCCTAATAAAACACCCAAACCGTGGAACCTTAGAATGAGCACAGCAATCAGTCCGACTGCTTATAACTATAAGGTAGTCCGCCAGTTCGCCATCATGACGGTGGTCTGGGGGATCCTTGGCATGGGGCTCGGTGTCTTCATCGCCTCGCAACTGGTCTGGCCGGAGTTGAACTTCGATCTGCCATGGACGACATTTGGACGCCTGCGCCCGCTGCACACCAACCTGGTGATCTTCGCCTTCGGTGGTTGTGCATTGTTTGCCACTTCTTACTACGTCGTGCAGCGAACCTGCCAAACGCGACTGATCTCCGACAGCCTCGCCGCCTTCACCTTCTGGGGCTGGCAAGCGGTCATCGTCGGTGCGATCGTGACCTTGCCACTGGGTTACACCACCACCAAGGAATACGCTGAGCTGGAATGGCCCCTGGCTATCCTGCTGGCCATCGTCTGGGTGACCTACGGTCTGGTGTTCTTCGGCACCATCGTCAAGCGCAAGACCAAGCACATCTACGTCGGTAACTGGTTCTACGGTGCGTTCATCGTCGTGACAGCCATGCTGCACATCGTCAACCACGCTTCCCTGCCGGTCAGCTTCTTCAAGTCGTACTCGGCCTATTCGGGCGCGACGGATGCGATGATCCAGTGGTGGTACGGCCACAACGCCGTAGGCTTCTTCCTGACCACGGGCTTCCTGGGGATGATGTACTACTTCGTGCCGAAACAGGCCGAGCGTCCGATCTATTCCTATCGCCTGTCCATCGTCCACTTCTGGGCGCTGATCACCCTGTACATCTGGGCCGGTCCTCACCACCTGCACTACACCGCACTGCCAGACTGGGCGCAGTCCCTGGGCATGGCGATGTCGATCATCCTGCTGGCGCCAAGCTGGGGCGGCATGATCAACGGCATGATGACCCTGTCGGGCGCCTGGCATAAGCTGCGCACCGACCCGATCCTGCGGTTCCTGGTTGTGTCGCTGGCGTTCTACGGCATGTCGACCTTCGAAGGCCCGATGATGGCGATCAAGACCGTCAACTCCCTGAGCCACTACACCGACTGGACCATCGGCCACGTACACGCTGGTGCGCTCGGCTGGGTTGCGATGATTTCCATCGGCGCCATCTACCACATGATCCCGAAACTGTTCGGTCGTGCGCAGATGCACAGCACCGGCCTGATCAACGCGCACTTCTGGCTCGCGACCATCGGCACCGTGCTCTACATCGCCTCGATGTGGGTCAACGGCATCACCCAAGGCTTGATGTGGCGTGCGATCAACGATGACGGCACCCTGACCTACTCGTTCGTCGAAGCCCTGCAAGCCAGCCACCCGGGCTATATCGTCCGAGCCCTGGGCGGCGCGTTCTTCGCCAGCGGTATGCTGTTCATGGCCTACAACGTGTACCGCACCGTTCGTGCCTCTGACCCGGCTGAAGCTGAAGCCGCCGCCAAGATCGCCGTAGTTGGAGCTCACTGATGAAGCACGAAGCAGTAGAGAAGAATATCGGCCTGCTGGCCTTCTTCATGGTCATCGCCGTGAGCATCGGCGGCCTGACCCAGATCGTTCCGCTGTTCTTCCAGGACGTGACCAACAAGCCGGTCGAAGGCATGAAGCCACGTACCGCCCTTGAACTGGAAGGCCGTGACATCTATATCGCCAACGGTTGTGTCGGCTGCCACTCGCAGATGATCCGTCCGTTCCGCGCCGAAACCGAACGCTATGGCCACTATTCGGTCGCCGGTGAAAGCGTCTGGGACCACCCATTCCTGTGGGGTTCCAAGCGTACCGGTCCGGACCTGGCCCGCGTTGGCGGCCGCTACTCCGACGACTGGCACCGTGCGCACTTGTACAACCCGCGCAACGTAGTGCCTGAGTCGAAAATGCCGGCCTACCCGTTCCTCGTAGAAAACAAGCTCGACGGCAAAGACACCGCCAAGAAAATGGAAGTCCTGCGCACCCTGGGCGTGCCTTACACCGACGAAGACATCGCCGGTGCCAAGGATGCCGTCAAGGGCAAGACTGAAATGGACGCGCTGGTGGCCTATCTGCAAGGCCTGGGCACCATCATCAAAAGCAAACGGTGATTCTTTATGGATATCGGGATGATTCGCGGCCTGGGCACCGTCGTCGTGATGGTGGCCTTCATCGGTCTGGCCCTGTGGGTGTTCAGCCCCAAGCGCAAGTCGGAGTTTGACGACGCGACCTTGCTGCCGTTCGCGGATGATCCCGAAGCCATCAAGCACGTCGAGCAAGCTTCTAGGAGTAACAAAGAATGACTACATTCTGGAGTCTGTACGTCACAGTCCTCAGCCTGGGAACGATCTTCTCCCTGACCTGGCTGCTGCTGTCGACCCGCAAGGGCCAGCGCGCCGAGCAGACGGACGAGACCGTCGGCCACTCGTTCGACGGGATCGAGGAGTACGACAACCCATTGCCGAAATGGTGGTTCATGCTGTTCGTGGGCACCATCGTGTTCGCCCTCGGTTACCTGGTGCTCTACCCTGGCCTGGGCAACTGGAAGGGCCTGCTGCCAGGCTATAACTACCTGGACACCGAAAAGCAGACCGCCTTCGCCAACGGCCAGACCGGCTGGACAGGTGTTCACGAGTGGGAAAAGGAAATGGCTCGCTCGGACGCCAAGTTCGGTCCGATCTTCGCCAAGTTCGCCTCCATGCCGATCGAAGAAGTCGCCAAGGACCCGCAAGCCCTGAAGATGGGTGGCCGCCTGTTCGCCTCCAACTGCTCGGTTTGCCATGGTTCCGACGCCAAGGGTGCCTATGGCTTCCCCAACCTGACCGACGCCGACTGGCGCTGGGGCGGTGAGCCGGAAACCATCAAGACCACCATCATGGGCGGTCGTCACGCCGTGATGCCGGGCTGGGCTGCCGTGGTCGGCGAGCAAGGCGTCGCTGACGTGGCTTCCTACCTGGTGACCAGCCTGCACGGCCGCAAACTGCCGGAAGGCGCCAAGGCCGATCCGGCCAACGGCCAGAAACTGTTCGCGGCCAACTGCGTGGCCTGCCATGGCCCAGCCGGCAAAGGCACGCCCGCCATGGGCGCACCTGACCTGACGCACCCTGCGGCGTTCATCTACGGTTCGAGCTTCGCTCAACTGCAGCAGACCATCCGCTACGGCCGCCAGGGCCAGATGCCTGCCCAGGCTGACCTGCAAGGCAACGACAAGGTCCACTTGCTGGCCGCCTATGTCTATAGCCTGTCTCATGGCGAAAAGGCTCCGGCCGCTGACGCCCAGTAAGACGAGTAGCTGATACACCAAAGGCCCCGCCAATCTGATTGGCGGGGCCTTTTTGTTACCGGCCGAAAACCTGGGTAAATCTGTTTCGCCTGTCGGCCACCCGCCCCGGTAGCAACATGCCTACATCGGCGTGGCAGTGCTCGACCCGTGGGTTGGCTGATGCATATTCGGCAGTCATCACAAGATGCCCTTCGGCTCGCCAACGCCACAGAAAGTCTATAGTCAATTGATCTGAGTCATGACTTGTTACATCCGCTACACCATTCTATGCAGACCCCCAACGCGACCAAAGGTCGCACCCTTGGGCTAGAGCGACAGGCGTATCATTGCGCCACCGCAACACCCTTTCTGACCGTGGTCGGCACGTACTGGCCCCGGCACTTTTCCACTGCCGTGGGATGCATTCGATGAGTAACCAGATTCCGGTACATGACGTCACCCCGCCTGCCAAGGACGCGAACAAAAGCGTCGACCTGTATGCCTCTCGGGAAAAAATCTACACCCGCGCCTTCACTGGCCTGTTCCGCAACCTGCGAATGGCTGGCGGCGCGCTATTGTTCCTGCTGTATTTCGGTACGGTCTGGCTGAACTGGGGTGGTCATCAGGCCGTCTGGTGGAACTTGCCAGAGCGCAAATTCTTTATTTTCGGCGCCACCTTCTGGCCCCAGGATTTCATCCTGCTCTCGGGGATGTTGATCATTGCCGCCTTTGGCCTGTTTTTCATCACGGTCTATGCCGGACGAGTGTGGTGTGGCTATACCTGCCCACAGAGCGTGTGGACCTGGATCTTCATGTGGTGCGAAAAAGTCACCGAAGGCGACCGCAACCAGCGCATCAAGCTCGACAAGGCCCCCATGGGCGCCAACAAATTCCTGCGCAAGCTCGCCAAGCACAGCCTGTGGCTGCTGATAGGTTTCGTCACCGGCATGACCTTTGTCGGTTACTTCACGCCAATCCGCGAACTGGTGTTCGAGTTCTTTACCGGCCAGGCCGATGGCTGGTCGTATTTCTGGGTGGGTTTCTTCACCCTCGCCACCTACGGCAACGCTGGCTGGCTGCGTGAGCAAGTGTGTATCTACATGTGCCCTTACGCACGCTTCCAGAGCGTGATGTTCGACAAGGACACCTTGATCGTTTCCTACGACCCGCGTCGTGGCGAAAGCCGTGGCCCGCGCAAGAAGGGCGTTGACTACAAAGCCCTGGGCCTGGGGGATTGCATCGACTGCACCATGTGCGTCCAGGTCTGCCCTACCGGTATCGACATCCGCGACGGCCTGCAGATCGAGTGCATCGGCTGCGCGGCCTGTATCGATGCCTGCGACAACATCATGGACAAAATGGATTATCCACGCGGCCTGATCAGCTACACCACCGAACACAACCTTTCGGGGCAGAAAACCCATAAACTGCGCCCGCGCCTGATCGGCTATGCCTTGGTGCTGCTGACCATGATGAGCCTGTTGGCGGCGGCGTTCTTCATGCGCTCGCTGGTGGGTTTCGACGTCAGCAAGGACCGCGTGCTCTACCGTGAAAACGCCGAAGGCCGGATCGAGAACGTCTACAGCCTGAAGATCATGAACAAAGACCAACGCGACCACACGTATGTCCTGGAAGCCGCCGGCCTACCCGACCTCAAGCTGCAAGGCCGGCGGGAAATCAAGGTCGCGGCCGGCGAGATCTACAGCCAGCCGGTCGAGCTGTCCAGCGCACCGGAACAACTGCCATCGAGCACCAACGAGGTGACCTTCATCCTCAAGGATGCCGATGACGAAAGCGTACATGTCGAAGCCAAGAGCCGGTTCATCGGCCCACAAACTCGTTGAGAGAACTGAACATGCCTGCAGCAACCGCCTCCAGCCCTTGGTACAAGCACCTCTGGCCGTGGATCATCATCGCGATCCTGACCTGTTCGGTGACACTGAGCCTGACGATGGTGACCATTGCGGTGAAGAACCCGGACAACCTGGTCAACGACAACTATTACGAAGCCGGCAAGGGTATCAACCGCTCGCTGGAGCGCGAATTGCTGGCCCAGACCCTGCAACTGCGTGCCAACGTGCAACTGGACGAGCTCACCGGTGAAGTGAACCTGCGCCTGAACGGCAACAGCCGTCCCCAGACCCTGGAACTGAGCCTGATCTCGCCGACCCAGCCGGAGAAGGACCGCAAGATCGTCCTGACCCGCAACGACAGTGAACCGGGGCGCTACGTCGGCCAGTTGACCGACAAGGTCGAAGGCCGGCGCTTTGTCGAATTGCTGGGTGTGGAGAACGACAAGACCTGGCGCCTGTTCGAAGAAGAACAGATCAATCACGGCCAGGACCTCTTGCTTGGCGATGAACCGCTGCAAGGCGCTGAAGACCTGAAGAAATAAACGACGGCGCTTCTGATCGTTCCCACGCTCCGCGTGGAAACGCGGCCCGGGACGCTCTGCGTCCCTTCTAAGCGTGACGCGGAGCGTCACAGGATGCATTCCCACGCAGAGCGTGGGAACGATCATTGGACAACGTTCTGTGAACACGCAATGACCACTCCACAGCCCTGCTACCACTGCGCCCTGCCCGTCCCCCCGGGCAGTCGCTTCACCGCCGTTGTCCTCGGTGAAACCCGCGAGCTGTGCTGCCCGGGCTGCCAGGCGGTGGCCGAGGCCATTGTCGCCGGAGGCCTGGAAAGTTATTACCAGCATCGCAGCGAAGCGTCGGCCAATCCCGAATCCCTGCCCGTCCAGTTGACCGATGAACTGGCGCTCTACGATCGCCCTGACGTACAGCAATCATTCGTGCGCCATGAAGGCGAACTGGCCGAAACCACCCTGTTGATGGAAGGCATCAGTTGCGCCGCCTGCGGCTGGCTGATTGAAAAACAATTACGCAGCCTGCCGGCCGTGGCCGAAGCGCGATTGAACCTGTCCAATCATCGCCTGCATGTACGTTGGGCCGACGCTCAACTACCGCTGAGCACGCTGCTCGCCGAATTGCGCCAGATCGGCTACGTAGCGCACCCGTACCAGGCCGACCAGGCCTGTGAACAACTCGCCGCACAAAACCGCCTGGCCCTGCGCCAATTGGGCGTGGCCGGTCTGTTGTGGTTCCAGGCGATGATGGCGACCATGGCCACCTGGCCGGAATTCAACATCGACCTGAGCCCGGAGATGCACACCATCCTGCGCTGGGTTGCCCTGTTCCTCACCACGCCCATCGTCTTCTATAGCTGCGCGCCGTTCTTCAAAGGCGCCATGCGCGACCTGCGCACCCGCCACCTGACCATGGACGTTTCCGTGTCCCTGGCCATCGGCAGTGCCTACGTTGCCGGGATCTGGACGTCGATCACCGGGGTCGGCGAGCTGTACTTCGATGCCGTTGGCATGTTCGCCCTGTTCCTGCTGGCCGGCCGTTACCTGGAACGCCGGGCTCGGGAACGCACGGCTGCCGCCACCGCCCAACTGGTCAATCTGTTGCCGGCCTCGTGCCTGCGCCTGGAGGATAACGGCCAGAGTGAACGCATCCTGCTCAGCGAATTGCGCACCGGTGACCGGGTGCTGGTGCATCCCGGGGCAGTCCTGCCGGCCGATGGCAAGATCCTGGATGGCCAGTCCAGCATCGACGAATCGCTGCTGACCGGTGAATACCTGCCACAACCTCGCCAGGTGGGCGACGCGGTCACCGCCGGCACGCTGAACGTCGAAGGGGCCTTGACGGTCGAGGTGCTGGCCCTCGGGCAAGACACCCGGTTGTCCGCCATCGTGCGGCTGCTGGAGCGGGCCCAGGCCGAGAAGCCGCGACTGGCGGAAATCGCCGACCGCGCCGCCCAATGGTTCTTGCTGTTCTCCTTGGTCGCCGCTGCCGTCATCGGGCTGGTGTGGTGGCAACTGGACGCTTCGCGCGCGTTCTGGATCGTCCTGGCGATGCTCGTCGCCACCTGCCCTTGCGCGTTGTCACTCGCCACGCCGACCGCCCTCACCGCCGCTACCGGCACCTTGCACAAGCTCGGCCTGCTGCTGACGCGCGGGCATGTGCTGGAAGGCCTGAACCAGATCGATACGGTGATTTTCGACAAGACCGGTACCCTCACCGAAGGCCGCCTGGCGTTGCGCGCCATTCGGCCATTGGCGGCCCTCGACAGTGATCAATGCCTGGGCTTGGCCGCTGCCCTGGAGAACCGCTCGGAACACCCCATCGCCCGCGCCTTCGGCCGCGCGCCATTGGCCGCCGAACAGGTGCAAAGCACCCCCGGGCTGGGGCTGGAAGGCCTCGTGGCGGAACAGCGCCTGCGCATCGGTCAGCCGGGTTTTGTCTGCGAACTGAGTGGCGCCGTCGTACCGCAAATGCCGGACGAACCCGGGCAATGGCTGTTGCTCGGCGATGAGATCGGGCCCTTGGCCTGGTTCGTCCTCGATGACCGCTTGCGCGTCGAAGCCCCGGCGCTGCTGGCGGCCTGCAAGGCACGGGGCTGGCGGACGCTGCTGTTGTCGGGTGACAGTTCGCCCATGGTTGCCAGCGTCGCCGCCGAACTGGGCATCGATGAGGCTCGCGGCGGCCTGCGCCCGGACGACAAACTGGCCGTGTTGCAGCAGTTGCATCAACAGGGCCGCAAGGTGCTGATGCTCGGCGATGGGGTGAACGACGTGCCCGTGCTGGCGGCAGCGGACATCAGTGTCGCCATGGGCTCGGCCACCGACCTGGCCAAGACCAGCGCCGACGCGGTGCTGCTGTCCAACCGCCTCGACGCCCTGATCCACGCCTTCAGCCTGGCCCGACGCACCCGCCGGGTGATCATTGAGAACCTGGTGTGGGCAGGGTTGTACAATGGCCTCATGTTGCCGTTCGCCGCCCTTGGCTGGATTACCCCGGTGTGGGCGGCGGTCGGCATGTCCATCAGTTCGTTGACCGTGGTGTTGAATGCGCTGAGGCTGACACGTCAGCCCAAGACGCAGGTTTTCGACGCCACGCCCGATACCCGCCCGCTGCCGGCCTGAGCCGCGCGGGCATGGAGTTCCGACATGCCAGCTCTCTACGTGATGATCCCGGCCGCGCTGCTGATCGTGGCCATCGCCGTGTACATTTTCTTCTGGGCCGTGGACAGCGGCCAGTACGACGACCTCGACGGTCCGGCCCACAGCATTCTGTTCGACGATCAGGACCCGAACCACAAGGCGGCGGTGGACGAAGCCAGCGGCGAAGCCCGCAAGCCGGACGACAAGGCCCCGCCCCATGCTTGACCTGGCACCCCTGTTGGTTTCTGCGGTCATCCTTGGCCTGCTCGGCGGTGGACACTGCCTGGGCATGTGCGGCGGCCTGATGGGCGCCCTGACCCTGGCGATTCCCAAGGAACAGCGTAGCCGACGCTTCCGGTTGCTGCTGGCGTACAACCTGGGACGGATCCTGAGCTACGCCACCGCCGGGTTGCTGATCGGCCTGGCCGGTTGGGCCGTGTCCAACAGCCCGGCAGCGATGATCATGCGGGTGCTGGCCGGCTTGCTGTTGATTGCCATGGGCCTGTACCTGGCGGGCTGGTGGAGCGGCCTGACTCGCATCGAAGGTGTGGGACGCGGCTTGTGGCGACACATCCAACCCGTCGCCAACCGTTTGCTGCCGGTGTCGAGCCTGCCTCGGGCCTTGCTGCTCGGCGCGCTGTGGGGCTGGCTACCGTGCGGCCTGGTCTACAGCACCCTGCTCTGGTCCGCCAGCCAAGGCAATGCACTGGACAGCGCGCTGCTGATGCTCGCCTTCGGCCTGGGCACCTGGCCGGTGCTGCTCGCCACGGGCCTGGCCGCCGAACGCGTCACCGCCCTGCTGCGCAAACGCAGCGTGCGCATGGCCGGTGGTTTGTTGGTGATTATTTTCGGGGTATGGACACTGCCGGGGCCGCATCAACATTGGCTCATGGGGCACTGACCGAGTTGCCCCAATCGCGAGCAAGCTCGCTCCCACATGGAAAGTCTCCTGTGGGAGCGAGCTTGCCCGCGATGAGGCCTGCATCGACAACTCCGATGCCCCGTTGACGCAAATCAAAACGGCCACGCCCACGCGCCCCTAGACTCGCCCCATGCCAGTCTATCCGGGGAATGCCCGCATGCTCGACACCATTTGTTGGGACTCAAATCTTATCCGCCGTTACGACCTGGCGGGACCACGCTACACCTCGTACCCCACGGCGGCGCAGTTCGGCAGCCAGGTGGGTACCTTCGACCTGCTCCACGCCCTGCGCGACAGCCGCAAGGCCCTGCGGCCGCTGTCGCTGTACGTGCACATACCGTTCTGCGCGAACATTTGCTACTACTGCGCCTGCAACAAGGTCATCACCAAGGACCGCGGCCGCGCCCACGCCTACCTGCAACGCCTGGAACAGGAAATCCAACTGATCGGCTGCCATCTGGACCCCACCCAGCGCGTAGAACAGTTGCACTTTGGCGGCGGTACCCCGACGTTCCTCAGCCACGATGAGCTGCGCCAACTGATGGCCAAGCTGCGCCAGCACCTGAACCTGCTGGACGACGATTCTGGCGACTACGGCATCGAAATCGACCCCAGGGAAGCCGACTGGTCGACCATGGGCCTGTTGCGCGAACTGGGTTTCAACCGGGTCAGTATCGGCCTGCAAGACCTTGATCCAGCGGTGCAGCGGGCCGTCAATCGCCTGCAAAGCCTCGAGGAAACCCGCGCAGTGGTCGAAGCCGCCCGGACCTTGCAATTCCGCTCGATCAACATTGACCTGATCTACGGCCTGCCCAAGCAGACCCCGGAAAACTTCGCCCGCACCGTCCAGGAAGTCATCCACCTGCAACCGGACCGGCTCTCGGTGTTCAACTACGCCCACCTGCCGGAACGCTTCATGCCCCAGCGGCGCATCAACAGCCAGGACTTGCCGACCCCGGAGCAGAAACTGGCGATGCTGCAAGGCACCATCGAACAACTGACCGCCGCCGGCTACCGCTACGTCGGCATGGACCACTTCGCCCTGCCCGACGACGAACTGGCAATCGCTCAGGAAGAGGCCACGTTGCAGCGCAACTTCCAGGGCTACACCACCCATGGCCATTGCGACCTGATCGGCCTTGGCGTGTCAGCCATCAGCCAGATCGGCGATTTGTATTGCCAGAACAGCAGTGACCTGAACCATTACCAGAACACCCTCGCCGACGGGCAACTGGCGACCAGTCGCGGGCTGATCTGCAATGCCGACGACCGGTTGCGGCGCGCGGTGATCCAGCAGTTGATCTGTCATTTCCACCTGCCCTTCGCCGAGATCGAGCAAACCTTCAACATCGACTTTCGTGGTTACTTCGCGCCGCAATGGCCGCAATTGCAGGCCATGGCCGCGGATGGGCTGATCGAGCTGGATGACACCCATATCCGGGTATTGCCCGCCGGGCGCCTGCTGGTGCGATCCGTGTGCATGGTATTCGATGCCTACTTGGACCAGCACAATCGCCAACGCTTCTCCCGAGTCATTTGAGCGCGACAATTTGACGACGACATCGCACTGGCCGGAGTGCCATCTCTGGGGTACCCTTACGCCTTATGCGTGATTTCCCACAAGGATTTAAGAAATGTCCGAGCCAGTCAAACTGCGCGCCCACAACCAGGCCCATTGCAAGGATTGCAGCCTGGCCCCCCTCTGCCTGCCGCTTTCGCTGAACCTGGAGGACATGGACGCGCTGGATGACATCGTTAAACGGGGCCGCCCGTTGAAAAAAGGTGAATTCCTGTTTCGCCAGGGCGATACCTTCGATTCGGTCTATGCGGTGCGCTCGGGCGCCTTGAAGACCTTCAACCTGAGCGATGGCGGCGAAGAACAGCTCACCGGCTTCCACCTGCCCAGCGAACTGGTGGGCCTGTCCGGCATGGACACCGAGTCCCATCCGGTCTCGGCCCAGGCGCTGGAAACCACCTCGGTGTGCGAAATTCCCTTCGATCGCCTGGACGAGCTGGCCATACAGCTGCCGCAACTGCGCCGCCAGTTGATGCGGGTCATGAGCCGGGAAATCCGTGACGATCAGCAAATGATGCTGCTGCTTTCGAAAAAAACCGCCGACGAGCGTATCGCCACGTTCCTGGTCAACCTCTCGGCACGCTTCCGCGCCCGTGGGTTCTCGGCCAACCAGTTCCGCTTGAGCATGTCGCGCAACGAAATCGGCAATTACCTGGGCCTGGCGGTGGAAACCGTGTCCAGGGTCTTCACCCGCTTCCAGCAGAACGAGTTGATTGCCGCCGAAGGCAAGGAAATTCACATTCTCGACCCGATCCAGCTCTGCGCCCTGGCCGGCGGCTCGATCGAAGGCTGATGGCCGCGCGCGGCTGAGGGATGTTCCCAGCCGCGCTATACTGCCGCGTTTGCAGCTCAGCCAGGACACCTCCACGATGGTCTTTGACTCCTTCGATATCAAATCCCTGATCCGCCCCGTGATCGATTTCCCCAAGCCCGGCGTGATCTTTCGCGACATTACCCCCCTGTTCCAATCCCCGACCGCCCTGCGACTGGTCATGGACAGTTTCGCCCACCGGTATGTCGAGGCCGAGTTCACTCACATCGGCGCGATGGATGCGCGGGGTTTCCTGATTGGCTCGATCCTGGCCTACCAGCTGAACAAGCCGCTGATCTTGTTCCGCAAGCAAGGCAAGCTGCCGGCCGATGTGCTGGCCGAGGGTTACCAGACCGAATACGGCGAAGCCTTCCTTGAAGTGCATGCCGACAGCTTGTGCGAGGGTGATTCGGTGGTGATGTTCGATGACCTGATTGCCACTGGCGGCACGCTGATCGCCGCCGCCAACCTGATCCGCCGCATGGGCGCCAAGGTCCACGAAGCCGCGGCGATCATCGACCTGCCGGAGCTGCTCGGCTCCCAGCGCCTGGAGGACATGGGGATTCCCACGTTCTGCCTGACGCAATTCTCGCTCAGCGAAAAATAATCCTCGGCAACGAAACACAACCCCTGTGGGAGCGAGCCTGCTCGCGATAGCGATGTGTCAGCCAGCATAGATATTGGCTGATCTACCGCTATCGCGAGCAAGCTCGCTCCCACAGGGGATTGGTTGCTGTTACAACGCGATCGGCTTGCGCCCCGCAAACGAATGCGCCAGTGTCCCGCCATCCACCAACTCAAGCTCCCCACCCAGCGGCACGCCGTGGGCGATGCGCGAGGCGATCAGGCCTTTGTTGTTGAGCAGTTGGGCAATGTAATGGGCGGTGGCTTCGCCTTCGACCGTCGGGTTCGTAGCAAGGATGACTTCCGTGAACGTACCCGCTTCTTCGATCCGCGCGATCAACTGTGGAATGCCGATGGCTTCAGGCCCCAAGCCGTCGAGCGGTGACAAATGGCCCTTGAGCACGAAATAACGGCCACGAAAACCGGTCTGCTCTACCGCATACACATCCATCGGCCCTTCCACCACGCAGAGCAGGCTGTCGTCCCGACGCGGGTCGGCACATTGCGGGCAGAGGTCGTCTTCGGTGAGGGTGCGGCACAAACGGCAATGCCCTACGCCTTCCATGGCCTGGCTCAGGGCCTGGGCCAGGCGCGAACCGCCGCTGCGATCACGCTCGAGCAATTGCAACGCCATGCGCTGGGCAGTTTTCTGACCTACACCCGGCAACGTTCGCAGGGCATCGATCAGTTGGCGAATCAAAGGGCTGAAGCTCATGGAGGAAATGTCCGACATAACAACGAGACGCGGTTTATACCCGCGCCTCCGATTAGCGTCAAATACTCAATCCTGCGCGACCCGCACCACCAACTTGCCGAAGTTGCGCCCTTCCAACAACCCGATAAACGCCTGTGGCGCATTCTCAAGGCCATCGACCACGTCCTCACGGAACTTGACCTTGCCATCGCGCACCCAAGGGGCCATGGCGCTGATGAACTCCGGCTGACGGTCACCGTAGTCGTCAAACACGATAAACCCCTGGATCCGCACGCGCTTGGTCAGCAAAGTGCGCTGCAACTGCGGCAAGCGATCCGGGCCACTCGGTGCTTGATGATCGTTGTAGGAAGCGATCAGGCCACAGAGCGGGATCCGCGCCTTGGCGTTGAGCAGTGGCACGACAGCATCGAAGACCTTGCCACCGACGTTTTCGTAATAGATGTCGATGCCCTTGTCGCAAGCCTGCGCCAGCTCCTCGGCAAAACGTGCGCTCTTGTGATCGACACAGGCGTCAAACCCCAGCTCGTCGACCACGTACTTGCATTTCTCGCTGCCACCCGCGACGCCGACGACGCGCAGGCCCTTGATCTTCGCCACCTGGCCAACCACCGAGCCCACCGCACCCGAGGCCGCCGCGACCACCAGGGTTTCCCCGGCCTTGGGCTGGCCAATGTCCATCAGCCCCATGTAAGCGGTCATGCCCGGCATGCCCAGCACACCCAGGGCCATCGACGGGCTCGGCAGCCCCGAAGGGACGGGCATCACGTTGCGCCCGTCGCTGATGCCGTGGCTCTGCCAACCGGTGGCCCCCACCACCAGATCACCCTCCTGGAATTTCGGGTGCATCGAGCGCTCCACGCGGCTCACGGCGCCGCCGGTCATCACCTCGTCGATTTTTACCGGAGCAGCGTAGGAAGGCGCGTCACTCATTCGCCCGCGCATGTAAGGGTCCAAGGACAAAAACTGCGTCTTGAGCAGGATCTGCCCCTGCGCCAGGTCCGGCAGCGTCACGTGCTCCAGGCGGAAATTGTCCGCGGTTGGGGCGCCGTGAGGACGGGAGGCAAGGACGATGCGCTGGTTGGAGGTCGATGCTTGTGACATGGAAGCGTCTCCTTGATCGTTGAGTGGCACGTATAGGGAGCAGACCATTGCCGAGGGGGCGGCGTTCGATGTTTGTTCAGCGGGTACTTGTGGGAGCAAGGCTTGCTCCCATAGGCAAGGTTTCGCTCGCCCTAGACAGAAACAAAAATGCCAGGCGCGATGCCTGGCATTGTGTGTAGCCCATCCCGACCGGGATGGCGAATCAGAACGGCAGTTTCATGCCCGGCGGCAGTTGCATGCCGGCCGTCATGCCAGACATCTTGTCCTGGCTGTTGGCTTCGATCTTGCGCACCGCGTCATTGACGGCGGCGGCGAACAGGGCTTCGAGCATTTCCTTGTCGTCTTCGCTCATGCCTTCGACCACGCTTGGGTCGATGCTGACGCGCTTGATGTCGTGGCGACCGGTCATGACCACGGTCACCATGTCGCCGCCGGACTTGCCGGTGACTTCGGCGTTGGCCAGTTCTTCCTGCATCTTGGCCATTTTTTCCTGCATTTGCTGCGCCTGCTTCATCAGGCCGGCCATGCCACCTTTCATCATGGGAATCACCTCGAAAGTACTTGGATAAACAACGCGCCCGGCCCGTTCGGCCCGGCGCCTTCAGTTATGAGCCCTGGGTGACCGGGGCCTCGACAGGTTCGATAGTATCGTGACGGACCACGGCGCCGAACTGTTGCATCATCTGCTGGATGAATGGATCACCGTGGATCGACTCCTCGGCTTCGCGCTGACGGTCGGCACGGCGCCGGGACGCGGCCTGGGCCGGGGTCTCCTGCTCGGGCTTGATCAGCTCGATGGTCAGCGTCAGGGTGCGCTGGTGATACTGGTTCAGCGCATCGTTGAGGCGACGTTGCTGGGTCGCGTTGAACAGTGCGCTGTGGGCCGGGTCCAGGTGCAGCAGCCAGTGGTCGCCTTCCACGGCCATCAGCGTGCAGTTGGCGGCAATACTGCCGGTCATGCCGCTGATCGGCAGTTTAGGAAACAGCTCCAGCCATTGCAGGGCCAGCCCGGTGGCCGGCATCGCCGCGGGTTCCGGCTCGGGCTCCGGGGCCGGCTCAGCGGCGTGCTCACTGGCCAGGTCGTCCAGGTAGCTGTAGGCCGAATCCATGTCTGGCTCGATGTAATCCTCGTCCAGCGGCGGTTCGTCGTCCTGATCGAGGCCTGGCGTGGCGACATCGACGTCGGCCACTGTTGGTTCGGGCACCGGCGCGGCGACCCACTCCGGTGCATCGGGCACCACACTGTCGGGCGTCGGCAAAGGCATCGGCGGCAACTCGGGTTGCTCGGCGATGGTCTCCAGGACCGGCTCCACGGCAGGTTGCTGGACAACCTCGGGCTCGATCGGATCGTTCCAGGGCAGATCGACAACGGCTTCAGCGACCGGTTCGGGCAGCGCCTCGACGACCGGTTCAGGTTCTGGCTCAGGGGCCGCGACAACGGGTGTCGGAGCCGGTGCTGCCACAGGTGCCGGCGCTACCGGAGCCGAAGCCACTGCCGGCGCAACGACGGGCGCGGCAGCCACTGGCTTGGCGGAATCAGCTGTGGCCTGGCTGATCCCCACTGGCTTTAGCGCTTGCCTCGGGACGTCCGTCGTATCGGCTGGCCGGAACGCCAGCATTCGCAGCAGGACCATTTCAAAGCCGCCGCGCGGATCCGGTGCCAGGGGCAGGTCGCGACGACCAATCAGACCCATCTGGTAATAGAACTGCACGTCTTCGGCCGGCAACGCCTGGGCCAGGGCCAGTACGCGATCACGGTCGCCGTGGCCGTTGTCGACGCCATCAGGCAAGGCCTGGGCGATGGCGACCCGGTGCAGCACATTGAGAATTTCCGAGAGCACGCCATTCCAGTCCGGGCCCTGCTCGGCCAGGTGACGCACCGCTTCGAGCAACGCCTTCGCGTCGCCTTCGATCAGCGCATGCAAAACGTCATAGACCTGGCCGTGATCGAGGGTACCGAGCATGGCCCGGACATCCGCGGCCATGACCTTGCCTTCACCGAAAGCGATGGCCTGGTCGGTCAGGCTCATGGCGTCGCGCATCGAACCATCGGCGGCGCGGCCCAACAGCCACAGCGCATCGTCCTCGAAGGGCACGTTCTCGACGCCCAGTACATGCGTCAGGTGCTCGACGACCCGTTCCGGCGTCATGTTCTTCAGGGAGAACTGCAGGCACCGCGACAAAATCGTTGCAGGAAGTTTCTGCGGGTCGGTGGTCGCCAGGATGAACTTGACGTAGGGCGGCGGCTCCTCAAGGGTCTTGAGCAGCGCATTGAAGGAATGGCTGGAGAGCATGTGCACTTCGTCGATCAGGTAGACCTTGAAGCGCCCACGGCTCGGCGCGTACTGCACGTTGTCGAGCAGCTCGCGGGTGTCTTCGACCTTGGTACGGCTGGCGGCGTCGATCTCGATCAGGTCGACGAAACGGCCCTCGTCGATTTCCCGGCAGACCGAACACTCGCCGCAGGGCGTGGAGGTAATGCCGGTTTCACAGTTCAGGCACTTGGCAATGATCCGCGCGATGGTGGTCTTGCCCACGCCGCGGGTGCCGGTGAACAGGTAGGCATGGTGCAGCCGCTGGCTGTCCAAGGCATTGATCAGGGCCTTGAGCACATGGGTCTGGCCGACCATTTCGCGGAACGAGCGCGGACGCCATTTACGTGCAAGAACCTGATAACTCATCGAAAACCGTCGCATCGAAGGAACATAAGCGGCTAATGCTAGCGGAGCAGGGGCGAAATTGCATCCGGTGTGCTCGTCTAATCTGACTAAGATTGGATCAGGGACTCGGTTGTCGACGCGGTTTTGCACAGTCAGGAGAGTTTATGCGCTCAGCCATGGGGGCTTTGCTGTTGTTGGGTACAGGTTGTTTTGCTGATGAAGTACCTTTGCGTTTTGCCGTTACCGACGGCTGGGCGATGCCCATGGTGCAGATCGAACGGGGTCGCCCGACCCAGGGCATCCTTCCCGACATAATGACCAGCCTGGCGACCCGGATGGGACTGCCGGCGCAATTCCATGTCCTATCCCGCGCCCGGCTGGACGGCGCCATGAAACACGGCGAGATCGACATGCGTTGCTACGTCAGCCCCGACTGGGTAAAGGACAGTGGCGATTACCTATGGAGCGTCCCGTTGTTTTTCCAGCGCGACCTGCTCGTCGCCACGGCAAGCGCCCCTGCGGCGGTCACACTAGCCACGTTGCCGGAACAGCCCATCGGCACGGTGCTCGGCTATACCTACCCGACCTTGCAACCCTTGTTCGACCGCAGCCAACTGCACCGCGACGACGCCCGCAGCCAGGAACAAGTGCTGGCGAAACTGCTGGCCGGGCGTTATCGCTACGGGATCAGCAACCAATGGGCGCTGGACTGGTTCAATCAACGTCATACCGCTGATCGGCAACTCCATGAGGTGGCAGTGCTTCAGGAACAGCAGTTGAGCTGTTATGTGCGCAACGATCCGAACATTCCAGCACAACGCATTCTGAGGACCCTGTTGAACATGAAAACCTCCGGGGAGATCGACGCGATCATCCAGCTTTACACGGGCCGCAGTGACGCATCGCAGGCCAGGAGCGAGGCCCCCTCCCCCTGATCGCCTGGCCGCTGCTGCCATTGCGACGGCGGGATGAACCCCTGCACCCAGCCGGGTATCCGTTCGGGCGGCATGGGCCGGGCGATGAAATAACCTTGTGCCACCTCACAGCCCAGGTTCAGCAACAGTTGGCCATGCTCAAGGCTGTCCAACCCTTCGGCGACCACCTCACGGCCAAACGCCCGGGCCAGGCCGATCACCGCTTCGGTCAGTGCCAGGTCGTCGCGATCATGGAGAATGTCGCGAACAAAGGTCTTGTCGATCTTGATGGTTTGCGTGCGCAAGTGCTTGAGGTCGTTGAGCGAGCAGTAGCCCGTGCCGAAACCACCCAGAGAAAACCCCACGCCCAAGGCATGGCAGGCCTGGAGGCAGGCGCTGACGTGGGCAAGGTTTTCCAATGCGACCGATTCGACAATCTGCAGATCCAACAGGCGTGGCGGTACCGCCGGATGCCGTTCCAACACCTGTCGCAACCGCTCGACAAAATCCGCCCGCTGGAAATGCCGCGCCGAGATATTGATGCTCACCGGCCAGCCCTGCCCCGCTTGCTGCCATTGCTGCAACTGGGTCAGTACCTGCTCCATGACCCACTCGCCGATCTCGACAATCAGGTCGGTCTCTTCCACCAGCGGCAGGAACTCCCGTGGCGGCACCAGGCCACGTTGCGGATGCTTCCAGCGCAGCAGCGCCTCCATGCCGACCACGGTGCCATGACGCATGTTGACCTTGGGCTGGAAATGCAGCCGCAACTCGTTACCGGCCAGTGCCTGGCGGACCCGCTCGACGGTCTGGTAAGTGGCTCGCACTTCCTTGTCCCGGGACACATCGAACAAGTGGAAACGATTGCGACCGCTTTGCTTGGCCACGTACATCGCCTGGTCGGCGTGGCGCAACAAGGTCTCGGCGTCGTCGTTATCCCATGGGAACAATGTGACGCCAATGCTGGCGAAGACCTTGATGTCCTTACCGTCAATGCCATACGGCATGGAAACGGCGATCAACACCCGGCTCAACGCGGCATGCAACTCATCCATCCCACGCACATGGCGCAGCACCAGCACGAACTCGTCCCCACCCAGCCGCGCCACCACGTCCTCGCCACGCACGATACTGCGCAGGCGCCTGGCGACCTCCACCAACAGCCGATCGCCACTGGCATGACCATAACCGTCATTGACCGCCTTGAAGCCATCGAGGTCGAGCATGCACACCGCCAGAGGCAAGTTTTCCGCACGGGAAAACTCCAGGGCCTGGTCCAGCAGATCGGACAGATAAGTGCGGTTGGGCAACCCGGTCAACACATCGTGACCAACCCGCCATTGCAGGGAATGCAGCAGGCGACGCTTTTCGCTGACATCGAAGCGAATTGCCAGGTAGCGTTCGATTTGTCCTGTATCGTCATCGATCACTGGTACCAGGGTCGTGTCGACCCAGTGCAGCGTACCGTCCTTGGCCCGGTTGCAGATTTCCCCTTTCCAGACCTGGCCCAGGGCAATGGTGCGCCACATGGCGCCGAAGAACTCGTCAGGGTGCTGGCCGGAATTGAGCAGGCGATGGTTCACACCCAACAACTCATCGCGCCGGTAACCAAAAAGGCTGCAAAATTGATCGTTGACGTAGGTGATGCGCCCGCTCAGATCGGTTTCGGAAAAAATCGCGGCGGCGTCAACGGCTCTGCGGTACTTCTTATCCATCGAAGCAGTCATCCATGAGTCAGGCTCATTTGTCGCGCGCGGTTGCACCGCCTTCAAGACAGGCGAAAATCAACTAGGCTCAAACACTTTGAGGGAAGCTGGAGCGCGGGCCCTGGCGGTGCTAAGGGAGAGCTTCAGCCCTTGCCGTGTATCGCGGCAAGAAACGCAAGGCCCGGTCTTTGCACACACCCCGGCTTCTGAAGCAAGTCACCAAATACCCGTGCCAAAGGCCGATTCTACGAAACACATCACACTTTGCAAAGCAAGGTGATGGATCACGCGGTTGTCTAATGCGAAAATCTATCGTTAAGTTCTTGATTCTAAATGGGAATTAAGCGATGCAAATTTCAAGTTTGGGTCCAGCCATCAGACGCTACCGCAAAGTAGCGGGGCTTACTCAGGCTGAACTTGGCGAAAAAACCGGTTTTGACCCCAAAACCATCAGCCGCTTCGAAACCGGCACCTACACCCCCAGCGTCGAAGCCTTGTTCCTGCTTGCCAATGTGCTGGATGTACAACTGAAAGCCTTTTTTGCCGACATGGGCGATGAGGACGAACAGCGGGCGTATCTGTTCGGCGTCATACACAAAGCCACCTCCAAGGACCTGGGCAAGCTGATCGCGGCGGTCGACCAGGCCTTGTCCAAGCCTTGATGCAGATGTGAAAGAGAAGCCGGGGCTGCCGAGGGGAGGCAGGCCGGGCTTTTCTTTGGCGTTCGTTTGCCCGCTCGACTAATTCCGAGGGTGACGCAAGACATAATGTCACGTTGACATCGCCAGCTACGAACCTCGACTATCAACGCGCTGATTCCTGCGTCCCTATGGCGCCTATGACTCGTCGACACAATAAAATCCAAGGGGACACTGTGCATAAATTTTCGATCATTCTTGTCTCGATACTCGCTACCGGCTGCACCGCCAAATACGCACAGCAAGACGTATTCTCCAACCAGGCAAAACTTGATCGACAAATGCCCGTCACCATCGCCACACCGGTCGACGGCAGCTACGAAACAACGCCTTACCCGGCATCCGGCGATATGACAGCTGCCGCCGTTAAAACGGCCTTTTCTTATTACACCAACCGCGTGACGGTAATGGGCGCGTGCCGTGAATTGAGCTGCCTGAGACAGAACGGACCTTCTGGTTACTACGTCATCCCGGAAATCCTGCATTGGGAAGAACGCGCCACAGAATGGTCGGGGCTTCCCGACAAGATTGAAGTAAAACTCGCCATTTATGGCCCGACAGGAGAGCAGCCGCTGGGGTCCTCGGTCCTGTCCGGCAAAAGCAAATGGGCGACCTTTGGCGGGGATCATCCACAGGATTTGCTGCATGAGCCGATTGCTGAGTATGTGAAAGCTCAATACTGATCCAATCGGTCTACGATAGGAACTCGGTCCGTCGATGCAGGACGGGCCGGACTTCCCCTTCAGCACTCGTTTGCCCTGGCCGCGGCAAAATCCGGATAGCAGAAAGCAATGACCGATATCGATCAGCGAAACAAAAGAAATGATTGGAATTTGACAAACCTTGCGAACGAAGGTTTGGGCGTTATGGAGGCAACCCCACCAGCCACACCCCGGCACACAATGTTCCCGCTGTGGCTGCTTCCTTCCGGATCTGACCAGGTTCACGGGTAATCGTTGCGGGGGGACCGATGGGGTCACCATAACGACGCCCGCCTGACGGCGAGCCGCGCCATTGTACCTATCTGGCAAGAAGTTACAACCGTTCGTGCCGGATTAAAAAACTGAAGATGTTCAAGCACTTGCTGTGGGAGCAAAGCTTGCTCGCGATGATGTCGGCACATCAGGCATGGATGCAGGCTGCTCTCACAGAACTACAACAACACCTCATCCGCCCGACCACCCTCTTCCTGGATCACCAGGTGGATGAAATGCAGCTTGGTGATGACGGCAGCCGGCACGACGAACGGGTAGAAATCCGGCTGGCCCATGCTGCGGGACAGTTCGTTGAGCATGCCAGCCAGTTCGATCCAGGCGTTGACGAACGAAAGAAAAGCCGCACCGCCTGCATGTTCGGCGTCGTACAAGGTCTCGGGCGGGAACGGCTGGTAGTCGAAATCCATTTCCCGAGCGCTCATGCCGAAACCCAGGGCGGTGTCCACCGCGTCCATCATGTGCAGGTAATGGGCCCAGGTTTCGGCCCAGTCCTCCCACGGGTGCATGGTGGCATAGGCGCTGACGTAGCGGGTTTGCCAGTCCAGCGGCGCGCCTTGCTGGTAGTGCTGCTCCAGGGCGTCGGCGTAGCTGGCGCGCTCATCGCCGAACAGCTCGCGAAAAGCCTCGAGCCAATGGCTGTTGGCGACCAGCCGGTCCCAGTAGTAGTGCCCCACCTCATGCCGGAAATGCCCGAGCAAGGTGCGATACGGCTCGCGCATCTGCTGGCGCACGTATTCGCGATGGGCATCGTCAGCTTCCTTGATGTCGAGGGTGATCAGTCCGCTGGCGTGACCGGTGGTGGGTGGCGTGCCGTCGGGATCGACACCGATGAAATCAAACGCCAAGCCGATATTTTCGTCGACGGTTTTCGGGATGACCGGCAAGCCGAAAGTAATCAACTGCGCGACCAGACGACGCTTGGCGGTCTCGACCTTGCGCCAGCGTTCGGGATTTTCCGGGATCGACAGGTCGGGAATAGTACGGTTCAGGCTACAGGCGATGCACAGGGTATCGCGCCCATTGTCCGGCAGCAGCCAATTGCAGGCCGCCGCAGTGTCGAGGTTGGCGCAACGGCGGAACAGCCCGGCTTGGGGATCGGCGTCCAGGGTCCAGGTCCCGGCTTGCTCGCCGGGTTGCAAGGACGTCAGGCGACTCTGCTCAGGTTGATAACCCAGCGCCGCCAGGCAGGCCAGGCATTGGCTATTGCGAAAAAACAACGACTGGCCACAGCGGCACGGCCAGACCTTGCTGTTACGTGACCGATCGCCCAGGAACGGCGCGGCGATGCGTGAGCTCAGTTGTTCGAAGAAGCGGTACATGGCGATCTCTCCCTGGAGCCTGCAAGACTAGATCACCCCACTTCCATGATCGTTCCCACGCGTTGCGTCATAGTGCCCGATAAACCGTGGCGAGGGAGCAAGCTCCCTCGCCACAAGAGCCAACCCGGCTAAACCGTGATGCCATGCTGACTCAGAAAGACGACAAACGCCTCTTCATCCAGCACCTTGAGCCCCAGCTCATTGGCCTTGGTCAATTTCGAACCGGCACCCGGCCCCGCCACCACGCAGTGGGTTTTCGCCGACACGGAACCGGCGACCTTGGCCCCCAGGCTCTCCAGCTTGTCCTTGGCGACGTCGCGACTCATCAACTCCAGCGAACCGGTCAGCACCCAGGTGTGACCTGCCTCGGGCAAGCCTTCGACGACCTTCTTCTCGCTCTGCCAATGCATGCCAAAGTCGCGCAACTGTTGCTCCGCTGCCTCGGCCTGCTGACGGTTGGCGGCAACGGCGAAAAACTCGCGCACGGCGTTGGCCTGCTTTTCCGGCAACGCCTGGCGCATGTCCAGCCAGTCAGCGTTCATCACCGCCTCGAGTGAACCGAACTTGTCTGCCAGTTTCTGCGCCCCTCCCGGCCCGACCGAGGGGATGTTCAGTTTGTCGAGAAAGCCACCCAGGGTCGTGCTGGCAGAGAACTCGGCGCCCAACTCGCCCTGGTCCTGGATCTCCAGGCCGTGGTGCAGCAGGTCCTTGATCACCTGGCGGTTGTGTGGATCTTCGAAGAAGCTGTGGATCTCGTGGGCCACTTCCAGGCCGACGTCGGGCAGGTAGGTGAGTACCTGGGGCAAAGCCGCTTGTACGCGCTCCAGCGAACCAAGAGAGCGAGCCAGGACCTTGGCGGTCTCCTCGCCCACGTCCGGGATACCGAGGGCGTAGATGAAACGCGCCAGGCTCGGCTTCTTGCTGTCGACGATGGCCGCCAGCAAGTTCTTGCTCGACAGTTCGGCGAAACCTTCCAGGTCGACCACCTGCTCGAAGGTCAGGGCATACAGATCGGCGGGCGAACCCACCAGCCCCTCATCCACAAGTTGCTCGACGCTCTTCTCGCCCAGGCCCTCGATGTCCATGGCCCGGCGCGACACGAAATGAATGATCGCCTGCTTGAGCTGCGCGCCACAGGCCAGGCGACCGACGCAACGGTACACCGCACCTTCGCTGATGGTTTCACGGCCCTTGCTGCGCTTGATCAGTTGCGTGCGCTCGACATGGGAACCACACACCGGACACTGCCGGGGGATCTCCACAGGGCGGGCATCGTCCGGGCGGCGCTCGGTGATCACTTGCACCACTTGCGGGATCACGTCGCCGGCACGGCGGATGATCACGGTGTCGCCGATCATCAGGCCCAGGCGCGCCACTTCGTCCATGTTGTGCAACGTGGCGTTGGCCACGGTCACGCCAGCGACCTTGACCGGTTTGAGGCGCGCCACGGGCGTCACGGCGCCAGTGCGGCCGACCTGGAACTCGACGTCCAGCAACTCGGTGAGTTCTTCAGAGGCCGGGAATTTATGAGCGATGGCCCAGCGTGGTTCCCGAGCGCGGAAACCCAGTTCGCGCTGAGAAGCGATGCTGTTGACCTTGAACACCACCCCGTCGATTTCATACGGCAACGCGTTGCGCCGCTCACCGATGTCGCGGTAGTAATCCAGGCATTCGTCAATGCCGTGGGCCAGCTTCAATTCACGGCTGATGGGCAAGCCCCAGGCCTTGAGCTGCTTGAGATTGCCGATGTGGGTATCGGCAATGTCCGCGGTCACCTGGCCGATACCGTAGCAGCAGAATTCCAGCGGGCGGTTGGCGGTGATCTTCGAATCCAGCTGGCGCAGGCTCCCCGCCGCCGCGTTGCGCGGGTTGGCGAAGGTCTTGCCACCCGCTTCCAGTTGCGTAGCGTTGAGGCGCTCGAAGCCGGCCTTGGACATGTACACCTCGCCGCGCACTTCCAGCAATGGCGGCCAGCCGCTGCCCTGCAGCCTGAGGGGAATATTGCGCACGGTACGCACGTTGACGCTGATGTCTTCGCCCGTGGTGCCATCACCGCGCGTGGCTCCGCGCACCAGCATGCCGTCCTGATACAACAGGCTGACCGCCAGGCCATCGAGTTTCGGCTCGCAGCTGTATTCCACCGCCGCGCCACCGCCCAGCAAATCGCCCATGGGCAGATCGAGGCCTTCGGTCACCCGCCGGTCGAATTCGCGCATGGTGGTTTCGTCGAAGGCGTTGCCCAGGCTGAGCATCGGGATCTCGTGACGCACCTGGCTAAACGCCGACAGCGCCACGCTGCCGACGCG
Organism: Pseudomonas sp. A-RE-22; assembly: GCF_019956035.1. Lineage (NCBI taxonomy): Bacteria > Pseudomonadati > Pseudomonadota > Gammaproteobacteria > Pseudomonadales > Pseudomonadaceae > Pseudomonas > Pseudomonas sp. A-RE-22. The sequence goes on from NZ_JAHBCZ010000077.1 coordinate 83,944, forward strand.
CTGGGTCGGGGAATCGCTGGTCACCAGCTCCGGGTGTTGCTCTTCCAGGGCCTTGAGCTCGTGGAACAAGCGGTCGTACTCGGCGTCCGGGATGCTCGGTTCGTCGAGGACGTGATAGCGGTAGTTGTGCTGATCCAGCTCGGTGCGCAGCTGTTGGATGCGGGTTTCAACGGCGTTCATGGGTGTTCTCTCATAAAGCAAAAGAGCAGCCTAGGCTGCTCATTCTCAATACTTCGATCGCGTGCAGGAGCTGCACTCGTCAGCTCCTGCAGGCCAGCGATCTTTGGCCTCAGCGCTTCTGGGTCAATGCCCGGCGCTCGAATTCGACGATGCGCTGGCGATAGTGCTCGATGGTCTGGGCAGTCAGCACACTGCGCTGGTCATCCTTGAGTTCGCCATTGAGCTCCTGGGACAGCTTGCGAGCCGCGGCCACCATCACGTCGAAGGCCTGCTTGGGATGACGCGGGCCCGGCAGGCCGAGGAAGAAACTCACCGCCGGCGTGCTGAAATGATCGATGTCATCCAGGTCGAACACGCCAGGCTTGACGGCGTTGGCCATGGAGAACAGCACCTCGCCGTTGCCGGCCATGCTCTCGTGACGATGGAAAATGTCCATCTCGCCGAAACGCAGGCCGCTTTCCAGGATGTTCTGCAGCAACGCCGGGCCCTTGAAGCCGGCCGGGTCGCGGCAGATCACGCTGATCACCAGCACTTCTTCAGCCTGGGCCTGGTCTTTGTCGGCGCTCGAGGTTTTGTTCTCGTCCGGGAAATCGCTGTCGCGACTGCTGAAGCTCGGGCCACCATCCAGGTCGAGGTTCAGGTTCAAATCACCCTGGGACGGCTCGCTGTTGCGCTTGCCGCGCTTGGAACTCGACTCCCGTGGCTCACGGGCAGGCGCGCTCATCGACGGCAAGTCGTGTTCGTCCAGCTGCGGCTCCTTGTGGGTGTCCAGCACCCGGGGCGGGCCTAGCAGTTCGGCGCTGTCATCCTCATCGGGCAGGTTCGAAAGGCTGCGGTCCAGGCGAAACTTCAGTTTCCCCTTACCGCCGCGCATGCGGCGCCAGCCGTCGAAAAGAATACCGGCAATGACAATGATGCCGATGACGATCAGCCACTCGCGCAGACCGATTTCCATGTAATCCCGTGCCTCTATAAAAATGCTGAAAAATAAGGGGCTTAGCTATTTGCAAACCGCTTTAAAACGTGGCGCCAACTCTATGTTCTGAATGGCGTTTTGCCCACGCATACGAAAAATTGACATTAAACTAGCACGACCAAAGATAACTTTACACCGTCTGTCGCACAGGCTTGTGTCCAATCTGTGATTTGAACAACAGGCCCCAGGGTAAAAAATACCTACAGCGTTCCAAGTAGAAGCCCTACAAACCGTTCTTCAGGCATCCACCATTGCCATGGCCTCCTCCACATCCACCGCCACCAGCCGCGAACAGCCCGGCTCATGCATGGTCACCCCCATCAACTGATCGGCCATTTCCATGGCGATCTTGTTGTGGGTGATGTAGATGAACTGCACCGTTTCAGACATCTCCTTCACCAGCCGTGCGTAACGGCCTACGTTGGCGTCGTCCAGTGGTGCGTCGACTTCGTCGAGCATGCAGAACGGCGCCGGGTTCAATTTGAAGATGGCAAAGACCAGGGCCAACGCGGTCAGCGCCTTTTCGCCACCGGAGAGCAAATGGATGGTGCTGTTCTTCTTGCCAGGAGGACGCGCCATGATTGTCACCCCTGTATCGAGTAAATCTTCGCCCGTCAGTTCCAAGTAAGCGCTGCCGCCACCGAAAACTTTTGGGAAAAGTGCCTGCAAACCGCCGTTGATCTGATCAAAGGTATCCTTGAAGCGATTGCGGGTTTCCTTGTCGATCTTGCGAATGACGTTTTCCAGGGTCTCCAGCGCCTCCACCAGATCGTCGTTCTGAGCGTCCAGGTAGCGCTTGCGCTCGGACTGCTGCTGGTACTCGTCGATGGCCGCCAGGTTGATTGCCCCCAGGCGCTGGATGCGCTGGGCAATGCGTTCCAGCTCCTCCTCGGCGTCCTTCTCGTTCGCCCCGGCCACCAGGGTGGCCAGCACGCCGTCGAGGTCGTAGCCGTCTTCCAGCAACTGGTCCTGCAAGGCTTTGCGCCGCACCGTCAGGGCCTGCCACTCCATGCGCTGCTGTTCCATCTGGCCGCGAATCAGTTGCGATTGCTGCTCGGCCTGGCTGCGGCGCTTTTCGGCGTCGCGCAGTTCACGGTCGGCGTCCTCCAGGGCGATCTGCGCCGTCTTGAGCTCTTCGTCGACGCTCATGCGCTTGTCGAGCAACTCTTCGAGCTTGAGGCGCAGCTCCTCCAGCGGCGCTTCACCCTCCTCCAGATTGAGGCTCAACTGCTCGCGTTTTTCGGTCAGGCGTTCGGACTGCATTTCCAGCCGTTCCAACGCCTGGCGCGTGGAATCGTGCTGAGCCTTGAGCGAGCCCAGGCGCACCGCCAACTGATGGGCATGGTCCTTGTGCTGGCGTGCTTCCTGACGCACCCGGTCCAGGCGCTCGCGCAGGCTGTCGCGCTGGGCCAGCAGCAGTTCGCGCTGCTCGGTGTCCAGCGCCATGGCATCGAGGGCTTCCTGCAGTTGCAAGCGCGCCTCGCCGATCTGTTCGTGCTCCAACGCCCGCTGCTCGCCCAGTTCGGCGATTTCTTCTTCCAGGCGGGTGCGGCGCAGCGCCAGCTGTTCAACCTTGGCCTTGCCGGCCGACAACTGCGCCTTGAGCTCGCCTTGCTGGCGCGCTTCATCCTGCAATAGCCGCCGCAGGTGTTCGCGGCCGTTCTCCTGCTGACGCTGTTGCGCCCGCAGGTTCTGCAATTCGGTTTCCAGGGCTTCGACGCTGGCCTCGCGCTCTTCGCGCTCTTCGCTCAGGCGCTGGATTTCCTGACCACGGGCAAGCATGCCGCTCTCGGCTTCGCTGGCCCGGCGTACCCGCAGGAAATGCCGGCCGACCCAATACCCGTCACGGCTGATCAGGCTTTCGCCGACCGCCAATTGCCCACGCAGGGCCAAGGCTTGCTCAAGACTGTCCACCGGTTTGACCTGCCCCAGCCAGGGCGACAGGTCAACCTGGGCCTCGACCTTGTCCAGCAAGCTGCCGGGGATTCGTACGCCGTCGTCAGCCGGGCTGAGCAGGCGCAGATCGCCCTGGGTGAAACCCGACAAATCGAAGCCGCCAAAGTCATCCACCAGCACCGCCTGCAGATCGGCACCCAGCACGGTTTCCACCGCCAGCTCCCAACCGGCATCGACCTTCAGGCCCTCGGCCAGTCGCGGACGCTCGGCCAGATGCTGATCGCGCAGCCATTCGGCGGTGCCGGTGCCTGGGTCCAGCGCGGCTTGCTGCAGGGCTTCCAGCGAGGCCAGGCGTCCATTGAGTCGCTGCAATTCGCCCTGGCCCTGCTGCTGGTTCTGCAAGGCCAGTTGCAAGGCCTGGCGCAGTTGCTCGAGCCGTTCGACCTGGGCATCTTCGCTGGCCTGCAAGTCTTCGAGGGTGGCTTCACTGGCCGCCAGTTGCTCGCTCAGATCCAGAATCGCCGCGTCCTCCGGATCCGCCGCGAGCAAGGCGCGCTCTTCGGACAGGCGGCGCTGACGTTCGGCCAGGCGCTCCATGCTGGTTTCCAACTGCTGGATGCGCGACTGCTGGACTTCAGCCTGGCGCCGCGGCTCGGCCGAGGTCAGGTTGAAACTGTCCCACTGCTCTTGCCAGCCGTGCATGGTCAGCTCGGCTTCCTCCAGGGCTGCGGCGGCCTCTTCGGCGGCGGCGCTGGTGATTTCCTGCTCTGGCGTGAGCCGGTCCAGTTCTTCGCCAAGGGTCAGCAGCAGCGTGCGGTCGTGACCCAGGTGCGATTCGGTTTCCAGGCGCGCCCGCTCGGCTTCCTTCAAGTCATCCTGCAACTGCCGCAGTCGTTGTTGACCATGCTGGATGCTCTGCTCGACCCGGGCGATGTCGCCCCCCACGGAATAGAAGCGCCCCTGCACCAGATTGAAGCGCTCGGACAGGTCGTGGTGTCCGTCACGCAGGCGTTCGATGGCGGCGTCGGCGTTGCGTTGCTCGGCCACCAGGGCTTCGAAGCTGACTTCCTGGTTGCCGATGATCGCCTCACGCTGGCCGACCTGCTCGTTCAACGCTTGCCAGCGCAGGGCCGACAGCTGGGCCTTGAGCTGGCGCTCCTCACCCTTGTATTCCTGGTACTTCTTCGCGGCCTCGGCCTGACGGTGCAAACGCTCGAGTTGGCGTTCGAGTTCTTCGCGCAGATCGGTCAGGCGCGCGAGGTTCTCGTGGGTGCGACGAATGCGGTTTTCAGTCTCGCGCCGCCGCTCCTTGTATTTGGAAATACCGGCGGCTTCTTCGATGAAGTTGCGCAGGTCTTCGGGCTTGGCCTCGATCAGCTTGGAGATCATGCCCTGTTCGATGATCGAGTAGCTGCGCGGGCCCAGGCCGGTACCGAGGAAGATATCGGTGATGTCGCGACGCCGGCACTTGGCGCCGTTGAGGAAATAGCTGTTCTGGCTGTCGCGGGTCACTTTGCGACGAATGGAGATTTCCGCATACGCCGCGTATTCGCCGACCAGGGTACCGTCGGAGTTATCGAACACCAGCTCGATGCTGGCCTGGCTCACCGGCTTGCGGCTGGTGGAGCCGTTGAAGATGACGTCGGTCATCGACTCGCCGCGCAGGTTCTTGGCCGAGCTCTCGCCCATCACCCAACGCACGGCATCGATGATGTTCGACTTGCCGCAACCATTGGGCCCGACCACCGCCGCCATGTTACTGGGGAAGTTCACCGTGGTCGGGTCGACGAAGGATTTGAACCCCGCCAGCTTGATGCACTTGAGCCGCACGTTCAGGCCTTCGTCAAGGCAGAGACCACCAGGTCGCAACTGCGCTGGGCGTAGGCCGTGAGCACGATGCGGATCTGCGGTAAATCACGGGCCAGCACAGCGGCGAGCAGGCGCTGGAACAGGTCGAGGAACTCGCTCATTTCCGCCTTGCGCTGGTCCAGGGCCAGGAAATAGGCACGGCTCATGGCCGGTTGCAGGTTCTCGACGGTTTCCTGCAAGTACGGGTTGTCGGCAAAGGGATAGGCGGCGCGCATCACGCTGAAGCTTTCATCGACGAAGGTACGGATGTCCTGGCGCGCGTAGGCGTCGTTGAGACGCTGCTGGATCGCTACGAACGGCGCCATGTCGGCCTGCTCTTTCCAGCCATGGGCCACGGCGTTGCCCAGCAGGATGTACAGCTCGCTCATCAGCGTGCAGAGGCTGCGCACCTTGTGTTCGGTGAGTTCGGTGACGTGGGCGCCACGGCGCGGCAGGATCGCGATCAAGTGGCGTCGTTCCAGGATCAGCAAGGCCTCGCGGACCGAGCCGCGGCTGACGTTGAGTGCCAGCGTGACCTTCTGCTCCTGGATGCGCTCTCCCGGTTTCATTTCACCGCGAATGATGCGTTCGGCGAGGTGATGGGCGATTTGCTCGGCGAGGCTGTCCGGGGCCTTGAACGTCATGGTTGTCCTTCAAACTCTTCGATTTGCACAAGCGGCGCAGTGTAGCGCACTCGATACGTCATGGCGCAGGGCCTGTACCGGGTTTTTGGCACGATTCAAGCAAAAAAAGTTTGAGCTTTCCTGCTGAAACAGAACCTGTGGAAGAACCTGTGGGAGCGAGCTTGCTCGCGATAGCGGTCTGTCATCTTGCATCCATACTGAATGTACCGCTGTCATCGCGAGCAAGCTCGGCTCCCACAGGGTTCTACAGTGTCCATAGATCGTTGTTCATCGACCAAGTGGAATTTCTTGACCTTTAAGTCAGAAAATCGTTGACCGAAAAGTCAGAACTGATAAATTCAGCCCACGTCGATACAACAATAATGAGTCTGCGAGGCCTTCCGTGATCCAGTTTTTACTCAACCAGGAACTCCGTAGCGAGCACGCCCTGGACCCGAACCTGACCGTGCTCAACTATTTACGCGAACACGTTGGTAAACCAGGCACCAAAGAAGGCTGCGCCAGCGGCGATTGTGGCGCGTGCACCGTGGTGGTGGGCGAATTGGAAACGGACGCCGATGGCCGCGAACGCATTCGCTATCGCAGCCTCAACGCGTGCCTGACCTTCGTCTCGTCCCTGCACGGCAAGCAACTGATCAGCGTCGAAGACCTCAAGCACCAGGGCCAACTGCACAGCGTCCAGCAGGCGATGGTCGATTGCCACGGCTCGCAATGCGGCTTCTGCACACCGGGCTTCGTCATGTCGCTGTTCGCCCTGCAAAAGAACAGCGAGCAACCCGACGCCCATAAAGCCCACGAAGCCCTGGCCGGCAATCTCTGCCGTTGCACCGGCTACCGGCCGATCCTGGCCGCTGCCGAGCAGGCCTGCTGTGGCCAGCAGCCAGACCAGTTCGATGCCCGCGAAACCGAAACCATCGCCCGCCTCAAAGCCATTGCGCCGACCGAGACCGGCGAGCTTAACAGTGGCGACAAACGCTGCCTGGTGCCGCTGACCGTCGCCGACCTGGCCGATCTCTACGATGCCTATCCCCAGGCGCGCCTGCTGGCCGGCGGCACGGACCTGGCCCTGGAAGTCACGCAATTTCACCGCACACTGCCGGTGATGATCTACGTGGGCAACGTCGCCGAACTCAAGCGTATCGAACGCTTCGACAATCGCCTGGAAATCGGCGCCGCCGCCGCCCTCTCCGATTGCTACGAAGCCCTGAAAGCAGAGTACCCGGACTTTGGCGAATTGCTGCAGCGCTTCGCCTCGCTGCAGATCCGCAACCAGGGCACCCTGGGCGGCAACATCGGCAACGCCTCACCGATTGGCGACTCGCCGCCCCTGCTGATCGCCCTCGGCGCGCAGATCGTGCTGTGCAAGGGCCAGACCCGCCGCACCCTGGCCCTGGAAGACTATTTCATCGACTACCGGGTCACCGCCCGCCAGGAAAGCGAATTCATCGAAAAGATCATCGTGCCACGGGCCAGCGCCGAACAGGCGTTCCGCGCCTACAAGGTCTCCAAGCGCCTGGACGACGACATTTCCGCCGTGTGCGCGGCGTTCAACCTGCGCATCGACAACGGCGTGGTCCGCGACGCCCGCGTGGCCTTCGGCGGCATGGCCGCGACGCCCAAACGCGCCAAGCATTGCGAAGCGGTATTGATCGGTGCGCCGTGGACCGACAGCAGCGTCGAACGCGCCTGCCTCGCACTGGCCGAAGACTTCACGCCGCTGTCGGACTTCCGCGCCAGCAAGGAATACCGCCTGCTCAGCGCCCGCAACCTGTTGCGCAAATACTTCATCGAACTGCAAACGCCGCACATCGAGACTCGGGTGACCGCTTATGTCTAACCATCACACCGTAGAGAAGACCCAAGCCGAACTCGCCGAGCTGTTCGCCCGCGACCTGACCACCGGCGTGGGCCGCAGCGTCAAGCACGACAGCGCCGCCAAGCATGTGTCCGGCGAGGCCCAGTACATCGATGATCGCCTGGAGTTTCCGAACCAGTTGCACGTCTATGCCCGGCTGTCGGACCGCGCCCACGCCCGGATCATTCGCATCGATACCACGCCCTGCTACGCCTTCGAAGGCGTGCGCATCGCCATTACCCACCAAGACATCCCTGGCCTGAAGGACATTGGCCCGCTGTTGCCGGGTGATCCATTGCTGGCCATCGATGACGTGCAGTTCGTCGGCCAACCAGTGCTGGCCGTCGCCGCCAAGGACCTGGACACCGCGCGCAAGGCGGCGATGGCGGCCATCGTCGAATACGAAGACCTGGAACCGGTGCTGGACGTGGTCGAGGCCCTGCGCAAGCGGCACTTCGTGCTCGACAGCCACACCCACCAGCGCGGCGATTCGGCCACGGCACTGGCGAGCGCCGAGCATCGCATCCAGGGCTCGCTGCACATCGGCGGCCAGGAACACTTTTACCTGGAAACCCAGATTTCCTCGGTGATGCCCACCGAAGACGGCGGCATGCTCGTCTACTGCTCGACCCAGAACCCCACTGAAGTGCAAAAACTGGTGGCCGAGGTGCTGGGCGTGTCGATGAACAAAGTCGTGGTGGACATGCGCCGCATGGGCGGCGGCTTTGGCGGCAAGGAAACCCAGGCCGCCAGCCCGGCTTGCCTGTGCGCCGTCATCGCGCACCTCACCGGCCAGCCGACCAAGATGCGCCTGCCCCGTGTCGAAGACATGCTGATGACCGGCAAGCGCCACCCCTTCTACATCGAATACGACGTCGGCTTCGACAGCACCGGACGCCTGCACGGCATCGCCCTGGAACTGGCCGGCAACTGCGGTTGCTCGCCGGACCTGTCGGCCTCGATCGTCGACCGGGCGATGTTCCATGCCGACAACGCCTACTACCTGGGCGATGCGACCATCAACGGCCACCGCTGCAAGACCAACACCGCGTCGAACACCGCTTACCGCGGTTTCGGCGGGCCCCAAGGCATGGTCGCCATCGAAGAGGTGATGGATGCCATCGCCCGGCACCTGGGGCTCGATCCGCTGGCCGTGCGCAAGGCCAACTATTACGGCAAGACCGAACGCAACGTCACCCACTACTACCAGACCGTCGAGCACAACATGCTCGAGGAAATGACCGCCGAGCTTGAAGAAAGCAGCCAGTACGCCGAACGCCGCGAAGTGATCCGTCGCTACAACGCCAATAGCCCGATCCTGAAAAAGGGCCTGGCGCTGACCCCGGTCAAATTCGGCATTTCCTTTACCGCCAGTTTCCTCAACCAAGCCGGGGCGCTGATCCACGTCTACACCGACGGCAGCATCCACCTGAACCATGGCGGCACCGAAATGGGCCAGGGTTTGAACACCAAGGTCGCGCAAGTGGTGGCCGAGGTGTTCCAGGTGGAAATGGACCGCGTGCAAATCACCGCGACCAACACCGACAAGGTGCCGAACACTTCGCCCACCGCCGCCTCCAGCGGTGCCGACCTGAACGGCAAGGCCGCGCAGAACGCCGCCGAAACCATCAAGCGGCGCCTGGTGGAATTCGCCGCGCGACAGTACAAGGTCAGCGAAGAGGACGTGGAATTCCACAACGGCCATGTGCGGGTGCGCGATCACATCCTGACCTTCGAGTCGCTGGTGCAGCAGGCGTATTTCGCCCAGGTTTCGCTGTCGAGCACCGGCTTCTACAAGACCCCGAAAATCTACTACGACCGCAGCCAGGCCCGTGGCCGGCCGTTCTACTACTACGCCTATGGCGCGGCCTGTGCCGAGGTGATCGTCGACACCCTCACCGGCGAGTACAAGATGCTGCGCACTGACATCCTCCACGACGTCGGCGCCTCGCTGAACCCGGCCATCGACATCGGCCAGGTCGAGGGTGGTTTCATCCAGGGCATGGGCTGGCTGACCATGGAAGAACTGGTGTGGAGCGACAAGGGCAAGCTGATGACCAATGGCCCGGCCAGCTACAAGATCCCCGCCGTGGCCGACATGCCGCTGGACCTGCGGGTCAAGCTGGTGGAAAACCGCAAGAACCCCGAAGACACGGTGTTCCACTCCAAGGCCGTGGGCGAGCCGCCGTTCATGCTCGGCATCGCCGCGTGGTGCGCCATCAAGGACGCCGTGGCGAGCCTGGGGGATTACCGGCACCAACCGAACATCGACGCCCCGGCAACACCGGAACGGGTGTTGTGGGGGTGTGAGCAGATGCGCGGGTTGAGGGCGGTGGAGGTTGGGGAAGCTGAAACCGAGTTGGCTTCGCTTTAGACCGCGGCGCGGCCAATCGCGAGCAAGCTCGCTCCCACATTGGGTCGGTGTTCACAAATCCCCTGTGGGAGCGAGCTTGCTCGCGATGAGGCCGGAACAGACAACAAAGATGTCGAGGTGAATATGTACAACTGGATCAGCGCCCTCGCCGACCTGCAAACCCGCGGTGAACCGTGCGTGCTGGTGACGATCATCGAAGAGCTCGGCTCCACCCCGCGCAACGCCGGTTCGAAGATGGTCATCAGCGCCAGCCAGACGTTCGACACCATCGGTGGCGGACACCTGGAATTCAAGGCCATGGAAATCGCCCGGCACATGCTCGCCAGCGGCCAGCAGAACACCCATCTGGAGCGCTTCAGCCTCGGTGCGAGCCTGGGCCAGTGCTGCGGCGGCGTCACCGTACTGTTGTTCGAACCCATGGGCCAGGTCCAGGCGCAGATCGCCGTGTTCGGCGCCGGCCACGTCGGCCGTGCCCTGGTGCCGCTGCTGGCGAGCCTGCCCTGCAAGGTGCGCTGGATCGACTCACGGGAGGCGGAATTCCCCGAACACCTGCCCCATGGCGTGCGCAAGATCGTCACCGAGGAGCCACTGGATGAAGTCGACGAATTGCCCGTCGGCAGCTACTGCATCGTCATGACCCACAACCATCAGCTCGACCTGGAACTGAGCGCCGCGATCCTCAAGCGCAACGACTTTGCCTACTTCGGCCTGATCGGCTCGAAGACCAAACGGGTCAAGTTCGAGCATCGCCTGCGTGATCGTGGTTTTGACAGCAGCACCTTGCAGCGCATGCGTTGCCCGATGGGCATCGGCGAAGTCAAAGGCAAGTTGCCTGTGGAAATCGCCATCTCCATCACCGGCGAAATCATCGCCACCTATAACGCCGACTTCGGCCAGCACACCGCCCGCGCCGAACCGATTGCCAAGCTGCTGCCGGCCTCGCGCCGCAGCCAGGCGAACCGTTGAACACTCGTTGAGAATTCCCATGCCCCTGACACGCAAAGCCTACCGCGCCGCCCTGCTCCACAGCCTCGCCGACCCGGCCGAAGTCGGTATCGAGGCGTCCTATGAATATTTCGCAGACGGTTTGCTGGTGGTGGAAAACGGCCAGATCAGTGCCATCGGCCACGCCCATGACCTGCTGCCGACCCTGGCAACTGACATCGAAATCACTCATTACCCGGACGCGCTGATCACCCCCGGCCTGATCGACACCCACATCCACCTGCCCCAGACTGGCATGGTTGGCGCCTATGGCGAGCAATTGCTGGACTGGCTCAACACCTACACCTTCCCCTGCGAAAGCCAGTTCGCCGACAAGGCCCACGCCGATGCCGTGGCCGATATTTTCGTCAAGGAACTGCTGCGCAACGGCACCACCACCGCACTGGTGTTCGGCAGCGTGCACCCGCAATCGGTGAATTCGTTTTTTGAAGTGGCCCAGAAGCTCGACCTGCGGATGATCGCCGGCAAAGTGATGATGGACCGCAACGCCCCGGACTACCTGGTCGACACCGCCGAATCCAGCTACACCGAGAGCAAGGCGCTGATCGAGCGCTGGCACGGCAAGGGCCGCCTGCACTACGCCGTGACCCCGCGCTTCGCCCCCACCAGCACTCCGGAACAACTGGCCTTGGCCGGTCAGTTGCTGGGGGAATACCCAGACTTGTACATGCAGACCCACATCAGTGAAAACCTGCAGGAGGTGCAATGGGTCAAAGAGCTGTTCCCGGAGCGCAAGGGCTACCTGGACGTCTACGACCACTACCAACTGCTCGGCGAACGTTCGGTGTTCGCCCACGGCGTGCACTTATGTGACGACGAATGCGCTCGCCTGGCCGAGACCGGTTCGGCCATAGCCTTCTGCCCGACCTCGAACTTTTTCCTCGGCAGCGGCCTGTTCAACCTGCCGATGGCGCAGAAGCATAAAGTGAACGTGGGGTTGGGCACCGACGTGGGTGGCGGCACCAGTTTTTCGCTGCTGCAAACCCTGAACGAAGCCTACAAGGTGATGCAGTTGCAGGGCGCGCGGCTGAGCCCGTTCAAGTCGCTGTACCTGGCCACCCTCGGCGGCGCCCGGGCCCTGCGCCTGGAGGACAAGATCGGGACGTTGCAACCGGGTACCGATGCGGATTTCCTGGTGCTGGACTACAACGCCACGCCGCTGCTGGGCTATCGCCTCAAGCAGGCCAAGGACATTGCCGAGCGGTTGTTCGTGTTGATGACGCTGGGGGATGACCGGACGGTGGCGCAGACTTATGCGGCCGGTAAATTGGTGCATCAGCGGTAGATTTTTGATCGTTCCCACGCTCTGCGTGGGAATGCCTCAACGGACGCTCTGCGTTCGGCTTTTGGGACGCGGAGCGTCCCGGGCTGCGTTCCCACGCAGAGCATGGGAACGATCAGGGTCGGGGGGGTTAGAGCTTAGCGGTCGACCGCCCAGGCTTCTTGCTCTGCAGCAGGTGCGAGAACACCGCATGCAAGTCATCCGACGCACTTTCCTCGTCGAGGTTGAGCTTGCTGTCGATGTGGTCCATGTGATGCATCATCAGGTCCACTGCCAGCGTCGCATCGCGAGCCTCGATGGCGTCGATCAGCTGGGTGTGTTCGTCATAGGAACAGTGGGAACGGTTGCCGCTTTCGTACTGGGCGATGATCAGCGACGTCTGGGACACCAGGCTGCGCTGGAAGCTGATCAGCGGGGCGTTCTTCGCCGCTTCGGCCAGCTTGAGGTGGAACTCGCCCGACAAACGGATGCCGGCGCCGCGGTCGCCACGGGAGAAACTGTCGCGCTCATCGCTGACCATCTGCCGCAGCTCAGCCAATTGTTCGGCCGTGGCGTGCTGCACCGCCAATTCGGTGATCGCCCTTTCCACCAGGCGCCGGGCCATGAATACCTGGCGAGCCTCTTCGACACTCGGGCTCGCCACCACGGCACCGCGGTTGGGCCGCAGCAACACCACGCCTTCGTGAGCCAGGCGTGACAGCGCCCGGCGAATGATCGTGCGGCTGACCCCGAAAATCTCCCCCAGTGCCTCTTCGCTCAACTTTGTACCGGGCGCCAGGCGTTGTTCGAGGATGGCCTCGAAGATATGCGCATAGACAATATCGTCCTGGGTTCCGCTGCGGCCGGCTTTACCGGCTCGCGGTTGTTTCTTGAGGGGCTGCAACTGTTCGTTCATGGGCACTCGAGTCGGGAGAACTGCGGCGAATTGACCGTGACTGTAATACGGCACAGCGGGTCGCTGGCAAGTATCGCGTAAAAAACAGCTCGATTGTACACAACCTCTGATGGCAACACGACTGTACGGCTGTTTGCGGGCATGGCTGTATTGCAATCGGCTACTGCGTTGAGTTTAGGCTTCAAACCCAAAACCTGCGGCGCGATCAAGCCCAGTCAATCTACAACAAGGACCACCGCCCACCATGACCGAAGTCACGACCACACCACTTCGTCCATTGGCCGATACCTCGCCTTCAGCCATCGTCGCCGGGTTCATTGCGATGATGACCGGCTACACCAGTTCCCTGGTGCTGATGTTCCAGGCCGGGCAAGCGGCAGGGCTGACCAGTGGGCAGATTTCTTCGTGGATCTGGGCGATTTCCATCGGCATGGCGGTGTGTTCCATCGGGTTGTCGCTGCGCTATCGCACGCCCATCACCATCGCCTGGTCGACACCCGGCGCGGCGCTGCTGATCACCAGCCTGGGCGGTGTGAGTTACGGCGAGGCCATCGGCGCCTATATCACCTGTGCAGTATTGGTGACGATCTGCGGCCTGACCGGCAGTTTCGAGCGCCTGGTCAAGCGTATTCCAGCCTCGCTGGCGGCGGCGTTGCTGGCGGGGATCCTGTTCAAGATCGGCAGCGAGATCTTCGTCGCCACCCAGCATCGCACCGGCCTGGTGCTGGGGATGTTTTTCACCTACCTGATCGTCAAGCGCCTGTCGCCCCGCTACGCGGTACTGGCGGCACTGTTGATCGGTACGGCGCTGTCGGGCCTGCTGGGGCTGTTGGACTTCAGCGGCTTTGCCCTGGAAGTCGCGACGCCGGTCTGGACCACGCCGCACTTTTCCCTGGCGGCCACCATCAGCATCGGCATTCCGCTGTTCGTGGTGGCGATGACCTCGCAGAACATGCCCGGCATCGCCGTGCTGCGGGCCGACGGTTATAACGTGCCGGCCTCGCCGTTGATCACCAGCACCGGCATCGCCTCGCTGCTGCTGGCACCGTTCGGCTCCCATGGCATCAACCTGGCGGCCATCAGCGCGGCCATCTGCACCGGCCCCCACGCCCACGAAGATCGCAACAAGCGCTACACGGCGGCGGTCTGGTGCGGGATCTTCTACGGGATTGCCGGGGTGTTCGGCGCCACGCTGGCGGCGTTGTTCGCGGCGCTGCCCAAGGAGCTGGTGCTGTCCATCGCGGCCTTGGCGCTGTTCGGGTCGATCATCAATGGCTTGAGCATCGCCATGAGCGAAGTGAAGGAGCGGGAAGCGGCGTTGATCACCTTCATGGTCACGGCGTCGGGGCTGACGCTGTTCTCCATCGGTTCGGCGTTCTGGGGGATTGTGGCGGGGGTGTTGACCTTGCTGATCCTGAACTGGCGTAGCGCCTGATCGTTCCCACGCTCTGCGTGGGCATGCAGCCCGTGACGCTCCGCGTCACTGGACGCGGAGCGTCCCTAGAGGCATTCCCACGCGGAGCGTGGGAACGATCAACCCAACAGACAGGCACAAAAAAACCGGCGCCCGAAAGGGCTGCCGGTTTCTGACCATCAAGCGACCGGATTGATCGGCTTTTCCGGGTACCAGACGTCCATCAGTGGGCTGACTTCAACGCTGGTCAGCTCAGGACGTGCCTTGAGCCAGGCTTCAACGGCAGCGCGCTGCTCTTCGGAAACCGAGCCACGCTTCTGCAGGCAAACCAGACCGTAGTCGTCACCGCCGACGTAGCCCAGGCCGTTGGCTTCCATGGCTTCTTTCAGGAAAGCGTCGAGGAAAGCGTCAATAGCCTCATCGGCCAGATCTTCTTTGAAATCCAGGTTCAGTTCGAAACCCAGCTCTTGAAATTCATCCACGCACAGTTTTTTGCGCAGACGCTGGGAACGGTTAGTCGCCATTGGAACAATCCTCATAAGTAATAACGGCCGGCACTTTACCAGTTTGATGCGTCGATTGCCCGACTGATCGGGCGTATCGGCCTACCGTCGGTAAAAAATAGCAGCCGAAGGGCTCAGGCACGGCCCAAGCGGCTGCGGCTTGGGGCATAATGCCGACACTTTCGTGACCGTTGAGGACGTTCATTTTCATGTCCTCGTTATTTCCCCCTCGCCCGTAGGGTTTTATTTCAAATGATCAAATCTTTGCGTCCACTGCTTCTGGCCAGCCTTCTTCTTCCCCTGGCCCTCCCTGTCACCAGCCACGCCGCCACGATCAACACTGCCCTGTCGCCCAACGTGCAAAAGGCCCTCAAGGCCAGCAAGCTGCAGGATGACGCGCTGTCCCTCGTGATGGTGCCGCTCAATGGCCCCGGCACCCCGACCCTGCACAACGCCGACGTTTCGGTTAACCCCGCTTCCACCATGAAACTGGTGACCACCTACGCGGCCCTGGAAATGCTCGGCCCCAATCACCAGTGGAAAACCGAGTTCTACACCGACGGCACCCTCAACGGCGGGATCCTCAACGGCAACCTGTATCTCAAGGGCGGCGGCGATCCCAAGCTGAACATGGAAAAACTCTGGCTGCTGATGCGCGACCTGCGGGCCAACGGCGTGCAGCAGGTTACCGGCGACCTGGTACTGGACCGAGGCTTCTTCATCCAGCCGCAACTGCCTGAATTCAACGACGACGGCAACGACGAAAACAAACCGTTCCTGGTCAAGCCCGACTCGTTGCTGGTCAACCTCAAGGCCCTGCGCTTCGTCGCCCGTAACGACGGCGGCCGGGTGCTGGTGTCGGTGGAGCCGCCGATTGCGAGCATTCGCATCGACAACCAGGTCAAGGCCGTCAACTCCAAGCAATGCACCGGCGGTGTGCGCTACAACCCGGTGGCCCAGACGGACGGCAGCGTGACAGTGACCGTCGGCGGCCAGCTCGGTGACGGTTGCAGCTCCCAGACCTATCTTTCGCTGCTGGACCATGCCACCTACACCGCAGGCGCGGTGCGGGCGATCTGGAAAGAGCTGGGCGGCAGCATCCAGGGCACGGACCGCCTGGCCGCGACCCCGAGCAACGCCAAGGTGCTGGCCCGGGCGTTCTCCCCGGACCTGGCGGAGATCATCCGCGACATCAACAAATACAGTAACAACACCATGGCCCAGCAACTGTTCCTGAGCCTCGGTGCGCAGTTCCGTAACGAAGCCGA
This sequence comes from Pseudomonas sp. A-RE-22, assembly GCF_019956035.1. Lineage (NCBI taxonomy): Bacteria > Pseudomonadati > Pseudomonadota > Gammaproteobacteria > Pseudomonadales > Pseudomonadaceae > Pseudomonas > Pseudomonas sp. A-RE-22. Next base: position 100,084 of record NZ_JAHBCZ010000077.1, read on the forward strand.
CGGTGATGACGCCAAGGCCGCGCAACGGGTGGTGCGCCAGTGGTTGGCCAAGAAAGGCATCACCGCGCCGCACCTGGTGATGGAGAATGGTTCCGGCTTGTCCCGTGCCGAACGGGTCAGCGCCCGGGAAATGGCGGCCATGCTGCAGGCTGCCTGGCGCAGCCCGTACTCGGCCGAGTTCATCAGTTCGATGCCGATTGCCGGCACCGACGGCACCATGCGCAAACGCCTGAAGACCACCGCCATGGCCGGCGAAGCCCACGTCAAGACCGGTACCCTGAACACCGTCCGCGCCATCGCCGGCTTCAGCCGTGACATCAATGGCAATACCTGGGCGGTGGTGGCGATTCTCAACGATCCGAAGCCTTGGGGCGCTTCATCGGTGCTGGACCAGGTGCTGCTGGACCTGTACCGCCAGCCGAAACTGCCGCAGACGGCTTCGGTGCTCTAATCCAGCACAACCCCTATGTGGGAGCGAGCCTGCTCGCGATTCGGTAGGTCAGCAGACATCGATGCTGAATGACACACCGCTTTCGCGAGCAAGCTCGCTCCCACACTTGATCTGCCGCGGGCACAAAACTGGTGTGCGAAGCCGACCCACTGCGGAAGCGAGCTTGCTCGCGATAGCGGCATGTCATTCAGTCTATTCATCAACTGAACCACCGATATCGCGATGATATGTGGCTACCCCAACTGCACCTCAACCCGATCCCGCCCGGCCTGCTTGGCCGCATACACGCCCGAGTCAGCCCTTAGCAGCAACGCATCGGCACCCTCCCCGACGCGCCAGGTGGCGATACCGAAGCTGGCGGTGACAAACCCCACACCCTCGATGGGCGCCGCCCGCAAGCCTTCCCACAGCTCCAATGCCAAGGTGTAGGCACTCTCGCTGTCAGTGTCCGGGCACAGCACCACGAACTCTTCTCCGCCCAGCCGGCAGAACACATCGGTGCGCCGCAACCGTTGGCCGACGCGCTGACAGACGGCCTGCAACACCCGGTCGCCTACTGCGTGGCCATGCTGGTCGTTGATGCGCTTGAAGTGGTCGATGTCGAGCATGATGACCGCCAGCCCCCCGGAACCGCGCTCGACCCGAGCCATCTCCGAAGTCAGGCGATCCTGGAAATAACGACGGTTGCGAATACCGGTCAGGGCGTCGGTCACGGACAGGGCCCGCAGCTCTTCTTCTACGCGCTTGAGGTCGGAAATATCCGAGATGTAGCCGTGCCACAACACCCCGCCGCCGGGCAGTTCCTCGGGCGTGGCCTCGCCGCGTACCCATCGCAGGCCGCGCAAAGGCAGTTGCACCCGGTACTCTTCCCGCCAGGGGCTCAAGGTGTGGGCCGAAGCGCGAATCGAAGCGCGGACGCGCGTGCTGTCCAACGGGTGAATGCGCGAGAAAATCGCCTCGGCGTTCTGCACCAGCACATCGGGTTCCAATTCATAGATGTCGCGAATGCCGTCACTGGCATAGATCACGCTGAAGCGACCGTTGAAATCCATTCTGAACTGGTAGATCCCCCCGGGTACGTGGGCACTGAGCTTTTTCAGCAACAGGTCACGGGCAGCCAATGCTTCGTGGACGCGCTTGCGTTCTGTGATGTCGATGCAGATCGCCAGGTGCCCGATCCACAACCCCTGGTCATCGAGCATCGGTGTGGCGAGCATGTTCACGGTCAGGTGGCTCCCATCGCGGCGCACCAGGGTCCACTCCCGCGCCTGTTGCCCGCCCTGCTCGCCGCCTTCGAGCAGCATCGCGTGGCACGCCGGGATCGGCTTGCCAAAACGCGCGCCGAGTTGGGCGGCGCGGGCCTGGAGTTCGCGCGGTACATGCAGGCTTTCCAGGGTCATGCTCTGCAGGACCTCGCAGCTCGGGTAGCCGAGCATCTGTTCGGCGCCGGCGTTGAAGGTGGTGATGACGCCGCGCAGGTCAGTGGCGATGATCGCGACTTGGGTTGCGGCATCCAGTACACCGCGCAACTGGCCGTGGGTACCGCGCAGCTCCTGCTCCCGGGCGCGCAGTTCACGGGTGCGTTGCTCTACCAGCTTCAAGGCCCGCTGCCGCTGGCTGACCAGCACATAGAGCAAGGCGCTGAGCAGCAGGCTGAGCAAACCGCCAAGTATCACCATGCTGGTGACCGAAGAATGATTGGTGGCCAGGAACACCCGGCTGGGCCGCAATTCCACCCGGTAGTCGCGATCGGCCAGGCGCAGCAGGCGGGTCGACGACAAATCACTACGGCCTGGCGGGTTGTGGGATTCGAACAACGCCTCCTCCGCGTTTTCGCCAGACAGGTCCATGACACGCATCGACAGATTGTCGTGACTGGACGCTGGCAGCCCATCACCCGTCAGTTGCCGCATGCTGATAGCCGCCACCACGTACCCCAACGGTTCGCTGGCCGACTCCCGGGTGACGGGCGCGACCAGTAGTACCCCGCGGGCAAACACCGGGTCGGTGCTCATCAGGTCCAATGGCTGCGAGGCCACCAGTCCGTCACGCTGGCGGGCCCGCTCGAGGGCGGCCCGAGGCAACGGTTCGGAAAGCAGGTCCAGGCCTAGCGGCGCCCCGTAGGAAGCCTGGCTCTGGATGTAGAGCATCGGAGCGTATTCGTCCCGTTCGGAGGCCTGCCGCAAGCCACCGTCGCCGTCTGCCTCGCGGATCGTGAATTGAGTGGCCCCTTCGGCCTGCGCGTGTTGTTCGAACGATTGCCGTTCGTCGCGCAGCACCCTGGGTGCCCAGGCGAAGGCGCGAGTACGCCGCAACAGCGCGTCGGCGTAACCACGAAATTCAGCGTTGGAGACCCCTTCGGAGTTGGCAAAGAAACGCCTGAGGCTGTCGAGGCGTTGCTCCTGGTCCTGGAAGTGTTCTTCGATGCGGCTGAAACGCTCCTCGGCTTGCAGCTCGAAGCGCTGGCGCAATTGCTGATTGAACAGGTTCATCATCGCCCAGGTCAGCAAGCCGGTCAGGACCGTACCGGCCAGCAGGACCAGCGAAGCCACCAGCCAGGCCGAAACGTCTTCGCTGATAAAGCCCAGGATCCTGGGACGCACCTGATGCAATGCCATAAATACAACTCAGAAAGGAACCAGGCATAGGCACAGCCCTGGACACAGCCTAAGTTATAGCTATTCGCCATCACTTTGACCAGTCCCCAAACGAGGCTAGAAGCCTTGAATTACAAGGCTTCGTGGATCCAATCAGCCCCGACTCAACGCGCCATGATCTTCCAGGCGCGGTGGATCTTGCCGTTGCGGGCAAAATCCGGATCAATGGTCTTGGCGGTGATTTCTTCCACCGCATAACGCTCGCCGAGGTTGTCCTCGAGCTGGAACTTGCGGAAGTTGTTGGAGAAATACAGCACGCCGCCCGGCGCCAGGCGCGCCATGGCCAGGTCCAGCAACTGCACGTGGTCGCGCTGCACGTCGAACACGCCTTCCATGCGCTTGGAGTTGGAGAAGGTCGGCGGGTCGATGAAGATCAGGTCGTATTCGTCACGACTGGCTTCAAGCCAGGCCATCACATCGCCCTGCTCCAGGCGGTTCTTGTCGGAAAAACCATTGAGCGACAGGTTGCGCCGCGCCCAGTCCAGGTAGGTCTTGGACAGGTCGACGCTGGTGGTACTGCGCGCGCCACCCTTGGCGGCGTGGACGCTGGCGGTCGCGGTGTAGCAGAACAGGTTGAGGAAACGCTTGCCGGCCGCCTCTTTCTGGATCCGCAGGCGCATCGGCCGATGGTCGAGAAACAGCCCGGTGTCCAGGTAGTCGGTGAGGTTGACCAGCAGCTTCACGCCACCTTCGTTGACCTCGGTGAACTTGCCCTGGGCGCTCTGGCGCTCGTACTGCTTGGTGCCGCTCTGGCGCTCGCGACGCTTGATCACCACGCGGCTCTTGTCCACGTTCAGCGCCTGGGGAATCGCCGCCAGGGCGTCGAACAGCCGGGCCGAGGCTTTTTCCGGGTCGATGGACTTCGGCGCGACGTATTCCTGGACGTGCACCCAGTCGTGGTACAGGTCGATGGCCATGGAATATTCCGGCATGTCGGCATCGTAGACCCGATAACAGTCAACGCCTTCACGCTTGGCCCATTTACTCAGCAGCTTGAGGTTTTTTTGCAGGCGATTGGCGAACATCTGCCCGCCTTCGCTCAACCGCGCCTGCTCGACCACAGGGGCCGGCGCCGGTGCTGGCTTGATCGGGTTGCCGTTCTTGTTGTACTGGCGCTCCTGCGGTACTTCCGGGGCCTGATCGTAGACGGCCTGTTCACGCTCGGCCTGACGCTGTTCCGGGGTACGACGCTCACCCGTGACGAACTGGTCCGGCAACACCTTGATCAGCAGCAATTTGCACGGCAAGGCGCCGTTCCAGAACGAATACTGCTTGTGACTGCGAATGCCCATGCGCTTGCCCAGGTCCGGCGCGCCGGTGAACACCGCCGCCTCCCAGTTCAGGCAGGCCTGGCGCAGACGCTCGCCAAGGTTCTGGTAGAGGTAAAGCAGGCTGGCTTCATCGCCCAGGCGCTCGCCGTACGGTGGGTTGCAGATCACCAGGCCCTTCTGGTTCTGGTCCGGACGCGGCTCGAAGGTGGCGACTTCGCCTTGATAGATCTTGATCCATTCGCTCAGGCCGGCACGTTCGACGTTGTTACGCCCCGGCTGGATCAGTCGTGGGTCGGCTTCGTAGCCGCGAATCCACAACGGTGGCTTGGCCAGGCCAGCGGCGGCGCGTTCACTGGCCTCTTCGTGGAGTTTCTTCCACAACGCCGGCACATGGCCGAGCCAGGCGGTGAAACCCCACTGCTGGCGGCGCAGGTTCGGCGCCATGTCGGCGGCGATCATCCCGGCTTCCACCAGGAACGTGCCCACACCGCACATCGGGTCGGCCAGCGCCCCGCCTTCAGCGGCAATGCGTGGCCAACCGGCACGGATCAGGATCGCGGCGGCGAGGTTTTCCTTCAGCGGCGCGGCGCCCTGCTGCAGGCGATAACCGCGCTGGTGCAGGCTGTGGCCGGAGAGGTCGAGGGAGAGGATCGCTTCGCCGCGGTCCAGGCGCAGGTGGATGCGCAGGTCCGGGTTGAGCTTGTCGATGGACGGCCGCTCGCCCGTCGGCGTGCGCAGCTTGTCGACGATGGCGTCCTTGACCTTCAAGGCGCCGAAATGGGTGTTGTCGATGCCCGAGCCGTGGCCGCTGAACTCCACCGCCAGGGTGCCATCGGCCAGCATGTGGTCTTGCCAGTCGACATCCAGCACGCCGTGGTACAGGTCTTCGGCGTCCTTCATCGGGAAGCGCTTGAGTACCAGCAACACGCGGTTGGCCAAGCGCGACCACAGGCACAGGCGATACGCCGTTTCCATGTCGGCCATGCCGCGCACGGCCGAGGTGTGCTCGCGCGCCTCTTCAAGGCCAAGCCCGACGGCTTCCTCGATGAGCAGGCCTTCGAGGCCCTTGGGGCAAGTGAGGAAGAGTTCGAAACGATCGGACATGGGATTTCCAGAGCCTTTGGCTAAGTGGACCGGGCAACGCATTGCCGGGCCGGGTTCAATCAGGTGCTTTTCTCAAGAGCACCCGCGTGGCACGAAAGTGTGCCGTGCCACCCTCGCCGCTCAGGTTAAAAGAGCTTAGATGCGAAGGCAGAAAAAAAATTCTGTGCAACAAATTGTGAAAACTCGACCCTTTCGTCGAATAGTACCCGAGTGCAACGGGAGGACATTCTCATCCGAGCCAGACCTACCCCTTTCGGCGCAGGGCCGATCATACAGGGGTCTTGCTCAAAAGCGGTCAACGAACATCAAGTTACTTATCGCCCTAACATCTTTATTGTTACGTGCTTATGACAAAACGATCATTCCATCCATGTGACGCTTTGGTTAGAACTCAACACAGGTTGACGTCGCAACGGCGTCAACACCTCGGCTCGTCACGCCGGCAACGAGCCACCAACGGCAGAATGATTCTGCCCCGGCCTCGATAGAGGTCGACGCTAAGTAACAGTCAACAAGTGAGGGCAACACCCTATGAGAAGACTTAAGCGTGATCCGTTGGAAAGAGCATTTTTACGTGGTTACCAATATGGCGTTGGTGGTAAATCCCGTGAGCTTTGCCCCTTTACTCTACCGTCGGTACGTCAAGCCTGGATCAATGGCTGGCGAGAAGGACGCGGCGACAACTGGGACGGTATGACCGGCACTGCGGGTATCCATAGACTCAACGAACTTCACGCCGTCGGCTGACACAGGGCTTAATACTCAAGAACTCGACAATTTGACACTCATATCGATTTAACCACGCACGTCCCATCCGGACGGCGGGCTACGGCCCAGGGGGCTCCTTCGAGGAGCCCTTTTTAATGCCTGGGTTTCAAGAGGTTGAGCTGCAAACACTGTTGTGGCGACACGCTGTGGGAGCAAGGCTTGCCCGCGATGAAGACGACGCGGTCTACCTGGAACCGAGGCGCCTGCATCGCGAGCAAGCTTTGCTCCCACAACTTGCTCGCATCAATAGATGCCGACCGTTCCTGAATCAACCCAACGCCGCAATGGCATCCACCGACTCACGAATCAACGCCGGCCCCTTATAGATAAAGCCCGAATAAATCTGCACCAGGCTCGCCCCGGCGGTGATCTTCTCGGCGGCGTGGCGGCCTTCGGTAATCCCGCCCGCGGCGATGATCGGCAAGCGCCCCGCCAATTCAGCGGCCAGCACCTTCACGGTGTGGGTGCTCTTGTCACGTACTGGCGCGCCAGACAAGCCGCCCGCCTCGTCACCGTGTTCCAGCCCTTCGACACCTTCGCGACCCAGGGTCGTGTTGGTGGCGATTACTGCGTCCATGCCCGTCTCGATCAGGGCCTGGGCCACCTGGGTGGTCTCTTCGTCGGTCATGTCCGGGGCGATCTTGATCGCCAGCGGCACGTGCCGGCCGTGAATCAACGCCAGTTCTGCGCGCCGCCGGGCCAGGTCGGCCAGCAGTTGCTTGAGCGAATCACCGAACTGCAGGCTGCGCAGCCCCGGAGTGTTGGGGGAGCTGACGTTGACGGTCACGTAGCTGGCGTGGGCGTAGACCTTGTCCAGGCAGATCAGGTAGTCGTCGACGGCGCGCTCCACCGGCGTGTCGAAATTCTTGCCGATGTTGATGCCCAGCACGCCCTTGTACTTGGCCGCGGCCACACGGGCCAACAGATGATCGACGCCCAGGTTGTTGAACCCCATGCGGTTGATGATCGCCTCGGCTTGCGGCAGGCGGAAAAGCCGTGGCTTGGGGTTGCCCGGCTGCGGTCGGGGGGTGACGGTGCCGATTTCCACGAAACCGAAACCCAACTGGGCGAACCCGTCGATGGCCGCGCCATTCTTGTCCAGGCCCGCCGCCAGCCCGACCGGGTTGGGGAATTCCAGGCCCATGACCGTCACCGGCAATTTTGCCGGGGCCTTGCACAACAAACCGTTTAGGCCGAGGCGTCCGCCCGCGCCGATCAAGTCCAGGGACAGGTCGTGGGAAGTTTCCGGGGAGAGTTTGAACAGCAGTTCACGGGCCAGGGTGTACATGGGCGGCTTTGACTCGGGCGACGAAATGAGGCGGCGATTATAGCCGGGCAACGGCGGCTCAAGCGAGGCGCCCGCACAAAACGATAGCGCTGGCATATGCCTTGCACCCTTTTGGTCATCAGCGCCCATGCCAACGACGGAATGAGTGCCACACTGTTTTAAGGGACAACGGCGTCGTCGTCCGGTCTCCTGGGCCCGGACACGGCGCTTTTTTATGTGGAAGGTGATACCGATGAATGAAGTTCCAGCCAACCCCCTGGCCTGGGTCAACGGCAGCGATGCCCCGGAAAAGAGCGCGGTCAACCTCGGTTTCATGGCCTTGAGCGACTGTGCCCCGCTCGTCGTGGCCGCCACCCAGGGCTTCGCCCAACCCTACGGCCTGACCCTGAACCTCAAGCGCCAGGCCTCCTGGGCCAACCTGCGCGACAAGCTGGTCAGCGGCGAAATCGATGCCGCCCATAGCCTGTATGGGCTGATCTACGCGGTGCACCTGGGCATCGGCGGGGTCGCGGCGAGCGACATGGCCGTGCTGATGGGGCTGAACCAGAACGGCCAGAGCATCAACCTGTCCCATGGCCTGCAGGCCCAGGGCGTGACCAGTCCTGAAGCACTGGAACGGCACGTGCACCAAACTCGCCCGAAACTGACCTTCGCCCAGACCTTCCCCACCGGCACCCACGCCATGTGGCTCTATTACTGGCTCGCCGCCCAGGGCATCCACCCGTTGTCGGATGTCGACAGCGTGGTCGTGCCTCCACCGCAAATGATCGCGCACCTGCAAGCCGGGCGTATCGACGGGTTTTGCGTCGGCGAGCCTTGGTGCGCCAGCGCGGTGAAGCAGAACCTCGGTTTCACCCTGGCGACCACACAGACCATCTGGCCCGATCACCCGGAAAAAGTCCTGGGTTGCACCCGCGCGTTCGTCGAGCAATACCCCAATACCGCCCGGGCCCTGGTGATGGCGATCCTCGAAGCCAGCCGCTTCATCGAACAAAGCAGCGAAAACCGTCGCAGCACCGCGCAACTGTTGACTGCGCCTGAATACCTCGACGCCCCGCTGGACTGCATCGAGCCGCGCCTGCTGGGGATCTATGCCGACGGCTTGGGCAACAGCTGGCAGGATCCCCACGCCATGCGCTTTCATGGCAATGGCGAGGTGAACCTGCCATACCTGTCGGACGGCATGTGGTTCATGACCCAGTTCCGCCGCTGGGGCCTGCTGCGCGAAGATCCCGATTACCTGGCCGTGGCCCAGGACGTCCAGCAACTCAAGCTGTACCGCGAAGCCTGCGCGGCGCTGGACATCGCCTCCCCGCGCCAGGACATGCGCAGCAGCCAACTGATCGACGGCATCACCTGGGACGGCTCGGATCCGGCCGGGTACGCCCGCAGCTTCAAACTGCACGCCTTGAGCGATGCGGCTCCCCTTCTCGCCAGCCGCTGACAGGAGCCACGACCATGCTGCGTATCCTGCTGATCAACGACACCGCGAAAAAAGTCGGTCGCCTCAAGGCTGCCCTGATTGAAGCCGGGTTCGAAGTCATCGACGAATCCGGCCTGACCATCGACCTGCCAGCGCGCGTCGAAACGGTGCGTCCGGACGTGATCCTGATCGATACCGAGTCACCCGGACGCGATGTGATGGAGCAAGTGGTGCTGGTCAGTCGCGACCAGCCACGACCGATCGTCATGTTTACCGACGAGCACGACCCCAATGTGATGCGCCAGGCGATCAAGTCGGGCGTCAGCGCCTACATCGTCGAAGGCATCCACGCCGCGCGCCTGCAACCGATCCTCGACGTGGCCATGGCCCGCTTCGAAAGCGACCAGGCCCTGCGCGCCCAGCTCCTGGCCCGGGATCAGCAATTGGCTGAGCGCAAGCGCATCGAACTGGCCAAGGGCATGCTGATGAAGATGAAGGAATGCAACGAGGAACAGGCCTACACCCTGATGCGCCGCCAGGCCATGAGCCGCCAGCAGAAGCTGATCCAGGTGGCGGAGCAGATCATTGCCATGAATGAGCTGCTGGGCTGAAAGCCTTGTAGCGCCTGCCTCGCCCCCTACTAATGATCGTTCCCACGCTCTGCGTGGGAATGCCGCCAGGGACGCTCCGCGTTCCGCTTCACAAGGTGACGCAGAGCGTCACGGGATGCATTCCCACGCAGAGCGTAGGAACGATCATGACAGACCTGGCACAGATCTCGCTTAAGCAAACCCACAGGTAACCAACGGCGGTTGCCCCACCTACGACAAAGACGTCGCACACCCTTCTTGCCTCTCTGGCGATCCGGGTTGCGGCGTTTTTTTGTTTTGGCCCTTCGGGACCGGTGGTGCGACCACAGACGGCGCACTGCTCAAAGCACTGACTCATTTCTCGAGACTTTTACAGCTGAGGTGCGCGATGAATTCAAGCTTCTGGAAATCCGGCCATACCCCGACCCTGTTCGCGGCCTTCCTCTACTTCGACCTGAGCTTCATGGTCTGGTACCTGCTCGGCCCACTGGCGGTACAGATCTCCGCTGACCTGCACCTGACCACCCAGCAACGCGGCCTGATGGTCGCGACGCCGATCCTGGCTGGCGCCGTGCTGCGTTTGTTCATGGGCCTGCTGGCCGACCGGATCTCGCCAAAAACCGCCGGCATGGTGGGCCAGGTGATCGTGATCAGCGCGCTGTTCTGCGCCTGGAAACTGGGTATCCACAGCTACGAACAAGCCCTGCTGCTCGGCCTGTTCCTGGGTGTGGCCGGTGCTTCGTTCGCCGTGGCCCTGCCGCTGGCGTCCCAGTGGTATCCGCCACAGCATCAAGGCAAGGCCATGGGCATTGCCGGTGCTGGTAACTCGGGCACCGTGCTCGCTGCGTTGATCGCACCGGTCATGGCCGTGGCCTTCGGCTGGACCAACGTGTTCGGCTTCGCGCTGATCCCGCTGGTGCTGACCCTGGTGCTTTTCGCCTGGCTGGCCAAGAACGCCCCCGAGCGGCCAAAAGCCAAATCCATGGCCGACTACCTCAAGGCCCTGGGCGACCGCGACAGCTGGTGGTTCATGTTCTTCTACAGCGTGACCTTCGGCGGCTTCATCGGCCTGGCCAGCGCCCTGCCCGGCTACTTCAACGACCAATATGGCCTGAGCCCGGTCACCGCCGGCTACTACACCGCTGCCTGCGTCTTCGGTGGCAGCCTGATGCGCCCATTGGGCGGCGCCCTGGCGGACCGTTTCGGCGGCATCCGCACCTTGCTGGGCATGTACACTGTGGCGGCCGTCTGCATCGCCGCAGTGGGCTTCAACCTGCCGAGTTCCTACGCGGCCCTGGCCCTGTTCGTCTGCACCATGCTCGGTTTGGGTGCGGGCAACGGCGCGGTGTTCCAACTGGTGCCACAACGCTTCCGTCGCGAGATCGGCGTGATGACCGGGCTGATCGGCATGGCCGGCGGCATCGGCGGTTTCGCCCTGGCGGCGGGCATGGGCGCGATCAAGCAAAGCACCGGCAGCTATCAACTGGCGCTGTGGTTGTTCGCCAGCCTCGGTGTCCTGGCCTGGTTCGGCCTGCACGGCGTCAAGCGTCGCTGGAGAACCACTTGGGGTTCGGCAGCTGTCACCGCTGCTCGGGTATAAGCTGCAACCATGAGCCTGCAACTGAGTTTCGCCGAAGCCAGTGCCATCGGCCCGCGGGAGGAAAACCAGGACGCCCTGCGCCTGGTCACCCCCGCCCCAGCCCTGGCCGCCAGCAAGGGTTACCTGTTCGCCATCGCCGACGGCGTGAGCCAATGCGCCGACGGCGGGCTGGCCGCCCGTTCGACCTTGCAGGCGCTGGCCCTGGACTACTACTCCACGCCGCAAACCTGGGGCGTGGCCCAGGCGCTGGACCGGCTGTTGCTGGCGCAGAATCGCTGGCTGCAAGCCAACGGTGGCGGGCAACCGCTGCTCACCACCGTCAGCGCCCTGGTCCTGCGGGGCCGGCGCTTCACCCTCGCGCATGTCGGCGATTGCCGAGTCTACCGCTGGCACGCCGACCACCTGCAACGGGTCAGTGAGGATCACGTCTGGGAACAGCAAGGCATGCAGCATGTGCTCAAGCGCGCCCTGGGCCTGGATCAACACCTGATCCTCGACTTTCTCGACGGCGAGCTGCGCACCGACGAAACCTTCGTGCTGCTCAGCGACGGCGTCTGGGCGGTCCTGGGGGATACGGCCATCGCCGGTATCCTGCGCGACCAGCCGGACCTGGACCTGGCCGCGCAGACGCTGGTCAACGCCGCACACCTGGCCGGTAGCCAGGACAACGCCAGCGCCTTGCTGGTGCGGGTCGATGCGGTGGGCGAAGCCAGCATCGGCGATGCCCTGATCCAGCTGCAGCAATGGCCCCTGCCACCTGCGCTGAAACCGGGCCAGGTGTTCGAGGGCTGGCAGATCGAAAGCCTGCTCGGCCACAGCCAGCAATCGTTGCTCTACCGGGTACGCGACGGCCAGGGCCAACCCTGGCTGCTGAAAACCCTGCCCGTGCATCTACGGGACGACAGCCGGGCCGGACAGGCCCTGCTTTCGGAAGAATGGTTTCTCAAGCGCGTCGCCGGGCGGCAGTTTCCCGAGGTCCATGGCGTTCCCCAGCGTCAGCATTTGTACTACGTGATGCGGGAATATCCGGGTGCGACCCTGGCCGAGCTGTTCAACCAGGGCGGGCCGCTACCTCTGGCCCAGTGGTTGGACCTGGCGCAACGGCTGGTGCGGGCGGTGGGCCTGTTGCATCGAAGGCAGATCTACCACCGCGACATCAAGCCGGAAAACCTGCACCAGGGCGACGACGGGGAATTGCGCCTGCTGGATTTCGGCCTGGCGTACTGCCCGGGCCTGTCCGAGGACCAGGCCAACGTCTTGCCCGGCACCCCCAGCTACATTGCCCCGGAAGCCTTCGGCGGCACCGCGCCAACGGCGCAACAGGATTTGTATGCCGTCGGCGTGACCTTGTATTTCCTGCTGACCGGGCACTATCCCTACGGCGAAATCGAAGCCTTCCAGCGCCCGCGCTTTGGCGTGCCGGTCAGTGCCAGCCGCTATCGGCCGGACCTGCCCGAATGGCTCGGGCAAAGCCTGGAACGCGCCGTCGCGGCGGATCCGGAGCAGCGTTTTGAAACCGCCGAGGAATGGTTGTTGCTGCTGGAACAGGGCGAGCGCCGCAGCTTGAGCGTCAGGCCCAGGCCGCTGCTGGAAAGGGAGCCGCTGAAGGTCTGGCGGACGTTGGCGCTGGTGTCGCTGGTGGTGAATCTGGTGCTGCTGTTTCTAGTGTTTCATGGCTGAGATCCGGTCGCGCCCATCGCGAGCAAGCTTTGCTCCCACAGGGAATTTGCTGCCACAGGGGATCTGCTGTGGGAGCAAAGCTTGCTCGCGATGGCGGCCTGCCTGCCACTACCAAGCTGCCGGCTGCCACGCTCCATTACCGGGCAACACGCTTTGATTCGGTGCAATAAATCCCTCCCCAATCCGCTCCACCAGCCCGCCACTCAATAAATCCGTGCCTTCGCGCCAGTTGGCACAACCACTGCATAATCCCTTTCAACAGACATAAGGCAACGCCTCCAACGATGAAGGCGGTGCTTCCCGAGAGAACGGGACCAGGACAAAGGCGTCCTCGCTAGCTTGCTAGCGGGACGCCTTTTTTTGTTTTCGTAAAAATGACCGAGCCAGTCCGATCGCCGTGATAAAGCGGACCTGAGCTTGCGGAGAACCCTGATGAAAAAACTCAAACTGGTGATGATCGGCAACGGCATGGCCGGGGTTCGAACCCTCGAGGAACTGCTCAAGCTGAGCAACGAGCTGTACGACATCACGGTGTTCGGCGCCGAGCCCCACACCAACTATAACCGCATCCTGCTCTCGCCGGTGCTGGCCGGTGAGCAGACGTTCGAAGAGATCGTGCTCAACGACCTGAGCTGGTACCTGGACAACAACATCAAGCTGCTGCTCAACCGCAAAGTGGTGGAAATCGACCGGGTCAAACGCCGGGTCATCGCCGAAGACGGCAGCGAAGCCGAGTACGACCGCTTGCTGATCGCCACCGGCTCCACACCCTTCATCCTGCCGATTCCTGGCAACACCCTGGAAGGCGTGATCGGTTACCGCGACATCGCCGACACCCAGGCGATGATCAACACCGCCAAGACCCACAAGCACGCCGTGGTGATCGGTGGCGGCCTGCTCGGCCTGGAAGCCGCCAACGGCTTGAAGCTGCGGGGCATGGACGTGACTGTGGTGCACCTGGGCGAATGGCTGCTGGAACGGCAACTGGACAAGACCAGCGGCCAACTGCTGCAGACCGCCCTGGAAAACCGTGGTCTGAAATTCCGCCTCAGCGAGCAGACCCAGGCCTTGCACGATGCCGGCAATGGCCGGGTCGGCTCGGTCCAGTTCAAGAACGGCGACATCATCCCCGCCGACCTGGTGGTGATGGCCGCCGGCATCCGTCCCAATACCGAACTGGCGGAAAAATCCGGCATCCCGTGCAACCGCGGAATCCTGGTCAACGACACGATGCAAACCTACGACCCGCGCATCTACGCCATTGGTGAATGCGCCAGCCACCGTGGCACCGCCTACGGCCTGGTGGCGCCGTTGTTCGAACAGGCCAAGGTCTGCGCCAACCACCTCGCGCAACTGGGCTTCGCCACTTACAAAGGTTCGGTCACCTCGACCAAGTTGAAGGTCACCGGCATCGACCTGTTCTCCGCCGGGGACTTCATGGGCGGCGAAGGCACCGAGACCATCACCCTTTCCGACCCCATCGGCGGCGTCTACAAAAAACTGGTGATCAAGGATGACGTGCTGGTCGGTGCCTGCCTGTACGGCGATACGGCGGATGGCGGCTGGTATTTCCGCCAGATCCGTGAGAACCATGGCATCAGCGAGATCCGCGATCACTTGATGTTCGGTGAAAACGCCTTGGGCGACGTAGGCCACCAGGGCCAGGACAAGGCCATGAGCATGGCCGACAGTGCCGAAGTCTGCGGCTGCAACGGCGTGTGCAAGGGCACCATCGTCAAGGCGATCCAGGAACACGGGCTGTTCAGCGTCGACGACGTGAAAAAACACACCAAGGCCGCCAGTTCCTGCGGTTCCTGCGCCGGCCTGGTGGAGCAGATCCTGATCAACACGGTCGGCGGTGCGGCGGACGTCAAGCCGAAAAGCGAAAAAGCCATCTGCGGTTGCAGCGACCTCAACCATGGCCAGATCCGCCAGGCGATCCGCGACCAGCATTTGCTGTCCATCGCCGGGGCCATGAGCTACCTGAACTGGCGCACCCCCAACGGCTGCGCCACCTGCCGCCCGGCGTTGAACTACTACCTGATTTCCACCTGGCCCGGAGAAGCCCAGGACGACCCACAGTCGCGCCTGATCAACGAACGCGCCCACGCCAACATCCAGAAAGACGGCACCTATTCCGTGGTCCCGCGGATGTGGGGTGGCGTGACCAACCCTTCGGAACTGCGGCGCATCGCCGACGTGGCCGACAAATACAACGTGCCCATGGTCAAGGTCACCGGCGGTCAGCGCATCGATTTGCTGGGCATCAAGAAGCAGGACCTGCCCGGCGTCTGGAAAGACCTCGACATGCCGTCCGGCCACGCCTACGGCAAGTCCATCCGCACCGTGAAGACCTGCGTGGGCAGCGAGTTCTGCCGCTTCGGCACACAGAATTCCACCCAACTGGGTATCGAGCTGGAGCACGACCTGTTCAACATGTGGTCGCCGCACAAAGTGAAACTGGCCGTCTCCGGTTGCCCACGCAACTGTTCGGAAGCCGGCATCAAGGACGTCGGCATTATCGGTGTCGACTCCGGCTGGGAGATGTACATCGGCGGCAACGGCGGGATCAAGACCGAAGTCGCGGAGTTTTTCGTCAAACTCAAGACCGCCGAAGAAGTGCGTGAATACAACGGTGCCTTCCTGCAGCTGTACCGCGAGGAAGCCTTCTACCTCGAACGCACCGTGCACTACATGCAGCGGGTCGGCATGGAGCACATCAAGAAAGCCGTGCTTGAAGATCCGGTTCGACGTAAGGCGCTCCATGAACGCCTGAAGTTTTCCCTGTCGCTGGAACAAGACCCGTGGAAACAACGCCTGGAACAACCCCAGTTGAAGAAAGAGTTTGAGGTCATCCCCGTGAAAAACCTGGAGGTGCCGGCATGAACTGGCTGGATATCTGCGCACTGGAAGACATCAATATCCTGGGTTCGCGCATCATCAATGGCCCGAAAGGCGACATCGCGATTTTTCGTACCAGCGACGATGAAGTGTTCGCCCTCGATGACCGTTGCCCGCACAAGGGTGGCCCGTTGTCCCAAGGGTTGGTCTATGGCAAACGCGTGGCCTGCCCGCTGCACAACTGGCAGATCGACCTGGAAAGCGGTCAGGCCCAGGCCCCGGACGTAGGCTGCGCCCATCATCATTCGGCCCGGGTCGAAAACGGCCGGGTGCAGTTGGCCCTGCGGGACGCAAGCTGATGAACCGCCAGATCACTGCCTCGACCTGCTGTTATTGCGGGGTCGGTTGCGGCGTCCTGATCGAGCATGACGGCGAGCGCATCCTCGGCGTCAGCGGCGATCCCGCCCATCCGGCCAACTTTGGCAAACTGTGCAGCAAGGGCTCGACCCTGCACCTGACCGGCGACCTCGCCGCACGCGCGCTCCACCCCGAACTGCGCCTGGGCAAAGGCCTTGCCAGGGCCCGCACCGACTGGGACAGCGCCCTGGATCACGCCGCCAGCGTCTTCGCCGAGACCATCGCCGAGCACGGCCCGGACAGCGTGGCGTTCTACATCTCCGGCCAATTGCTGACCGAGGACTACTACGCCTTCAACAAGCTCGCCCGGGCATTGGTGGGTACCAATAATATCGACAGCAATTCGCGGCTGTGCATGTCCTCCGCCGTGGTGGGCTACAAGCGCAGCCTCGGCGCCGACGCCCCGCCCTGCAGCTACGAAGACCTGGAGTTGAGCGACTGCGTGATGATCGTCGGCAGTAACATGGCCTACGCCCACCCCATCCTCTTTCGCCGTCTCGAAGAGGCGAAATCCCGCCGGCCGCAGATGAAAATCATCGTCATCGACCCCCGGCGCACCGACACTTGCGATCTGGCAGACCTGCACCTGGCGATCCTGCCGGGCACCGATGTCGCCTTGTTCCATGGGATTTTGCACCTGCTGCTGTGGGAAGACTGGATCGACCGCGACTTCATCAAGGCCCACACCGAAGGCCTGGCGGAGCTGAAAAACCTGGTACGCGACTACGCCCCGAGCATGGTCGCCCAACTGTGCGGCATCAGTGTCGAACAACTGCATCAGTGCGCCGAATGGGTCGGCACCTCGCCAAGTTTCCTGTCGTTGTGGTGCATGGGTTTGAACCAGTCCACCGCCGGTAGCGCGAAAAACAGCGCCCTGATCAACCTGCACCTGGCCACCGGGCAGATCGGCCGTCCAGGTGCGGGGCCGTTCTCGCTGACCGGTCAACCCAACGCCATGGGCGGACGGGAGACCGGCAGCCTGTCGAACCTGCTGCCGGGCCATCGCGAAGCCGCCAACCCGGAACATCGTGCCGAAGTCGCCCACTACTGGGGCGTCGAGCAACTGCCCGCCACCACTGGCTTGAGCGCCATCGAGCTGTTCGAGCAGGTTCGCAGCGGCAAGATCAAGGCCTTGTGGATCGCCTGTACCAACCCTGCCCAATCGATGCCGGACCAGACCGCGGTACGTGAAGCCCTGCAAGCCTGCCCGTTCGTGGTGTTGCAGGAAGCGTTCCGGACCACCGAAACCGCCGCGTTTGCCGACCTGCTGCTGCCAGCGGCCAGTTGGGGCGAGAAAGAAGGTTCGGTGACCAACTCCGAACGGCGCATTTCCCACGTCCGCCGGGCCATCGGCGCACCGGGTGAAGCACGGCCGGACTGGGCAATCACGGTAGATTTCGCACAACGCCTGGAAAAACACCTGCGCCCGGGCCAACCCAGCCTGTTCGCCTTTGAAAGCCCGGCCCAACTCTTCGATGAATACAAACAGCTGACCCGTGGCCGCGACCTGGACTTGTCCGGCATCAGCCATGCCCTGATCGACCAACTCGGCCCTCAGCAATGGCCTTTCCCGGAAGGCGCCACGGTCGGGACGGCGCGCCTGTACATGGACGGAATTTTTCCTACTGACAGCGGCCGGGCGCGGTTTGTGGCCGACCCCTATCGCACCGCCAAGGAACTGCGTGACGCCCGCTACCCGTTGACCCTGAACACCGGCCGCCTGCGGGACCAATGGCACGGCATGAGCCGTACCGGTACCGCCGCGCAGTTGTTTGGTCATGTGAACGAAGCGGTCCTCAGCCTGCACCCCGACGAACTGCAACGCCATCGCCTGCAAGCGGGCGACCTGGTCAGCCTCAAGAGCCGTCGCGGCAGCGTGATCGTGGCCGTGGACAGCGACGACAGCGTGCGTCCCGGCCAGGCATTCCTGCCCATGCACTGGGGCGACCGGTTCCTCAAGGGCGGCGTGAATACCCTGACGCAACCGGCTTTCGATCCCTTGTCGAAACAACCGGAACTCAAGCACAGCGGCGTACGCCTGGAACCGGTAAACCTGCCTTGGCAGCTTTTCGCCTTGATCGAAGGCGATGTTCAACAGCATCTGGAGGCCCTGCGCCCCCTGTGCGAGGCGTTTTCCTACGTCAGCCTGAGCCTGACTGGCCGTGAGCGTCCCGCGTTGCTGATTCGCGCTGCCAGCGCTGCCGCCCCCGAACCGCAACTGCTCCAGGCCATTGATGAACAATTGGGCCTGATCGATGGGCCGGTGCTGGCCTACGACGATCCGCGTCGCTCCATCGGTAAGCGGGTGCGCATCGAAAACGGCCGCATCACCGCCATTCGCCTGGCCGGCGAAACCCTGGCCCGGCACTGGTTGCAGAACCTGTGGCTGGAAGGTCGTGCCGATGAACAACTGCGGCGCTGGCTGCTGGCGCCTTTGAGCGCGCCGCCGGGCAATGTCGGCGCCGCAACGGGTGGCAGTAAAACGCTGTGCAACTGCATGAACGTCAGCCAGCGTGCGATCTGCGCAGGCATTGAACGCGGCCTGGACTTGCAGGGGCTCAAACAGGAGCTGGGCTGTGGCACGCAATGCGGCTCCTGCGTACCGGAAATCAAGCGCCTGCTGGTTGCCACTGCGCAACCGCTGGCGGCTATCTCGTGAGGAAAACACTATGAACGCAAAAGTCTGGCTGGTGGGTGCAGGTCCTGGTGACCCTGAATTGCTGACCCTCAAAGCCGTGCGCGCCTTGGGCGAAGCCGACGTGGTGCTGATCGACGATCTGGTCAACGCCGCGGTGCTGGAACATTGCCCCGATGCGCGCATCATTGCCGTGGGCAAGCGCGGCGGCTGCCGCTCCACGCCCCAGGCCTTTATCCATCGCCTGATGCTGCGCTATGCCCGCCAGGGCAAATGCGTGGTGCGTCTCAAGGGCGGCGACCCGTGCATCTTCGGCCGCGGCGGTGAAGAGGCGCAGTGGCTGCGCAAGCAGGGTGTCGAAGTGGAGATGGTCAATGGCATCACCGCCGGCCTCGCGGGGGCGACCCAGTGCGATATTCCACTGACCCTGCGCGGGATTGCCCGGGGCGTGACGCTGGTGACGGCCCACACCCAGGACGGCAGCAGCCTGAACTGGCAAGCCTTGGCGCAAAGCGGCACGACGCTGGTGGTGTACATGGGTGTGGCGAAACTGAGCGAAATTCGCGAACAGTTGCTGGCCGGTGGCCTGGCCGCGAACACGCCTGTCGCCATGATCGAAAATGCGTCCCTGCCCCATCAACGTGACTGCCGCAGCGACCTGGCCTCGATGGAAGCCGATGCCAGCACCTTTCAACTCAAGAGCCCGGCGATCCTGGTGATTGGCGCGGTGGCCGGTGCTGCCGAACTGGCCACCTCCCCGTCTGCCTGGGTCCAGGTTTCAGCCCTCTGACATAGACCCCCTACCAGTGTGGGAGCGAGCTTGCTCGCGATGGCGGTGTATCAGCAGCCTGGATGGTGACTGACACACAGCAATCGCGAGCAAGCTCGCTCCCACAATGGGATCTGAGTTCGACCGGGAGAGCCAGGCCGGCTGTTAGGCCGCCTCGCGAGCAAGCTTTGCTCCCACAGATCGGATGGGCGTACGACCGGGAGAACCAGACCGGCTGTTAGGCCGCCTCGCTTTTGATTTTGATCTGGGACGCCCCGTTAACCACGCTGGCCGAACGCAGGCATTGCGCAGTGGGCAACCCGGCATGGATGCCGGGTTAGCCGCGCTGGGCCATGGATGGCCCTTCGCGGCGGGCCCACGGAGCAATGCCGGAGTGAGGGCATGCCGAGCCTAAGCGAGGCACCGAGTGGTGGGGCAAGCCTTTTTTGCTTACTTTTTTTGGCGTCTGAAAAAAAGTGAGCCGCCGTAAGGGCGGAACCCTAAGTAGCCGTTACCGCAGCAATGGATATGTACCCGGTCATGCCGTCAGACCGCCATCGCGCAGCAATGGATATGCACCCAATCAAACCGCCACCGTAAACTATTTCCCCGCTGATTTTCATAAATCCCAGGCAAAGAAAAGCCCGGCCTAGGCCGGGCTCTTCCAAAGCTGTGGGCTAATTACTTAGCTTGGGCTTCAACCTGCGCTTCTACGCGACGGTTAACTGCACGACCAGCTTCAGTGGCGTTGTCAGCAACTGGGCGGGATTCGCCGTAGCCAACAGACTGAACGCGGGACGATTCAACACCGTACTGATTGGTCAGAACTTGCTTAACGGCGTTTGCACGACGCTCAGACAGTTTCTGGTTGTAAGCGTCAGGACCGACGGAGTCAGTGTGACCTTCAACAGTGGTGCTGGTGGATGGGTACTGCTTCATGAAGTCAGCCAGGTTCTTGATGTCGCCGTAGCTGTTAGGCTTGACAACCGACTTGTCGAAGTCGAACTTCACGTCCAGCTCAACACGTACGACTTCAGCAACAGCTGGGCAGCCATCAGCGTCAACGGTTACGTTGGCTGGGGTGTCAGGGCACTTGTCGACGTTGTCGCACACGCCATCGTTGTCGCTGTCGGAGCAGACTTCAGCCGGAGCTGGAACTGGAGCAGCAGCAGGCTTGGAGCCGCCACCGAAGTTCACACCGATACCGACGCTTGGAGCCCACTCGGTGTCGCCCTGGTCGATGTTGTACTGAGCTTCAACGCCAGCACGGGCGTAGAAGTTCTCGGTGAAGTACAGCTTGGCACCGCCGCCAACGTTGGCGAAGGTGGAACGGTTACGGCCGTTGCTGCCATTCTGGTCGATGCTCTGGTCGGAGAAACCGGCCGAAACGTATGGACGCAGCATGTCGCCTGGGTTGTTGAAGTGGTACAGAGCGTCCAGAGCGGTGTTGGCGCCTTTGACGTTGGTGCCGTCGTCAGTACGGGCGTTGTGCACTTCGTCGTAGGCCAGACGCAGTTCAACGTCGTCGGTCAGGAAGTAACCAACCGAACCGCCGAACAGGTTGCCGTTGTTCTTGAAGTTACGAGCGCTGTCGAATTGTTCTTTCTTGGCGAAGCCTTCGATTTCAACTGCGCCTTGGCCTTGTGCCAGAGCGCCGAACGAAGTGGCAGCAATCAAAGAACCAATGGCAAAGCCCAAGGTGTTTTTCAGTTTCATCCGTTAAATCCCCATCTGGTGATTGTGAAGCAGTCCCGCAAACCGGGGGACAACTCGGCGGCAAGTCTAACAGAACTTGCCTACACGTAAGAGATATTTGCGCCGAACTTAAGTTTCAGCAATGCCTGCAAATTTCTCACGCAATTTGTCAAGAGCGCGCTTGTAACGCATTTTTGTCGCGCTCAAACCCATATGCATTATGTCTGCGATCTCCTGGAATTCCAGCTCTGCGACAAATCGTAGCACCAGAATTTCCCGATCGATCGGGTTCACATAGACCAGCCAGCGATCGAGTCCCCCCTTCTCCTCGGGCTTGGGCGCCTTATCTTCCGACGCTTCCTCCAGAGGATCCAGGCTCAAAGCGTCCATCAAGCGACGCTTTCGCCGTTCCTTGCGATACTGCGTGATGCATTCGTTGTAGGTGATGCTGTAGAGCCAGGTCTTGAACTTCGATTTCCCCTCGAAGTTCTTCAACCCATACAGCACCTTCAACATCACCTCCTGACAGACATCGTCAGCATCGCGATCGTTCCCAAGATATCGTGCACAAACGTTAAATAATGTTCTCTGGTAGCGGCGCATCAATTCTTCATAGGCGCGCGTTACGTGAAACAGCTCGGTATGCGCGCGCGCGACCAACTCCTCATCGGAGAGATCACGGGGGTCGTAGCGCGTAGATAGCGATTGGGGTTTGTTCAAAACAAGTCGGGCCGACAGTCTAGGTCAATGTGCGCCGCAGCCTGCGATAGCAGGCATTTTGCGGCGGCATACATTAGCAGGGTTTGCCGGGTTAGCGGCTACTCACATGCTGTTCCAGCAGGATCCGATTGGAAAGCGACACCAGCTCGCCCTCCTCGGTCAGCAATGTGGTCTTCACCGTGCCAATCTCTTCGATCTGGCCTTCGACCTCGCCAACACGCACTTGTTGCCCAACCTCATACAATTCACGCACATAGATTCCCGCCAGGATCTGACCGGCGATTTCACGACTCCCCAATCCCATTGCCAGCGCAACCGCCAGACCAACGGTAATCAAAACGATCACGATCACGTGGTTGAGCAGGTCAGTCTTGACCTCCAACTGGCTGATCGCCACCGAAATACTGATGATGATCACCAGGCCCTGAGCAATTCGCCCTACGCCAGCGGCGTAGTCCAGCCCAACGCCCTCGGCCGCGCCGCGCACCAGCCCATTGGCCAGTTGCGCCAGCAGAACGCCGACCAGCAACACCAGCGCAGCACCAAAAACCTTCGGCAAATACAATGCGAGCATATCGAGCGTAGCCGAAACTCGCTCAAGGCCAAGGGATTCTGCTGCCGAAACCAGGAAAATCAGCAATACGAACCAATACACGATCTTGCCGACCAGGGTCGAGATCGGTACCTGGATGCCGCCACGGGACAGCAACTTGGTCAGGCCGGTGCCACCCATCAGGCGATCGAGGCCCAGCTTGGCAAGCAGCTTGGACAGCAGCGTGTCCAGCAGCTTGGCCACGACAAAGCCCAACAGCAGCACCACCAGGGCGCCAAAGAGGTTCGGGATGAAGTTAGCTACTTTGGTCCACAACGCAGTCATCGCCGTGACGAGGCTCTGGGTCCAGAGATCAAGTTCCATATTCAATCAGCCTTATCAACGGTGCGAGTAACAGGTTTACGGCGGGAAACCGGCGAGAGATGGGCCGATCCGTTATTCAGGGCGATCATCAGCGCGGGCAACCAGCGGCCCAGCAGGCTGAACAGATCACCTGCGCCGACCTGGCGGTTGGCGGTTTTCAGTACACGTCCCAGGCATGCATCGTCGTCCCGGCTGGACGGCGAAGCCTTGAGCATGTCGCGCAAAGACTGTTCAAACGGATCGTGCATACGCACCTCTCGTGATGTCTGTGGAAGACGCGATCAAATTTCGTCGGGTCACATGAAACCCCATCACACCCAGCGCAAACGACGGAACAACCACCACTGCCCCAGCGCCACGCAGATCATCAGCAGGCAGGCGACCATGAAACCGTAGGGGCTTGCGGAAAACGGAATGCCGCCGACATTGATACCCAGAAGGCCGGTGAGAAAACTCATCGGCAGGAAAATCCCGGTGACGATACCGAAGCGGTACATGGTGCGGTTCATGCGCACCGAAAGGCGCCGGTCTTCGGCCTCCAGCACAAGCCCCACGCGCTCTCGGGTCAATTCCAGCTCCTCAAGGTAACGGGTCAGGCTGTTGTTCAATTCGTTCCAGTAGTCGCCGTCATCGTCGCAAAACCATGGCAGTTTGAGCCGCGTCATCTGGCCGAAGATGTCCCGCTGTGGCGCCAGGAATCGCTTGAGCCCGGCAGCCCTTCGACGGATGTGCAAAATGGCGTCGTGCTCAGGGGTATACCGTTCGTCGGTATCGAGTTTTTCTTCCTCGGTATCGACGATTTCGGAGAGGCAGGTGACCAGGTCCTGCACCTTATTGGTGAGGTATTGCGCCATGTAGAGGATGAGTTCGGACGCCGTTTTCGGACCCTTGCCCTCGGCCAGCTGCGCCAGCAGCTCATCGGTGGCGCGCAACGGACGCAGGCGCAGGGAGATCACCCGCTGGGCAGACGCAAAGATCCGTACCGACACCATGTCTTCAGGCTCGGCACCCGGGTTGAGGTTGATCCCCCGCAGGAACAGCAGCAGTTCGGCGTTGGGCAACGGCAACAAGCGCGGCCGGGTGTTCTCTTCGAGCAGCAAGTCGCAGTTGAATTCGCTCAGGCCGCTGGATTTGCGCAGCCAGGTGTGGGTTTGCGGATGACTGCGATCCCAGTGCAGCCACAGGCTTTCATGGGCCTGCAACTGCAAATCGTCCAGTTCGGTCCGGGCTATGGAACGCGCGCCGCCTTTACCGTCCAGCACCAGGGCATGCACCAGCCCCCATTGCGCGTTTTCTTCCTCGAACATCCTCATCCCTTATGGCTGTACTGCTTCATTCAGGCATTTTCAGCGGGCTTGGCGAGACGATTACGCCGTTATTGTCCGCATAGACATACTCGCCCGGGCGAAACGTCACGCCGGCAAAGGTCACCGGCACATTGAGCTCGCCGACGCCACGCCGGTCGGTCTTCATCGGGTGACTGGCCAGGGCCTGAACCCCGAGGTCCGTCTGGGCGATGATGTCGACGTCGCGGATGCAACCGTAGACCACCAGCCCTTCCCAGCCGTTTTTCGCGGCTTTTTCCGCCAGCATGTCCCCCAGCAGCGCCCGACGCAGGGAACCGCCGCCATCGACCACCAGCACCTTGCCGTTGCCCTTGAGTTCAACCTGCTCCTTGACCCGCGAGTTGTCCTCGAAGCACTTGATGGTCACGATTTCGCCGCCGAAGGAATCGCGGCCGCCGAAATTGCTGAACATCGGCTCCAACACCTGTACCAGTTCCGGGTAGGCGTCGCACAGGTCGGGCGTGAGGTAATGGTTCATCGAACAACTCCTGAAAGGCTGGAACGTCGGACTGAATGAGCAACCGTTTGTGACTGGAACCGCTTGAAGCGTCATATCTTAGCCGCAAGCCGACCAGAGCGAAATGCCCTTGTCAGAGCCTTCGCCTCAAACCGCCTCGGCCAACTGGGGCTGTTCGGCCAGCAAAGGGGCCTGCTGATCCTTGAGCCAACGCGCCACCAGCGGCCAGACTTCAAGATGCGCAGCCTTGCTGACCAGCATCTCGACGTGACCGAAGTCTTCGGTGAAACCCTGTCCCCGGCCCAGGCAGACAAACTGCTTGTGCTCGGAACCAATCTGATCGAAGAGCTTGCGGCACGCCCAGGTCGGGTCCTGGTGATCGCCTGTGGCACTCACCGCCAACACCGGCAACTGGACATCGGCCAACCCGGCCCACCAGTTCTTCTCGGCATCGCCGAAACGTCCGAACAGGCCGTACCAGCGCATGCTTTCCAGGGCCAGGCCGATGGGCTCGTCCTCGGGGCCGCGCTTGAGCCTTGAACCGGACAATTGAGCAAAACGCTTGAGGATGAAGCGACCGCTCCACTCCACTGGCGGAATCTTCAACGGCCAGTAGGTACGGCTGACCTGGGTACCAAAGAACGCCGCCGAAGCCACCGCCGGCTCGCCCAGGTAATGGCCGCCCAAGGCGGCCGCCAGGGTGATGCCACCCAGGGAGTGACCGATCCAGTGGGGCACTTGCCCACTCTGCTCACGCACGAAGGCGCCAATGGCCGGCAAGTCGTAGCGGGCGTAGTCGGCCACGCGATTGTTGCGATAGCCCTGGTTGCGCTGGGACAACCCATGGCCGCGCATCTCGGGAATCCAGACATCGAACCCCAGGCGTGCCAGGTACGCGCCCAGGCCCAGGCCCTTGGGGGAATACCAGAAACGCCGATTGGAAAAACTGCCGTGCAACAGGATCACCGGGACCCCACGGGTTTCGCAGGCGTCGGCCATGCCCAGCCGGGTGACGGCCAGTTCGACGCTGGCGTCCGGGCTGTTGCCGGGTTTCAAGCGATAGACATCTTCGCTCAGATCACCGCGCCGCTCGGCGCTGATCAGGGCGACAGGAAAGAGGTTGCTGCTGCTTTGCATGATCTTCTTGCACAAAAAAAAGACGACTGTGGGAGCGAGCTTGCTCGCGATGGCGGTGGATCAGCAAAACAATCTTGGCTGACACTCCGCTATCGCGAGCAAGCTCGCTCCCACAAAGGTTACCCGGCTTACATTACCGGTGAGGCCCCTTCACTCGATCAGACCGCCGCCTGACCCTCAGCCAGGAAGAACCAGGTTTCCAACACGGAGTCCGGGTTCAACGAAACGCTTTCGATGCCCTGCTCCATCAGCCACTTGGCCAGGTCCGGGTGGTCCGAAGGGCCCTGGCCGCAGATGCCGATGTACTTGCCAGCCTTGTTGCAGGCGGCGATGGCGTTGGCCAGCAGCTTCTTGACCGCCGGATTCCGCTCGTCGAACAGGTGCGCGATGATCCCGGAGTCGCGGTCCAGGCCCAGGGTCAGCTGGGTCAGGTCGTTGGAACCGATGGAGAAGCCGTCGAAGAACTCGAGGAATTCTTCAGCCAGGATCGCGTTGGACGGCAGCTCGCACATCATGATCACGCGCAGGCCGTTTTCGCCACGGGCCAGGCCGTTTTCCGCCAGCAGGTCGACGACCTGGCTCGCTTCGCCCAGGGTCCGGACGAACGGCACCATGATCTCGACGTTGGTCAGGCCCATCTCGTTGCGCACGCGCTTGAGGGCGCGGCACTCGAGTTCGAAGCAGTCACGGAACGCTTCGCTGATGTAGCGCGAAGCGCCACGGAAGCCCAGCATCGGGTTTTCTTCTTCCGGCTCGTAAAGCTTGCCGCCGATCAGGTTGGCGTATTCGTTGGACTTGAAGTCCGACAGGCGCACGATGACCTTTTTCGGCCAGAACGCTGCGGCCAGGGTGCTGATGCCTTCCACCAGCTTCTCGACGTAGAAACCGACCGGATCGTTGTAACCGGCAATACGCTTGTCGACGCTGTCCTTGATTTCCTGCGGCAGGCCGTCGTAGTTCAGCAGCGCCTTGGGGTGCACGCCGATCATGCGATTGATGATGAACTCCAGGCGGGCCAGGCCCACGCCAGCGTTCGGCAGCTGCGCGAAGTCGAAGGCGCGGTCCGGGTTGCCGACGTTCATCATGATCTTGAACGGCAGGTCCGGCATGGCGTCCACGGAGTTCTTCTTGATGTCGAAGCCCAGTTCGCCTTCGAAGATGTAGCCGGTATCGCCTTCGGCGCAGGACACGGTCACACCCTGGCCATCCTTGAGCAGTTCGGTGGCGTTGCCGCAACCGACCACTGCTGGGATCCCCAGTTCACGGGCGATGATCGCCGCGTGGCAGGTACGCCCGCCGCGGTTGGTGACGATGGCGCTGGCGCGCTTCATCACCGGTTCCCAGTCCGGGTCGGTCATGTCGGAGACCAGTACGTCACCGGCCTGGACCTTGTCCATCTCCGAGACGTCCTTGATGATCCGCACCTTGCCGGCGCCGATGCGCTGGCCGATGGCGCGGCCTTCCACCAGCACGGTGCCGGTTTCCTTGAGCAGGTAGCGCTCCATGACGTTGGCCTGGGTGCGGCTCTTCACGGTTTCCGGGCGGGCTTGCACGATGTACAGCTTGCCGTCGTCACCGTCCTTGGCCCATTCGATGTCCATCGGGCACTTGTAGTGCTGTTCGATGATCATCGCCTGCTTGGCCAGTTCGCTGACTTCGGCGTCACTCAGGCAGAAACGCGCGCGCTCGGCCTTGTCCACGTCGACGGTCTTCACCGAACGACCGGCCTTGGCTTCGTCGCCGTAGATCATCTTGATGGCCTTGCTGCCCAGGTTGCGGCGCAGGATGGCCGGGCGACCGGCTTGCAGCGTGCCTTTGTGGACGTAGAACTCATCCGGGTTCACCGCGCCCTGCACGACGGTTTCACCCAGGCCGTAGGCGCCGGTGATGAACACCACGTCACGGAAGCCCGACTCGGTGTCGAGGGTGAACATCACGCCGGCGGTGCCGGTTTCGGAGCGGACCATGCGCTGCACACCGGCGGACAGGGCAACCAGCTTGTGGTCGAAGCCCTGGTGCACGCGGTAGGAAATGGCACGGTCGTTGAAAAGGGAGGCGAAGACTTCCTTGGCGGCGCGGATGACGTTTTCCACGCCACGGATGTTCAGGAAAGTTTCCTGCTGGCCGGCGAAGGAGGCGTCCGGCAGGTCTTCGGCGGTGGCCGAGGAACGCACGGCGACGGCGATATCGGGATTGCCTTCGGACAGCTTGGCGAAAGCGGTGCGGATCTCGGCGTTCAGTTTCTCGGGGAACTCGGCGTCCATGATCCATTGACGGATCTGGGCACCAGTCTTGGCCAGGGCATTGACGTCATCGACGTCCAGGGCATCGAGCGCATCGTGGATCTGCTTGTTCAGGCCGCTCAGTTCCAGGAAATCACGATAAGCCTGGGCGGTCGTGGCGAAGCCACCTGGCACCGATACGCCGGCACCGGCGAGGTTGCTGATCATCTCGCCCAGGGATGCGTTCTTGCCCCCCACATGCTCCACATCATGGACGCCGAGCTTATCGAGGGAAACTACGTACTCTACCAAGGTGATCTCTCCACTAACTGTGTTGGAAAAGCTCAAGGCACCGGTGGCTCCAGGGGAGCGATGACCGGCGATATGGCCTGGACCTGGAAAATAAGTGAGAATGCGGACCACTGGCGGCCAGCAAATCGCGCCTATCATATCCAAGAATCGTCACTAGCTCACTAGCTTAAGGCCCAAGGCGCAAATGAAACGATCTGCTTTCTTTATCTCCGACGGCACCGGCATTACGGCCGAAACGCTAGGCCAAAGCCTGTTGGCACAGTTCGAAAACATTACCTTCGCCAAGTTCATACGGCCGTACATCGACAACGTCGACAAGGCGCGGGCCATGGTACAGCAAATCAATAAAGCCGCCGAAACCGACGGTTTCCGCCCGATTATCTTCGATACCATCGTCAATCAGGACATCCGTGAGATTCTCGCAACGTCCAATGGTTTCATGATCGACATTTTTTCCACGTTCCTGGCGCCCCTTGAGCAGGAACTGAGCGAGCATTCCTCCTACTCGGTCGGCAAGTCCCACTCCATTGGCCACAACTCCAACTACATGGAGCGGATCGAGGCGGTCAACTTCGCGCTGGACAACGACGACGGGGCCCGCACGCATTATTACGACAAGGCCGACCTGATCCTGGTGGGGGTGTCGCGCTGCGGTAAGACGCCGACGTGTCTGTACATGGCGATGCAGTTCGGCATCCGTGCGGCCAACTATCCGCTGACCGAAGACGACATGGAGCGCCTGCAACTGCCCAGCGCCCTGCGCGCACACCAGCACAAGCTGTTCGGCCTGACCATCGACCCGGACCGCCTTACCGCGATCCGCAACGAGCGCAAGCCCAACAGCCGCTATTCGAGCTATGCCCAGTGCGAGTTCGAAGTGCGCGAGGTGGAAAACCTGTTCCGGCGGGAGAATATTCCGCACATCAATTCCACGCATTTTTCCGTGGAAGAGATTTCGGCGAAGATCCTGGTGGAGAAAGGGGTGGAGCGGCGGTTCAAGTAACCCCGCAACAACACAAAACCCTTGTGGGGGCGAGCCTGCTCGCTCCCACAAGGGTTGAGGCGTTCTTACAACCGTTGTATCAATGAGCCACAGCCGCCTGTTCTTCCATCTTCTTGCGCAGGCTCAGCGGGCGCATGTCGGTCCAGACTTCTTCTATGTAGGCCAGGCATTCCTTCTTGAACCCGCTTTTGCCGACGGTGCGCCAACCTTCGGGGACGGCCTTGTAGTCTGGCCAGATCGAATACTGTTCTTCGTGGTTGACCACGACCTGAAAGACGATGTCCTCGCGGTCGAATACTGAAGTCATGGGTGTCTCTCCATCTTTGCTCGAGGTTCGCGGCGGCGCATGCGCAGCCAGGATATGAAAGGAACGTACGGGCCGGGGTGAAAATTAGGCCTCGACGACCGCCGCCTGCAGGGCTCGCCCGAAAATCTCGGCAACCCGGTCGATTTCCGCCTTTGTGATGATCAGCGGTGGCAGGAACCGCACCACGCCGCCTTGCCGGCCACCCAGCTCCAGGATCAGCCCGCGCTTGAGGCATTCACGTTGCAGCTGTGGCGCCAGCCGTGCATGTACCGGCGGATGGCCCAGGGCGTCAGGCTTACCCGCCGGATCCACCAGTTCGACGCCGAGCATCAACCCGCGACCGCGGATATCGCCCAGTTGCGGGAAGTCTCGCTGCAGGATGCGCAGGTGCTCGCTCAAGCGTTCACCCATGGCCGCGGCGTGGGCCGGCAGGTCGTGCTCCTGCAGATAGCGCATCACTGCGGAACCGGCGGCCATGGCCATCTGATTGCCACGGAAGGTCCCGGCGTGAGCGCCCGGCAACCAGGTGTCGAGCCAATCGCGATAAACCACCACCGCCAGGGGCAGGCTGCCACCGATGGCCTTGGACAGCACGACCACGTCCGGGATGATCCCGGCGTGCTCGAATGCAAACATCTTGCCGGTACGGCCAAAGCCGCTCTGGATTTCGTCGACGATCAACGCCACCCCCGCCTGCTCGGTGATCCGCCGCAAACCGCGTAGCCAGTCCAGGTCGGCGGGAATCATCCCGCCCTCGCCCTGCACCACTTCGACGATGACGGCTGCCGGCAATTGCACGCCGGCCTCGGGGTCATTCAGCAGGTTTTCCAGGTAATGCAGATTGGCCTTCACGCCTTCGACACCACCCAGTCCGAACGGGCAGCGGTAATCGTAGGGATAGGGCATGAACTGCACGCCGCTGCTGAGCAAGGCGCCCAAGGGTTTCTTCGGCCCCAGGCTGCCCATCAGGCTCAACGCCCCTTGGCTCATGCCGTGATAACCGCCCTGGAACGACAGCACGGTGCTGCGGCCGGTGGCGGTGCGTACCAGCTTGAGGGCGGCTTCCACCGCGTCGGTACCGGTGGGGCCGCAGAACTGGATCTTCGCCTCGGCGGCCAGCTCTGCCGGCAACAAGCCGAACAGGTCCTGGACAAAACGATCCTTGACCGGCGTGGTCAGGTCCAGGGTATGCAAGGGCAGCTCATCGGCCAGCACCTGCTGGATCGCTTCGATCACCACCGGATGGTTATGCCCCAGCGCCAAGGTGCCGGCGCCGGCCAGGCAGTCGATGAAGGTGCGACCCTCGACGTCCTCGACATACAGCCCCTTGGCACGCTTGAGGGCCAGGGGAATCCGCCTTGGGTAGCTGCGGGCGTTGGACTCCTGCCGATTCTGGCGGGCCAGCAGCGGCGACTCATTGAACTGGTAGAGCGTCTCGACCGGCGCAGGGCTGACCCGGGCCGGCTGTGCTTCGATAAGACTGTTGGCGACTGACATCCCTCGACCCCGCAATACACTGAAGTAATGACCCAACGACACACCGCACAGGTGCATCTCCGGTCGGAGCGCACATGCAGGTTTCCTGTTGTGGAAACGCATCAGCAACGCAGGGATTTACTCTCGGGCAGAACTTTGCGGGTCGACGCGATCAGTGGCTTGTTCATGAAGCCTGTGGGAGCAAAGCCGTTGCACAGGCCATTGTTGGAGTGAATCAGGCCGGTAACACCTGCACCGGCACCGTCAACTCGACCCGCAACCCATCCGGGCGCGTGTCGAAATGCAGGCCGCAGCCGCAACGCTGGACGATGGCCTGGACGATCGCCAGCCCCAGTCCGCAGCCGGTGCTATGGCCATTGCGCCAGAAGCGCTGGGTCAGGTGCTGGATGTCGTCGGCGGCGATGCCGGGGCCGTGGTCGCGGACCTGGAAGCGCACGCGCTGGCCGACCATCTCCAGGCTCAGCTCCACATCGGTATCGTCCGGGGTATGGCGCAGGGCGTTATCCAGCAGGTTGCGCAAGGCGGCGATGGAGAGCACCGCCGGCATCTGCACCGGTGCATCGGACAACCCTGGGGATACGTGCAGCCTGATCCGCCGCGAATCACTGCTGGCGGCATCCTGGATCGCCAGTCGGGCGACCTGCTCGGCGTTGCATTGCACGCCATCGTCGAACGACAGGCTGCCTTCGACCCGCGCGAGCAACAGCAACTGTTCGAGTGTGCGGTGCATGCGGTCGGCGCCCTCCTCGGCCCGGGCCAGGGACTGGTCGCGGGCGGCGCCTTCGGTCATGCGCGCCACTTGCAGGTGCGTCTTGATCGCGGTCAGCGGGCTGCGCAGCTCGTGGGCGGCGTCGCCGGTCAGCCGGCGCTCACGCTCGATGGTCTTGCCGATGCGCTGGAACAACTGGTTCTGGGTCTCCAGCAGCGGTCGCAATTCGCTGGGCAGTGGATGGATCTGCAAGGGCTCCAGGGAATCGGCGCTACGCCGCATCAGCGCATCGCGAATGCGATTGAGCGGTGCCAGGCCCTGGCCAATGCCGAGCCACAACAGGCACAGGCAACCGAGCAGCGCCACGCCCACCGGCACCGAGGCGGCCAACAGTATCGACATGTTCAGGGCTTCGCGTTCGATCTGGCGGTCGGCGGTGGTGATGCGCAAATCGCCCCGGGCCAGGGTGAAGCTGCGCCAGGGCGCGCCGTCGATCATCTGGTCGTGGAAGCCCATTTTCTCGGCTTCCAGGGTTTGCTCCGGGGTGCCGTGGCTGCGGGCCAGAATCTCGCCGCGCAAGGAACTGACCTGACAGGCCATGCCGCCTGGAATGCTCAATTGCTCGGAGCTCAAATGCGTGCCGTCGCCCTTGCTGGGCAACGGTGGCATCTGTTCCAGCAACCCGGCGACCATCCGCGCCGAAGCCACCAGGCGCTGGTCGAGGGAAAACATCATCTGGTTGCGCAGGTCACTGAGCATCCACGCCGCGGCCAGGGCCCAGATCAGGGCAAAGGCCGCGCCGAGGGTCAGGCTCAGGCGCAGTCGCAGGCTCATCACTTGGAAGACTCTCCACCTTCGGCCGGCCCCAGGCGATAGCCCAGGCCACGCACGGTCTCGACAATCCCGTTACCCAACTTGCGCCGCAGGTGATGGATATGGACGTTGAGGGCGTTGCTTTCCAGTTCGTCGTTGAACCCGTAGACGCTGTCCTTGAGCTGTTCAGTGGACAGCACCCTGCCGCGACTGTGCAACAGTGCCTGCAACAGCGATTGCTCGCGCCGGGACAGATCCACCGGTTGGCCGTCCAGGGTGGTTTCCCGACTGCTGGGGTCATAGGTCAGGCGACCGTGTTCGATCAGGTTGACGCTGCGCCCCGCCACGCGCCGCAGCAACGTGTGCAGGCGCGCCGCAAGTTCGCGCAGGTCGAAGGGTTTGAGCAGGTAGTCATCGGCGCCGGCCTGCAAGCCGTCGACCCGGTCGGTCACCGAGTCCCGGGCGGTGAGGATCAGCACCGGCGTCTCCAGCCCCTGCTGACGCAACTGCCTGAGCAGTTTGAGACCGTCCTCGTCGGGCAATCCCAAGTCCAGCACCATGACATCGAATTCCGCCACGCCGACCATCGCCCGCGCCGCCGATGCAGTGGCGACGTGCTCGACGGTCAGGCCCTGCGCCGTAAGGCCGGCAACGATCCCGCTGGCAATCAACTCATCGTCTTCGCAGACCAGTACGCGCATGGTAAGCCCCGTGGAAAAAGGTACATTAGGCCGCCGGCCGATTAAGCCGACATTATGCGACGAGTACGGCCAACATGGGCGATCATTGGCGCCTGCCGGCCGTCGTCGGGTTAATCGACGGTTAATCGCCAGCCGCCATTGTGTTTTCCACTTGCTTCGTTCTAAGGCTTTATCCATGCGTCGATTGTTTTTGCTGTGGCTGTTCCTGATCTCGGGCCTGGCCCAGGCCGCC
Source organism: Pseudomonas sp. A-RE-22 (assembly GCF_019956035.1). Lineage (NCBI taxonomy): Bacteria > Pseudomonadati > Pseudomonadota > Gammaproteobacteria > Pseudomonadales > Pseudomonadaceae > Pseudomonas > Pseudomonas sp. A-RE-22. Next base: position 133,645 of record NZ_JAHBCZ010000077.1, read on the forward strand.
AATCCCTTCGAGACCAAACCCGATTTCCTGCCGGTGGAAAAGGCGTTCGTGTTTACCTCCGAACGCCTGGACTCCGGTGAAACCCAGCTGTTCTGGCAGATCGCCGATGGGTACTACCTGTATCAGCAGCGCCTCAAGTTCGATGGCCTGGCCGAGGCGCAGAAACCCAAGCTGCCGGAGGGTGAAGCCCACAGCGACGAATTTTTCGGCGACCAGCAGGTCTATCGCCAGGCGCTGGAGCTGAAGATTCCGGCCGGTGCCACGGGCAAGATCAAGGTCGGCTTCCAAGGCTGCGCCGACGCCGGCCTGTGCTATCCACCCCAGACCCAAGTGGTCGACCTGGGGGGCAGCGCACCGGTGGCGGCCAGCGGCGAGGCGCCGGACCAGGCCCTGGCCAGCGGCCTGCAACAACGGGCCTTGGGCTGGAGCCTGCTGGTGTTCTTCGGCCTGGGCCTGCTGCTGGCGTTCACCCCCTGTTCGCTGCCGATGCTGCCGATTTTGGCCGGGCTGGTGGTGGGCAGCGGTGCCGGGCCGAGACGCGGCCTGGCCTTGGCCGGCAGCTACGTGATCAGCATGGCCCTGGTGTACGCCGCCATGGGCGTGCTCGCCGCGCTGCTGGGGGCCAACCTTCAGGCGCTGCTGCAACAACCGTGGCTGCTGGGCAGCTTTGCGGCCGTGTTCGTGTTGCTGGCACTGCCGATGTTCGGCTTCTTCGAATTGCAATTGCCGGCCGCCCTGCGTGACCGCCTGGAAAACGCCGGGCGCCAGCAGCGCGGTGGCAGCCTGGTAGGCGCCGGTATTCTCGGGGCGCTGTCCGGCCTGTTGGTGGGCCCGTGCATGACCGCGCCGCTGGCTGGCGCGCTGTTGTATATCGCCCAGAGCGGCAATGCGCTGCACGGCGGGCTGATCCTGTTCACCATGGGCATCGGCATGGGCCTGCCACTGTTGCTGTTGGTGACCGTGGGCAACCGCTTCCTGCCCAAGCCCGGTGCCTGGATGGACCTGCTCAAGGGCGTGTTCGGCTTCCTGTTCCTGGGCACCGCGCTGCTGATGATTCGTCCGATCATCGACGGTTCGTTGTGGGTCGGCCTGTGGGGCGTGCTGATGTTGATTGCCGCCTACAGCGCCTGGCGCCAGACCGAAGGGTTCGGCCGCATCGCCTATGTCTGCGGCAGCGCCTCGTTGCTGTTCGGCCTGTGGGGCAGCCTGCTGGTGATTGGCGCAGCAGGCGGCGGCGATGACTTCTTCCAACCCCTGAAGGTCTACGCCGGCACCGAAGGCCGCGCGACCGTCAGTGCCCACGATGCGTTCGTCACGGTCAACGAACCCGCCACCCTGCAACGGGAACTGGATGCCGCCAAGGCCCAGGGCCAGTGGGTGCTGCTGGACTACTACGCCGATTGGTGCGTGTCCTGCAAGATCATGGAAAAACAGGTCTTCGGCCGCAGCGAAGTGCTCGACGCCCTGAGCGGTGTGCGCCTGCTGCGCCTGGACGTCACCGCCGACAGCCCTGCCAGCCGCGAACTGCTGGGCCGTTACCAAGTGCCGGGGCCGCCGAGCCTGCTGTGGATCGGCGCCGACGGTGAAGAGCGCCGCAGCCAGCGGATCACCGGGGAAGTCGACGCCAAGGCGTTCCTGGAGCGCTGGAACCTCACCCGGGACGCGCGCTGATGCTGACGTTTACCTTGGGCACCTTTGCCATCGCCCTCAACCACCTGTTGCTCATCAGCGCCCTGGCGCTGGCGACCTTCGTGGGCTGGCGAGTGGCCAAGCGCGGTGGCGAAAACCCCGAGTCGGTGCTGTTCGTGCTGTTTCTACTGGGCCTGCTGGCCGCACGGATCGGCTTCGTCGTCGCCTATTGGCAACATTACCGGGACGACCCGTGGCAGATCGTCGACCTGCGCGACGGTGGCTTCCTGGCCTGGCCGGGCATCGTGGCGCTGCTGATTGGCGCCTTGTTGTGGGCCCGGCGCCGTCCGCCCCTGCGCCGGCCATTGGGCTTTGGCGTCGGCAGCGGCTTGCTGTTCTGGCTGGTGGCGACCCTGTCATTGACGATTTATGAACAAGGCACCCGGCTGCCGGACATAACCCTGCGCACCGCCGACGGCGCGACCGTGAAACTCACCGATTACCAGGGCGGCCCCCTGGTGATCAATCTATGGGCCACCTGGTGCCCGCCCTGCCGGCGTGAAATGCCGGTGCTCGAAGAAGCCCAGCAACAACGTCCAGACCTGACCTTCCTGTTCGTCAATCAGGCCGAAAGCATGCAAAGCGTCAGCACCTACCTCGCCACCCAAGGCCTGAGCCTGGACAACGTGTTGTTCGATGGCAGCGGTCGTCTCGGCCAGGCTGTCGGCTCCATGGCCCTGCCGACGACCCTGTTCTACAGCGCCGATGGCCGCCTGCTGGGCAGCCACCTGGGGGAATTGTCGGAAGCGAGCCTGGCTCGCGCCCTGGAAAACTTCGAAACGCCGGACTCGTCCACGACGCCCCACTCCGCCACAAGGAAAACGCCATGCCCCGCCTCCGCCACCTGCTGACCCTGGCCGTTGCCGCCGCACTGTCGCAGGCCCCGCTGCTCCAGGCCGAAGAATTGCCCGCAGCCATCAAGAAGATCGAAGCCAAGGGCGCAAAAATCGTTGGCACCTTCGACGCGCCGGACGGCTTGCGCGGTTACGCGGCGCAATACCAGAACCGTGGCATGGCGCTGTACCTGACCCCGGATGGGCAATACGTCCTGCTGGGCAACCTGTACGACGCCGACGGCAAGGACCTGAGCGCCGAGCCACTGCAAAAACTGGTTTATGCACCGATGGCCAAGGCCATCTGGGCGAAGATGGAGGGCAGCAACTGGATCGCCGACGGCAACAAGGACGCACCGCGCACGGTGTACCTGTTCAGCGATCCGAACTGCCCGTACTGCAACATGTTCTGGGAACAGGCACGGCCCTGGGTCAAGGCCGGCAAGGTGCAGTTGCGTCACATCATGGTGGGCATCATCCGCGAAGACAGCCCGGGTAAATCCGCTGCCTTGCTGGCGGCCAAGGACCCGGAAAAAGCCCTGGCCGAGCATGAAAAGGCCGGCAAGGGCAGCCCGCTCAAACCGCTCAAGGACATACCGCCGGCCATCCAGGCGAAACTGGACGCCAACCAGCAGTTGATGGACGAACTGGAACTGTCCGCCACCCCGGCAATTTTCTATCTGGATGAAAAAGGCGAACTGCAACAACAGCAAGGCGCGCCGTCGCCGGACAAACTGGCGAAGATTCTCGGGCCCAAGTGACTGGCCTCCACTGCAGACCCCTTGTGGGAGCGAGCTTGCTCGCGATAGCGGCAGATCAGTCAGCATTGATATGACAGACACACCGCAATCGCGAGCAAGCTCGCTCCCACAGGGGCTTTGCATCGGTCACAAAATCCCTGTTCGCGATGACGGCGGATCAGTTGCGCAATAACCCCAGCAATGTCCGATTCACGAATTCAGGGTTCTCCAGGTTGGAGATGTGCCCCGCCTCCGGAATCAGTATATGTGGGCAACCGATCAACTCGGCCATCTCCATGGACTCGGACGGCGGACGCGGTTTGTCCTGGTCGCCACACATCACCACCGTGCGCTTGGCATCCAGTTCATGCAGGCGCGGCAGGATGTCGTCCCGACCGAAAATGATCCGCCCCAGCGGCACGATACTGTCGCGCAGGCGATCGGTCGGCAACGCGGCCAGCGCGGCGCGAAACTGCTGATAGAGCGCCGACTGCGGGTCGATCCCCGGCCGGAAGAAGATTGGCACGATGATGTCCAGCAACGGCTCGGGAACGCTGCCGCTGGCTTCGATCTTGTCGAACAACGAGAAGTAGTACTGGCGGGTCGGTTCCGGCTCGACACCGACGTAGGTGTCCATCAATACCAGCGACAGCACGCGCTCAGGCGCCGCCAGCGCCAGCCGTGCCCCCCACATCCCGCCCACCGAGAGCCCGAGCAGGTTGAAACAGTCGATGCCCAGATGATCCATCAATGCCAATGCCTGACGAGCCAGGTCGTCCAGGGAGGTCATGCCCTCAGGCAAACGCCCGGACTGGCCGTGCCCCCACAAGTCCAGGGCGATGACCCGGTAATGTTGGGACAACACCTCGATCTGCGGCGCCCACATGGTGTGGTCCCACAGATAGCTGCTGCCCAGCAGCACCACCGGGCCCTGGCCTTGGTCCAGGTAGTGAAGCGGTTGTCCGTCAATGATTGAAAAGGGCATGGGTGACCTCCTTGTTTGTGTCTGGAAAAAGCCTTGGGAGACTGAGCTGTGCAGGCTGAGCAGTCAACCTTTGAGCCGGCAGTGCCTATGCTGCCCTCATCGCGGGCAAGCCTTGCTCCCACAGGGTTGATGCTCGAACACAAATACTCTGTTCACAGCTGATCCCTGTGGGAGCAAGGCTTGCCCGCGAAGGGGTCCTTATAGACGCCGCAAAACTACATTCCTTCCAACTCCGCCATCAAATCATTCAACCGATCCACCTTCTCCTCAGTGATTTCGCCGACCGCCAGCCCATCGATGTAGTCGGCCAGTTCCTGCACCGTGCTGCATTCGAACATCGCCCGCAGCGGTACGTTGCGTTGCAGGGCCTTTTGCACCCGTGAGGCGATCTGCGTCGCCAGCAGGGAATGCCCGCCCAGTTCGAAGAAGTTGTCCCGCACCCCCACCCGCTCGACTTTCAGCACCTGGGCCCAGATGTCTGCCAGGGTCTGTTCCAGTTCATTGCCGGGGGCTTGGTAGTCCTGGCTTTGCAACTGACCGATCTCCAGGGTCGGCAAGGCCTTGCGATCGAGTTTGCCGTTGGCGTTGAGGGGTAGGCGCTCGAGCCACAGCCAGTGCAGCGGCACCATGTATTCCGGCAGTTCGGCCCGCAGGCGCTGCTTGATGCGCTCCAGTCGTTCGGCGGATTTGAGCGCCGAGTCGGTGGCCACGAGGTAGCCCACCAGATGCTTGCCATTGGCGCCCTCCTGCACACCCACCGCCCCATCGCGCACTTCCGGCTGTTCATGCAAGCGTGCTTCGATTTCCCCCAGTTCGATGCGGTAGCCGCGGATCTTTACCTGATGGTCGATGCGCCCGACATACTCCAACACCCCATCGCTGCGCCGCCGTGCCAGGTCGCCGGTGCGGTACAGCCGCTCCCCCGGCGCGCCGAACGGGTTCGGCACAAAGACCGGGGCGGTGCGCAACGGATCGCTGACATAACCACGCCCGACCCCGGTGCCCGCTACGCATAGCTCACCCACCGCGCCCAGCGGCACCAGGTCCAGCGCGCCGTCGAGCAGGTACAGACGATTGTTGTCGGTGGGTGTGCCAATCGGCAGATACGTACCACGGGTCGAGGCCAGGTCGACCCGGAAGAACGCCACGTCGTCGGAGCATTCCGCCGGGCCGTAGGCATTGACCAGACCAATGTCCGGGTAACGCAACAACCACTGGTGGGCCAGTTCCGGCGGCATCGCTTCGCCGGTGGGCAGCATCCAGCGCAAGCCGTCCAGACCGATGCGTTCCTGGGCGAGCATGCCCTGGATCAACGACGGCACGCTTTCCAGCACGCTAATGCCCTGCTGCTGTACATGCTCCAGCAACCCTTGCGGGTCGTGGGCAATGGCGTTGGGCACGATGTCGACCCGGGCACCGAACAACGGCGCGGCCAGGAACTGCCAGACCGAAATATCGAAGCTCTGGGACGCCGTCTGGGCGATCACATCCGCCTCGCTCAGCGCCAGGTATGGCACCTTGCTCAGTTGGTTGTTGAGCATGCCCCGCTGTTCCACCATCACGCCTTTGGGCAGGCCGGTGGAACCGGAGGTGTAGATCACGTAGGCCAGGTTATCCGGCCCGCTGTAGATCCCTGGGTTTTCCAGCGAAAGAGCGCTGGCCTGGACGACTTCCCACACCAGCAACTTCGGCCGCCCGGAACAGGCGAACTCGTCCAGCAAAGCCTGCGCCTGGGCCTCGCAGGCCTGGGTGCAAACCAACAACGGCGTGCGACTCAATTCGATGATGCGGCTCAGGCGCTGGCTCGGCAGGCCCGGGTCCAGCGGCAGGTAGCCGGCACCGGCCTTGAAGCTGCCGATGATCATGCCCAGCAGCTCGGCATCCCGTTCGGCCAGCAGCGCCACGGGCTGATCCAGGCCGACACCGGACGCGATCAGGGCATGACCGAGGCGGTTGCTGCGCGCATTCAGCTCGGCGTAGCTGTAGCTCGCGTCCAGGCAACTGACCGCAGGGCGCTGCGGATGGGCCGCGACTCGGGCCTCGAACAGCTCGACGTAACTCTGCTCCAGCGGATAGGCATGCTCGCTCTGGTTGCAGCCCTCGATGAGGAAGTCCTGTTCTTCGGCACCGATCAGCGGCAGCTCGCTCATGTCGCCGTGCAAGCCCGCCATCAATGCCAGCAGCAACCGCTTGAACTCGCCCAGCAGCCCCTGGACGGTGCTTTCATCGAAGTAGCGCTGGTCGTATGAAAGGTGCAGCCCCAGGTCATCCCCCGGGTAGCAGACCGCCGTCAGCGGGAAATTGGTGTGGGTCCGGCCCGAGTCCGAAGTGGCATTGAGACTTTGGGCGCGGTCCAGCACCGAGACCTCCACCGGGGCATTCTCGAACACGAACAAACTGTCGAACAGAGGCTGGCCCTTGGGCAGTTCACTGACTTCCTGGATGCTCACCAGTGGCAGGTATTCGTACTCGCGCAGTTGCATGTTGCTGTCCAGCAAATCGCTGAGCCACTGGCGCACGCTGCAGCGCTGATAGTCTTCAGGCATCTGCACGCGCAAGGCGATGCTGTTGATGAACAGCCCCACGGTGCGTTGCATCTGCGGCAGCTCCACCGGACGCCCGGCCACAGTGACGCCGAACAGCACGTCGCGGTCGCCGCTGACCCGCCGCAGCACCAGGGCCCACGCCGCCTGGGCGAACGTGTTGACCGTCAGTTGATGGGCCTGGGCCAGTTCCCGTAGCCGTGCGCCATCCTCGACATCGAGACGGGTGTAGCAGTCGCCGACGATCATGCCGCCGCTGTCACCGGCGTGCTCGCGCAGGAACGGCCGGTCGCCAGGGATCGGCGTGGTCCGCTCGAAGCCTTGCAGGTTGCGCTGCCACCAATGGCGGGCTTCGGCCAGGCTCTGGTGCTGCAGCCAGCCGATGTAGTCGCGATAACGCGGTGGCACGGCCAACTGCGGTTCGCGGTTTTCACCCAGGGCGGTGTAGATCTCGAAGAAGTCGTCCATCAGCAGCGAACGGCACCACGCATCGATGAGGATGTGGTGGTTACTCATCATGAACCAGTAGCGTGCCGCGCCGACCCGAATCAGTCGCAGATGAAACGGCGCCTGGTTCAACAAATCGAAACCGGCTTCGCGCTCGTTCTTGAGCAGCGCCTGGAGCTTGGCTTCCTGGGCGTCTTCGGGCACCTCGGACCAGTCGAGGAAGTCCACCGGGGTGTGGCCGGGCTTGTGGATAATTTGCAGCATGTCTTCGCCGACGTTCCAGCAGAACGACGCGCGCAAGGCTTCATGCCGGGCGATGACCGCTTGCCAGGCCTGGGCAAAACGTTGCGGGTCCAGTTCGCTGTTGATGCGATAGCGATCCTGCATGTAGTACAGGCCCGTGCCAGGTTCCAGCAAGGTGTGCAACAGCATGCCTTCCTGCATCGGCGTCAGCGGGTAGACGTCTTCGATCTGCCCGGCCGGCACCGGCAGGCTGTCGAGCTGGCCCTGGGTCAGCTTCGCCAGGGGGAAATCCGATGGCGTCAGGCCGCCCGCCTCGTCTGTCAGGCAGTGCTCGATCAGGCGTTGCAACTCATCGAGGTAGGCCTCGGCCAGGGTGGCGATAGCCTGACGATCATGCCGTTCACGGCTGAACGTCCAGCGCAGCACCAACTCGCCGCCGCTGACCTGGCTGTCGACGCTCAGCTCATTAGGCAGCGGCACCTCGGGATCGTGGATCGCGCCCAGCGGCGCATCCAGCGGCTGGAACAGCGCATCCTGACCCAGGGTCTGGTCGAGCTGGCCCAGGTAGTTGAAGGTGATCGCCGCGCGCGGCAGGCTGGCCATCGTCTCGCGAGTCGCCGCGTCGGCCATGTAGCGCAATACGCCATGGCCGAGGCCCTTGTGGGGCACCGCGCGCAGTTGTTCCTTGATGGCCTTGATCGACGCACCGAAGCCTTCGGCCGCGGGGCTCAGGCGCACGGGATAGACGCTGGTGAACCAGCCGACGGTGCGGGTCAGGTCGATGTCGTCGAACAGCGCTTCGCGGCCGTGGCCTTCAAGCTGGACCAGGGCCGAGGCACGGCCACTCCAGCGGCACAGCACCCGGGCCAGCGCGGTAAGCAACAGGTCGTTGACCTGGGTGCGATAGGCGCTCGGCGCCTGTTGCAACAGTTGCCGGGTGCGCTCGGCGTCCAGGCGCACGCTGACGGTTTCAGCATGACGCTCCTGCAGTCCGCCCTCGGGATTCGCGCAGGGCAACTGCAGCTGCGCGCCACTCAACTGCGCTTGCCACCACTCCAGTTCTTCGCGCAGGGATTCGCTGCCGGCGTAAGCCAGCAAGCGCGCGGCCCAGTCGCGCAATGGGCTGGTCTTGGTCGGCAACTGCACCTGCTGCCCGGCGGTGAGCTGGCGGTAGACGGTTTGCAAATCGTCCATCAACACCCGCCACGACACACCGTCGACCACCAGGTGATGGATGACGATCAGCAAACGTTGCTGGCCGTCGGGTAACTGCGCCAGCACTGCGCGCAGCAATGGCCCGGTTGATAGATTGAAACGGCTCTGCGTCTGGGCAAACAACGCTTCGCAATCCTGCGCGGTGGCCACGGATATGTGCTGCAACAACGCCGCGTCTGACAATGGCTGGTGCTCGGCACGCCAGTGCCCGACGCTTTCGCCGAAGCCCAGGCGCAAGGCATCGTGGTGCTGGAAGACGCTGCGCAGCGCCTGTTCCAGAGGTTGCGGTTCCAGGGCCGTGGTCGGCGCCAGCACCAGCGCCTGGTTCCAGTGGTGCTGGTTGGGGATCTGGCGCTCGAAGAACCAGTGCTGGATCGGCGTCAACCCGGACTCCCCCTGCAACAGGCCCTGCTCGGCAAGCACCTGCTGGCTGCGCGTGGCAACCGCGGCCAGGGTCTGCACGGTCTGGTGCTGGAACAGGTCCCGGGGCGTGAAGTGAATGCCCTGCTGCCGGGCGCGGCTGACCACCTGGATGGACAGGATCGAATCACCGCCCAGCTCGAAGAAGTTATCGTTAAGGCCCACTTGCCCGACGTTCAGCACGTCGCACCAGATCGCCGCCAGGGTCTGCTCCAGGGCATTGCTTGGCGCCACGTAGTGTTGGCGATTGAGTTCGGGATCGGGCAACGGCAAGGCACGGCGGTCGAGCTTGCCGTTGGCGGTCAGCGGCATGCTCGCCAGCAGGATCAGGTGCGCGGGCACCATGTAGTCCGGCAGCTGGGCCTTGAGGTGGTTTTTCAAGGCTTCGCGCAGGGTCGCTTGTTGCTCGCCGTCCTGGCTGGCAAGGTCGCTCACCAGGTAGCCGGCCAGTTGCTTGCCGCCGGGCGTGTCGAAGGCCAGTACCACGGCCTCGCGCACCGCGTCATGTTCCAGCAGGCGGGTTTCGATTTCCCCCAGTTCGATGCGGAAGCCGCGGATTTTCACCTGATGGTCGATCCGTCCCAGGTACTCCACCAGACCGTCGGCACCCTGGCGCACCAGGTCGCCGGTGCGATAAAGGCGTCCGCCCTCGGTGGCGAACGGGTCGGCGACGAAACGCTCGGCGGTCATGCCAGGACGCTGGTGATAACCCTGGGCCAGACCGGCGCCGCCCACATACAACTCACCCGTGGCGCCTTGCGGCACCAACGCCAGGTCGGCGTCGAGGATGTATGCCACGCGGGCGCCAATCACGCTGCCAATCGGCACACTGGCAGCGCCCTCTTCCAGTCGCTCCGGGGCCAGGCTCGCCAACGGCATGACCACGGTTTCGGTCGGGCCATAGGCGTTGAAGAACAGGCTAGGGTTGAATGCCGCGCGAATGCGCTGCAAGTGCTCGCCGGTCAGGGCTTCGCCGCCGGTGATGCACATGCGCACCGGCAAGCTCTGGCCCTGGGTCGCCAGCCACTGGGCCAGCTGGCTGCCGTAGCTGGGGGTGAAGCCAAGAATGTTGATGCGATGCTGGCGAATCAGCCCACAGATTTCCTCGGCGTCCCATTGGCCCTGGGCCCGCAGCACCACGTGGGCGCCGCTGAGCAATGGCACCAGCAGTCGTTCGGTGGCCGCATCGAAGTTGATGGAGTAGAAATGCAGTTCGCAATCGTCCGGGCGCATGCCGAAACGCTGGATCACTGCCTGGCAATGCATGGCGATTTCACCGTGGGACACCACCACGCCCTTGGGCTTGCCGGTGGAGCCGGAAGTGTAGATCAGGTACGCCTGGTGTTGCGGCAGGTTGATCAGCGGCAGCGGCTGATCCGGGTATTGGGCCAGGGCTGGCGAATCATCGTCCAGGCACCAGCAGCCCACGCCCTCGGGCAATGCACCGAGGGCCTGGAACATCGCCCGGTCACTGAGCAGCAGGCTGATGCCGCTGTCCTCGATCATGTAGCTCAAGCGGTCCAGCGGGTATTCCGGGTCCAGCGGCACGTAGGCACCGCCGGCCTTGAGGATCGCCAGCAGGCCGATGACCATTTCCAGCGAACGCTCCAGGGCCAGGCCGACCCGCACCTGCGGCCCGACGCCTCGTTCGCGCAGCATCCAGGCCAGGCGATTGGCGCGGCTGTCCAGTTGCGCATACGTCAGGGTCTGCCCGGCGAAAGTCAGGGCCGACGCATCGGGACGCATCCGCGCCTGTTCGTCGAACAGTTCGTGGAGGCATTGGTCCAGGCGATGCTCACCGGGCTCGACGCCCAGGCTGTCGAGCAGCTGTTGCTGCTCGCGGGTGTCCAGCAACGGCAGTTCGCTCAGGCGTCGGGCCGGATCGACCAGCAACGCTTCCAGCAGATTGCGCCAGTGCCCAGCCATCCGCGCGATGCGCGGTTCGTCGAACAGGTCGGTGCTGTAGGTCAGGCAGCAACCCAGGCGCTGATCCAGGTCGGTGACTTCCAGGTTGAGGTCGAACTTGGTGGCCCGGGCGTCGTTGACCAGGTATTCCACAGTCATGCCGGCCAGCGTGCGGCTCTGCTGGAACTCCCAGCGCTGCACGTTGCACATCACCTGGAACAGCGGGTTGTAGGCCGCACTGCGCGGCGGCTGCAGGGCTTCCACCAGGTGATCGAAAGGCAAATCCTGATGGGACTGGCCTTCAATCACGGTGTGGCGCACCTGCTCGAACAGTTCGCCCACCGACATCTGCCCGTCGAGTTGGCAGCGCAGGACCTGGGTGTTGAGGAACGCCCCGATCAGCCCTTCGCTTTCCGGGCGGATGCGGTTCGCCACCGGCGCGCCGATGCGCAGGTCGGTCTGGCCACTGTAGCGATAGAGCAGCACGGCCAGGGCGGCGGTCATGGTCATGAACAGGGTCAGGCCCTGTTGCGCGTTGAAGGCACGGACCCGCGCCGCCAAATCATCACTGAGGTCGAAACGGAACAATTCACCGCGATGACTTTGCACCGATGGACGCGGGCGGTCGCCGGGCAGTTCCAGCGGCGGATGCTCGCGGCCCAATTGCGCGGTCCAATAGTCGAGTTGTCGCTGACGCTCGCCGGACTCCAGCCACTGACGCTGCCAGACGCTGTAGTCCAGGTACTGCACCGGCAAGGCTTCCAGCGGCGACTCACGGTCATCAATAAAGGCTTCGTACAGCGCGCTCAGTTCACGGGCGAAGATGTCCATCGCCCAGCCTTCGGTGACGATGTGGTGCAACGTCAGGACAAAGTAATGCTCATGCTCGGCGGTCTTGACCAGGCAGGCTCGCAGCAGCGGCGCGGTTTCCAGGTCGAAAGGCTGGTGGGCCTCACTGTCGGCCAGTTGTTGCACCCGCTGCTGGCGAATGTCGGCAGCCAGCATCGAAAAATCCTTCCAGCCCATGCGCAGACCCGTCTCGCCGTGCACCTGCTGGCGGGCCACGCCGTCGACGCTCGGGAACGTGGTGCGCAGGGTTTCGTGGCGCAGGATCAACGCCTGCAAGGCCGCCTCGAAACGCCCGACATCCAGCACCCCGCGCAACCGCGCCATGCCACCGACGTTGTAGGCCGGGCTGTCCGGCTCCATCTGCCAGAGGAACCACATGCGCTGCTGGGAATAGGACAGCGGCACCGGTTGGCTACGGTCAACTTTCTCGATCGGTGGCTGGCGGTTGGCCTGGCCGCTGGCCTGGATCAAGCGCACCTGTTCGGCGAAGGCGCCCAGCTCGCTGGCCTCGAACAAAGTGCGCAGCGGCAGTTCGACGTCACAGGTTTGGCGGGTGCGGGAAATGATCTGGGTCGCCAGCAGCGAATGACCGCCGAGGGCAAAGAAATCGTCCCGCAGGCCGATGCGCGCAAGGCCCAGCACCTCGCGCCAGATGCCGGCGATTTGCTGCTCCAGGGCGCTGGCCGGCTCGACGTGCTCGCGCACCTGCCATTGCGGCTCGGGCAAGGCGCGGCGGTCGAGCTTGCCGCTCGGGCCCAGGGGCATGGCGTCCAGGCGCAGCAGTTGGGCGGGCACCATGTGGTCCGGCAGTTCGGCGGCCAGGGCGGTTTTGAGCCGAATGTTCAACGCGTCCTGATCCTGAGCGACATCCGGGGCGGTGTAATAGCCGATTAACTGAGGGCCGGCCGAGGTGTCGCGCACCAACACCGCCACTTGGGCGACGCCGTCCTGGGCCAGCAGGCGCGCTTCGATTTCCTGCGGCTCGACCCGGAAACCGCGCAGCTTGACCTGCTGGTCGAGGCGGCCGAGGTACTCGATCACGCCGTCGGCGTTCCAACGCGCGCGGTCGCCGGTACGGTACAACCGCGCACCGGCCGGCCCCAGAGGGTCAGCGACAAAACGCTCGGCGCTCAGGCCCGGACGACCGAGGTAACCCCGGGCCAGGCCCAGGCCGCCGATGCACAGCTCGCCGGGCACGCCGGCCGGCACGGGATTGAGGTCGCTGTCGAGTACCCGGCACAGGACGTTGTCCAGGGGCCGGCCGATCGGCGAGCGCTCGCCATCGGCCTCGGTGCAATGCCAATGGGTGACGTTGATCGCGGTTTCGGTCGGGCCGTAGCGGTTGTGCAATTGCACCGCCGGCAGTTGCGCCAACACCCGCTTGCGCAGTTCGGCGGGCAAGGCTTCGCCACCGGAGAACAGCCGACGCAGGCTGCTGCAGCGGGCGCTCAGCGGCTCATTGACAAACAGGCTGAGCAACGGCGGCACGAAGTGCAGCGTGGTGACGCCAAACTGCTGCACCAACTGGGCGATGCGGTGCGGGTCACGGTGTTCGCCGGGGCCGGCCAGTACCAATTCGCTGCCGGTGATCAGAGGCCAGAAGCATTCCCAGACCGACACGTCGAAACTGATCGGCGCTTTTTGCATCAGCACATCGGTGGCATCCAGCCCGTAGGTCGCTTGCATCCATTGCAGGCGCTCGGCCAGGGCCGCGTGGGTATTGCCGACGCCTTTGGGCTGGCCGGTGGAGCCGGAGGTGTAGATCACGTAGGCCAGATGGTCGCCGTGCAGGTGCAGGCCCGGCGGATTGCTTGGCCATTGCTCCAGATGCAGGGCGTCCATGGCGATGACACTGACGCCGTCGCACGCCGGCAAACGTTCGAGCAGCTCGGTTTGGGTCAGCAGCAAGTCGACGCCACTGTCGTGGAGCATGTAGGCCAGGCGTTCGGCCGGGTAGTCCGCATCCAGCGGCACATAGGCACCGCCGGCCTTGATGACGGCCAGCACACCGATGAGCAGCCGCGGCGAGCGCTCGGCGGCAATCGCCACGCACACGTCCGGGCCAACGCCCTTGTCCCGCAGGTAATGGGCCAGGCGATTGGCCTGGGTGTGCAGCTCGGCATAATCGAGTTGACCACCGTCCCAGCGCAACGCAGTGCGTTGCGGCGTGCACCGGGCCTGTTCGTTCAACAGCTCCGGCAGCCATTGGCTGGCCGGCGCGCACGGGGCCGCGCTCCATTGCTGCTGTTGGCTGTGTTCATCGGCGGCCAATAACGGCACATCGCCGATGGCTTGCTGCGGATCGGCACAGACCGCCCGCAACAGGTTGCAGTAATGCGCCGCCAGCCGCTCGATGGTCGCCGCCTCGAACAGTTCGTCGGCGTAGTCGAACGACAGCGTCAAGCGGCCGTTGCGATCTTCTTCGCTGTGCAGTTGCAGGTCGAACTTGGCTTCGCGGCTGTGCCACGGCAACTCCTCGGCCAGCAACCCCGGCAGGCGCCGCAAGGCACTCAAGTCACGCTGCTGGTGGTTGAACATCACCTGGAACAGGCCTTGTTCACGCGCCTCGGGAAACGCTTCGAGCAGTTGTTCGAACGGCAGGTCCTGGTGGACCTGGGCACCGAGTGTGGCTTCCCGGGCCTGGGCCAGCAGCGCAGCGAATGGCTGACGTGAATCGACCTGCCCGCGCAGCACCTGGGTGTTGATGAAGAAGCCGATCAGCCCCTGGGTTTCCAGGCGCGGACGGTTGGCGTTGGGCACGCCGATGCGGATGTCGGATTGGCCGGTGTAACGCTGCAACAGCGCCTGGAAGGCTGCCAGCAACAGCATGAACGGCGTTGCGTCGTGTGCCTGGGCCACGTGGCGCAAGGTATCGCAGAGGCCCTTGTCCAGGCGCAGGCTATGCCGCGCGGCACTGCGCTGGCGTTGAGCGCTGCGTGGATGATCCGTGCCCAGCACCAGGGCCGAAGGTTCCGCGCCCAGTTGCTGCTTCCAGTAGCTCAGTTGGTGCTCGGCCTCGCCTTGGGCGAGCCACTGGCGCTGCCAACTGCCGTAGTCGGCGTATTGCAAGGGCAACGGCGCCAGCTCGGCGAGCTGACCTTGGGAGGCGGCGGCGTACAAGCGGGAGAATTCTTCAATCAACACATTCATCGACCAGCCGTCGGCGATGATGTGGTGCAGTGTCACCAGCAGCTGATGGTCATCCTCGTCGAGACGCAACAGGCTGACCCGCAGCAGCGGCCCCTTCTCCAGATCAAACGGCGTGGCCGCTTCGTCTTCTCGAACCTGCCGCGCCCGGGCTTCGCGCATGTCGGCAGGCAGGTCGCCGAGATCGATGACATGCAGCTTGAATTCACCGGCCGGATCGACCTGTTGCAGGGCCACGCCATCCCGCTCCAGGAACCGCGTGCGCAGGGACTCATGACGCTCGATCAGTCGCTGGAAACTGGCGCGCAACGCGTCTTCGTCCAGCTCGCCGCGCAGGTGCAAGGCGCCAGGAATGTTGTAGGCATGGCTCGTCGGATCGAGCTGCCAGGTAAACCACAAACGGTTCTGGGCCAGGGATTGCGGCAACGCATCGTCGCGCGACAATGCGCTGATCGCGCCTTGAGGCTGGCCGCCGTCCTGTTGCTGGTTCGCCACCGCTGCGGCGAACGCGGCCAGGGTTGGCGCTTCGAACAGCAGGCGCAGGTTCAGTTCCAGCCCCAGGGTTTCCCGTAGTCGTGCGATCACCTGGGTGGCGGAGATGGAATTACCGCCCAGCAGGAAGAAATGATCGTCAGCCTGGACCTGTTCGACCTGCAGTTGCTCGCGCCAGATTTGGCCGATGAGCGTTTGCAGCTCGGATGACGGCGCAGATTCGTCAGCGACTTCTGCCTCGGCTGATGGGAACTGTGCATAACTGTCCAAGCTGCCGTCAGCCAATCGAATGCGGCACGCCGAGCGCTGCAACTTGCCGCTGGAGGTCTTGGGCAACGCGCCGGGATTGAGCAGCACCACCACGCTCGGGGCTTGCTGGCAGGCCTCGGCCACGGCCTGGCGAATGGCTTTGATCAAGGCTTCGGGCGGGAGGATTTTCTGCACGCTGCGGCTGATTTCCGCAGCGATACCGATGCCTTCCTCGCCGCCATCGTTGACCGCGAACGCGGCCACGCGGCCCTTGCGCACCACCTCCACTTCGCGCTCGATGGTTTGCTCGATGTCCTGGGGATAGAGGTTATGCCCGCGCACGATCAGCAGGTCTTTCAGGCGGCCGGTGATGAACAGTTCGCCGCCGCGCAGGAAACCCAGGTCACCGGTACGCAGCCAGGTCCGCCCGTCGTGCTGGACAAAGGTCTTGGCGCTGGCTTCAGGGTTGCGCCAGTAACCCAGGGCGATGCTCGGCCCAGCAGCCCAGACTTCACCGACCTGATTGTCGGCCAGCGGCTGCAACGTGGCGGGTTCGACGATCAGCACCGCGTGCCCGGGCTGGCTGACACCGCAACTCATCACCGCACGGCCCTGCCCCGGCTCGGCACGGTTTTGCGTCAGTGCCGCATCATCCACCCGCAGCGAAGGAATGCCGTGGCGGCGTGGCGTACCGGCGACGAACAGGGTCGCTTCTGCCAGGCCGTAGGAGGCCATGAAATTGTCCGGCGTGAAGCCGCACGGGGCGAACTTCTCGGCAAACCGCTCCAGCGTGTCGAGACGGATCGGCTCGGAACCGGAATAGGCCACGCGCCAGCCGCTCAGGTCGAGACGCTGCAGGGCCGAGTCACTGACCCGTTCGCTGCACAGCCGATAGGCGAAATCCGGGCCACCGCTGATAGTGCCGCCGTATTCGCTGATTGCTTCGAGCCAACGCAGGGGCCGGGCCAGGAAGTAGGCCGGCGACATCAATACGCAGGGGACGCCGCTGAACACCGGCTGCAGCAAGCCGCCAATCAGCCCCATGTCGTGGTACAGCGGCAGCCAGCTGACGATGACGTCATCGGGGTTCAGGTCGATGCCGAAGCCATGACGGATCAGCAGTTCGTTAGCGACCAGGTTGCCGTGGCTGACCTGCACGCCCTTGGGCAACGCGGTGGAGCCGGAGGTGTATTGCAGGAAGGCAATGTCATCGTCCTGCAGCGTCGGCATCCGCCATTGTCCGGCGCGGGCTGGGTCGAGGGTATCAACGCACAACACTGGCGGCGCCGATTCGATGGCTTGCAACGGCTCGCGCAGATCACTGCTGGTGAGCAGCAGGCGCGGTTCGGCGTCTTTGAGGATCGACAGCAAGCGCTCTTGATGATGGCGACGGGCGGACTCCGGCGGATAGGCCGGCACGGCAATCACCCCGGCATAGAGGCAGCCAAAGAACGCCGCGACGTAATCCGGGCCGCTGGGGAACAGCAGCACGGCGCGATCCCCCAGCGCGGCCTCGGCCTGCAAGGTGGCGGCGATGGTCCGGGCACGCAGGTCCAGGTCGCGATAACTCAATACCACACCCTGCCCTGGGGTGTCGGCGAGGAAGCGCAGGGCCACCCGGTCCGGCGTCAACGCGGCGCGGCGCTGGAGGGCATGAGCCAGGGTGATGGGGAGTTCGAACGCGTCGGTCATGGGGGTTTCCTGCCTGGATTCGGCTTGCAAGTTGTCACCCATGGGAACGGATAGTCCCGACAAATAATTAGTCGAGGAGCCTACTCACCGAGGCATCGAACCGAAGCATCCGCCAGCCACGCGCCGCGGCAATGAGTCGCGGCATCAAGGCTGGACGCTGCATCATCAATAATTCTTCTTCTCAATTGACAATCATTATCATTAAGCCTAATTTGGCGCTCGATGTGTAGGGCGAGTGCGGCATCCGGACGTCCTGCTAACTTTTTGCAGCAAGGTGAATTCCATGACGGAACAAGTATCCACAAGCAGGTGCGACTCACCGTTACTCCAGGCATTCGTGGACAACCGATTGATCCTGGTCAAGATCGCGGCACGCATTACCGGCTGCCGATCCCGTGCCGAAGATGTGGTGCAGGACGCGTTTTTCCGGCTGCAATCGGCGCCCCAGATCACCTCCTCGTTCAAGGCACAGCTCAGCTATCTGTTCCAGATCGTGCGCAACCTGGCGATCGATCACTACCGCAAGCAGGCGCTGGAACTGAAATACTCGGGGCCGGAAGAGGAAGGGTTGAACGTGGTGATCCAGGGTGCTTCGCCAGAAACCTCCCATATCAACTTTTCCACGCTGGAGCACATCGCCGACGCGCTGACCGAACTGCCCAGCCGCACCCGCTATGCCTTCGAGATGTATCGCCTGCATGGCGTGCCGCAGAAGGACATCGCCAAGGAGCTGGGCGTCTCGCCGACCCTGGTGAACTTCATGATCCGCGATGCCCTGGTGCATTGCCGCAAGGTGTCGGGGGTTCGGGGGGATACCTTCGCCCGGCGGTAACTTGCGGTGGTTTTACCGGCCTCATCGCGAGCAAGCTCGCGACGAGGCCCTAAGGCCCTACTCCCTTACATCAACCCACACCGATCAAAAAACCGCTCACGCCCCAGGATCATCAGCGCCGCGCGCTTGTGGGGGAAATCGAATTCCTTTTCACAATGGAAGCACTGGTTGTGCAGGTGCCCGATCATCCGGGCATTGTCGGCCCGGGGCTCGGCGACCACGCGCTGGGTGCGCGGGTCGTCCAGGAACAGGTAATGCACCAGCGCCGACAACCAGCTCGCCACCTTGTGCGGCCCCCGGTGTTGCTCTTCGCCCACCAGCATGTGGATGCCGCGATCGTAGTTGCCGGCGGCATAGAACGGCGCGATCCGATCTTCCTTGGCCCAATAGGCTTCGAAATAAGCGAACGGCTGGTCATCGAAGCAGCCGATCAGGGTCAAGACCCGGGGATCGGCCTGCAGCTTGCCCAGGTACTCGCGATGCTGTTCCAGGCTGCCCTCCTCCTGCCAGAAGCTCGCCACTCGCGGGCTGTTCTGCCAGCGGTTGAAACGCGTAAGGTCCTGCTCGATTTCCAAGGTGCGCAAGGACACCCAGGCGCCCAGCCGCGCATCAAAACGCCGGTACACCTCGCCACGAGGCTTGATGGGCCGGCGTGGATGGCGCTGGCCATCGGTGATGATCATGTGTTGCGGGTAACTGCCGTTGAACGACACTCCCAGCCAGGGCTGCGGCAATTGCCAGAACATCGTGCGCTCGCAAATGTATTCACCGGCACGTTCGGTGGCCATCAACAAACCGCTGAGCAAGGCTTCGCCGGGGCGCTCGTCGAGGTGCCAGGTCAGGCGCTGGCAGTCGGGGTCGCGAGCAAACAGCCAATAGCAGGCCGCCCACAGCGCCGGGCCCACTGGTCGGTCGTCGAGTTCCTGCAAGTGCACGTGCAACTCGGGACCGCGCGCAAGGCGCAGCCGGATCAGCGGCGCACCTTCGAGCATCAGGCTCAGGTGGCGTTCGGTTTCATCGGCGCCGAGGCGACGGCCGCCGGGCAAGGGCAACGTCGTCGGGGGGTTGAGGTTGGACATGGGAGGGGCTCGCGTATTCGTCGGTAGTCAACGTGGGACGTGAACCAGGAAGGGAAATTTAGTGGTGCATTCAATGGGTATGCATGGGCACCAGATGAATCTGGTAGGGCTGGAAAATCTTCAGCAACTGACCGTTATCCCGCAACATTTGCAGCAACTGCGCAAACGCCTCACTGGAAATGGGCGCCTGCGGGCGGATCAGCGCGTAATGGTGGTAGACCTGATCGATGCGTTCAGACACCAGCAATTGCGGGCCGACTTCGGGGTTGCGCAACACGTAATCGTTGAGGTACGAACGGGTCACCAGGGCGATATCCGCGCGCCCGCGCAAGACCATCAGCAGGTTGCTGTCGTGGGAGTACGTCAGCGTGGCGTTGTATTGGCCGGTAAGGAACTTGGGATCGGCGTTGAATTCGGCAAAGGCATAGTGATAACCGCTGAACAGTGCCAGGCGCTTGCCCCTGAGGTCGGTGAAATAACTTTGCTGTCGATCCGGCTCGCTCTGGGCGACGAAGACTTCCGCATCCTCCAGGCCCATGTCTACCGAGGTGTGCGGCACGTCCTGCCAGCCCCAGGCCGGGTTCTCGAAGATCGCCATGTCGACCCGGCCCTGCTTGAAATCATTGAAGCGGCGCGGGATCGATGTTGGCACCAGCACGAACTGATAGTCCGTTTGCGCCTGGTTCAAGGCCTCCACCATTTGCGGAAGCAGGCCGGTGTCGGCGCCGTTCTCGGGACGAACGGTATAAGGCGGAAAATGCGCCGCGCCGATCCGTACCAGTTGCGCTGCCTCGGTCGGCAACGCCAGGAAAACGGCCAGAGCAGCCAGCACCAGACGCGAGGTCATCCCCATCGGCGAAAACGTCAAGATAACCCACTCCCCAAAAGTCCCATCAATAACAATCAAGCTAGGCGGTTTCAGCCACTTAGCCAGCCACACGGTCATTCAAGGCACTGCTCGATTATTGTTTTCTTCAAGCACCAGGATCAGGGCTTGCTCGGCCAGCTCATCGAGGCTCAGGCTGCCTTCGGCGCGAAACCAGGTGGTGGTCCAGGACAGCGCTCCCGTGAGGAACCGCCGGGTAATGAACACGTCTCCACGAATATACCCGGCCTCCTTGGCCTGGCCCAGCACCTCGAGCCACAAGTCCTCATAAATATCACGCAGGGCCAGCACATGCCGCTGCCCATCCTGCGATAGCGAACGCCATTCATAGACCAGCACCGCCATGGCCTCGCCGGTGCCGCCCATGATCGACTGCAATTCGCAGCGGATCAGCGCCAATACCCGCTCACGCACGCTGTCGGCCTCGGCCAGGGCGGCGCGCATCAATGCGGTGTTGTAGCGGATGGTTTCTTCCATCACCGCCCGCAGGATTTCGTCCTTGCTCTTGAAATGGTGAAAGATGCTGCCCGACTGAATGCCCACGGCACTGGCCAGGTCACGCACCGTGGTGCGCTCGAAGCCTTTGTTGCGAAACAGGTGGGCGGCGGTCTGGAGCAGTTTGCCGCGAGCACTGTCCGGGTCGGTCAGTTGCCCGTTGTCGACCAGCTCCCGCATCACGCCCAGGGCTTTTTGCTCGTCCACCCATTCTCTCCTACAGTCGATCAACCCACGCGCGAGCATTGCACACCAAACCATCAGTGGCGCGGGCAATTTAAGCTGACCGAGGCAGCCAAGCAAGCGCTCGGCCAGAAGAACC
The DNA here is from genome assembly GCF_019956035.1 of Pseudomonas sp. A-RE-22. NCBI lineage: Bacteria > Pseudomonadati > Pseudomonadota > Gammaproteobacteria > Pseudomonadales > Pseudomonadaceae > Pseudomonas > Pseudomonas sp. A-RE-22. The sequence goes on from NZ_JAHBCZ010000077.1 coordinate 154,708, forward strand.
AGTCGTCGTTTACAAACCAAGCGCTTGCTTGGTAGTCTCGAACCACCTTTGCCGGAGGGAACGCCATGCCAAAAACGATCCGTATCGGTTGCGCCAGCGCCTTCTGGGGCGATACCTGTACAGCGGCAGCGCAACTGGTCGAGGGCGGGGCGCTGGATTACCTGGTATTCGACTACCTGGCCGAGGTGACGATATCGATCATGGCCGGGGCGCGCCTGAAGGATTCTTCGAGCGGTTATGCCACGGACTTCATTGAGGTCCTCACACCGCTGCTACGGCGTTTGCATGACCACGGCATCCGTGTCATCAGCAACGCCGGCGGGGTCAACCCCCAGGCCTGTGCGAAGGCCCTGCAAGCGGCCTGCGATCAGGCCGGCGTGCCGTTGAAGATCGCCGTGCTGCTGGGCGATGACCTGCAACCGCAATTCGATCGACTCGCCGCCCAAGACATTCGCGAAATGTTCAGTGGCGAACCCCTGCCCTGCGCGTGCGTGTCCATCAACGCCTACCTTGGCGCGCCCGGCATCGTCGAGGCGTTGCGCCTGGGGGCCGATATCGTGATCACCGGACGCGTGGTGGACAGCGCCGTGGTCAGCGCGGCCTTGGTGCATGAATTCGGCTGGGCCTGGGACGATTACGACCGATTGGCCCAGGCCGCACTGGCTGGGCACCTGATCGAATGCGGCGCCCAGTGCACGGGCGGCAACTTCACCGACTGGCAGCAAGTGCCGGATTACGAGCACATCGGCTTTCCCATCGTCGAGGTCAGCGCCGACGGCCAGTTCACGGTCACCAAAGCCGAAGGCAGCGGCGGGTTGGTCACGCCATTGACCGTCGGCGAGCAGTTGCTCTACGAAATCGGCGACCCGCAAGGCTATCTGTTGCCGGACGTGGTCTGTGACTTCAGCCAGGTCAGGTTGATCCAGCAAGGCAAGCACGCCGTGCGCGTCCACGGCGCCAAGGGCTTGCCACCCACCGATCAATACAAGGTCAGCGCCACCTGGCTGGACGGCTGGCGCTGCACCGCCACCTGCCTGATCGCCGGCATTGATGCGGTGGCCAAGGCTGAACGGGTCAGCCAGGCAATCGTCGCCAAGACCTCACAGGTGTTCAGCCAGCATGGCTGGGCGCCCTACAGCGAAGTGGACATCGAACTGCTGGGCAGCGAAGCCACTTACGGCCAGCACGGCCAACGCCAGGACAGCCGTGAGGTGGTGATCAAGCTGGCGGTACGGCACTCGGACAAACAGCCGCTGGTGCTGTTTTCCAGGGAAATCGCCCAGGCCGCCACCGGCATGGCGCCAGGGCTGACGGGGCTGGTCGGTGGCCGGCCGACGGTGTCGCCGTTGATTCGCCTGTTCTCGTTCCTGACCGACAAAACCACTTGCCGGCTCGACATCGAACTCGACGGCCAGCGTCACCCTTGCCCCCTGCCCGCGTTCGAACCGCTGCACACCGTCGATCTGCCCGTTGCCCCGGACCTGCCCAAACCCCAGGGCCGGGCCGATGCCAGCGTGCCGTTGGTCAAACTGGCGGTGGCGCGCTCCGGCGACAAGGGCAACCACAGCAACATTGGCGTGATCGCCCGGGAACCCGAATACCTGCCCTGGATCGCCGAAGCACTGACGCCGGAGGTGATGGTCGATTGGATGAGCCACGTGCTCGACCCGCGCTTGGGCCGGGTCGAACGCTGGTACCTGCCGGGCACCCACAGTTTGAATTTCCTGCTGGAAAACGCCCTCGGCGGCGGCGGTGTCGCCAGCCTGCGCATCGATCCCCAGGGCAAGGCGTTCGCCCAGCAGTTGCTGGAGATTCAGATTCCGGTGCCGCAAGGCATCGCCGACCAGGTCAACTAAGGGACGGTCGCCAATGCCAGTCATCGAATCGCACCTTGATCCCCACAGTGCTGACTTCACACGCAACCACGCGGCGATGCTGGCTGGTGTCGAACAGCTGCGCCAGCTCGAACAGGCCGTGCTGGAGAAAGCCGCCCAGGCCCAGGGCAAGTTCGACCAGCGCGGCCAGTTGTTGCCGCGCCAGCGCCTGAACCTGCTGCTGGACCCTGGCGCGCCGTTCCTCGAACTGGCGAGCCTGGCCGGCTACAAACTCCATGACGACAAGGACGGCAGCCAGGCCGGCGGCGGCCTGATCGCCGGGATCGGCTACGTGTCCGGGGTGCGGCTGCTGGTGGTGGCCAACAACAGCGCAATCAAGGGCGGCACGATTTCCCCCAGCGGCTTGTACAAGACCCTGCGCCTGCAACAGATCGCCATGGAGAACAAACTGCCGGTCATCACCCTCGCCGAAAGCGGCGGCGCCAATCTCAATTACGCGGCGCAGATTTTCGTCGAAGGCGCGCGCTGCTTCGCCAACCAGGCACGCATGTCGGCCATGGGCCTGCCACAGATCACCGTGGTGCATGGCTCGGCCACCGCAGGCGGGGCTTATCAGCCAGGGTTGTCGGATTACGTGGTGGTGGTGCGCGACAAGGCGCGGCTGTTCCTGGCCGGGCCGCCGCTGCTCAAGGCCGCGACCGGCGAAGTGGCCAGCGAGGAGGAACTGGGCGGTGCACAGATGCATGCGCAGGTGGCCGGCACCGCCGAATACCTGGCCGAGAACGACGCCGACGGCGTGCGCCTGGCCCGGGAGATCCTCAGCCTGCTGCCCTGGAATGCGCAACTGCCGCCACAGCTCGAACGGACGTGGACGGAACCGCTCTACCCCGCCGACGAATTATTGGGACTGGTCCCCGACGACCCGAAGAAACCCTATGACGTGCAGGAAATCATCGCCCGCATCGCCGACGGCTCGAATTTCCTGGCCTTCAAAAGCGAGTTCGACGCCCAGACGATTTGCGGCCACGTGCACATTCGCGGCCACGCCTGCGGCCTGATCGGAAACAACGGACCGATCACGCCGCAAGGCGCCAGCAAGGCCGCGCAGTTCATCCAGTTGTGCGACCAGAGCCGCACGCCGTTGCTGTTTTTGCACAACACCACCGGGTTCATGGTCGGCACCGAGTCGGAGCGACAAGGGGTGATCAAGCACGGCGCCAAGATGATCCAGGCCGTGGCCAATGCCCGAGTGCCCAAGCTGACCGTCGTGGTGGGCGGCTCCTACGGCGCCGGCAATTACGCCATGTGCGGGCGTGGGCTGGACCCACGCTTCATCTTCGCCTGGCCCAACAGCCATACGGCAGTGATGGGCGGCGCCCAGGCCGGCAAGGTCCTGCGCATGGTCACCGAGGCCACGCAGATCAAGAACGGCCTGACCCCCGACCCGAAGATGCTGGACCTGCTCGAGCAAACCACCGCGCAGAAACTCGACAGCCAGTCCACCGCTCTCTACGGCAGCGCCAGCCTGTGGGACGACGGGCTCGTCGACCCGCGCGACACCCGCACACTGCTGGGCTACCTGCTAGACATCTGTCACGAGGCCGAGCAGCGGCCACTGCAAGCCAACAGCTTCGGCGTGGCCCGTTTCTGAGGACGCTCCACGGCTCACAGGAGAACACTAGAAATGATCTTCACCCAGGAACACGAAGCACTGCGGCGCACCGTCCGCCAGTTTGTCGAGCATGACATCAACCCCTACGTCGACGAATGGGAGAAGGCCGGGCGTTTCCCCATCCACGAGGTTTTCCGCAAGGCCGGCGAGCTGGGCCTGCTGGGCATTTCCAAACCAGCTGCCTTCGGCGGCATGGGCCTGGACTACAGCTATTCGATCGTCGCGGCCGAGGAATTCGGCACCATTCATTGCGGCGGCGTGCCCATGTCCATCGGCGTCCAGACCGACATGTGCACCCCGGCCCTGGCCCGCTTCGGCTCCGATGAGTTGCGTGAAGCGTTCCTGCGCCCGGCCATCCGCGGCGAACAGGTCGGCTGCATCGGCGTCTCGGAGGTCGGCGCCGGCTCCGACGTCGCCGGCCTCAAGACCACGGCGCGCAAGGACGGCGACGACTACGTCATCAACGGCAGCAAGATGTGGATCACCAATGCACCCAGCGCCGATTTCATTTGCCTGCTGGCCAACACCTCGGACGACAAGCCCCACGTCAACAAATCGCTGATCATGGTGCCGATGCACAGCCCCGGCATCAGCCTCGGCCAGCACTTGGACAAACTCGGCATGCGCAGCTCGGAAACCGCCCAGGTGTTTTTCGACGACGTGCGGGTGCCACAACGCAATCGCATCGGCCAGGAAGGCGCCGGGTTCATGATGCAGATGCTGCAGTTCCAGGAAGAACGCCTGTTCGGCGCGGCCAACATGCTCAAGGGCCTGGAGCATTGCATCGACAGCACCATCGCGTACTGCAAGGAACGCAAGACCTTCGGCGCGGCCCTGATCGACAACCAGGTGATCCACTTTCGCCTGGCGGAACTGGCCAGCGAGATCGAATGCCTGCGGGCGCTGGTCTACCAGGCCACCGAGCAGTACATCAACGGCCAGGACGTCACGCGGCTGGCGTCGATGGCCAAGCTCAAGGCCGGACGCCTGGCCCGGGAAACCACCGACAGTTGCCTGCAATACTGGGGCGGCATGGGCTTCATGTGGGACAACCCGGTCGCCCGGGCGTATCGCGACGTGCGGCTGGTGTCCATAGGTGCCGGTGCGGACGAGATCATGCTGGGCATCATCTGCAAGCTCATGGGGATTTTGCCGGGGAAGAAAAACTGAGTACATCGCCTGCCAGACCGCCATCACGAGCAAGCTTTGCTCCCACAGCTGAATGCACTCACCGGGCATTGTGGGAGCAAAGCTTGCTCGCGATGAGGCCCAGACAGACACCGCAAAAACCCAGGAATGACCCCATGCCCGCCTTCAGCAAAATCCTCATCGCCAACCGTGGCGAAATCGCCTGCCGGATCCAGCGCACCGCCCAGGCGCTGGGCTATCGCACCGTGGCGGTGTTCAGCGAGGCTGACGCCGATGCGCTGCACGTGCGCATGGCCGATGAAGCCGTGCTGATCGGCGCGGCCGCGGTGCAGCAGTCCTACCTCAACCCCTCGGCGATTCTCGATGCAGCCCGGCGCTGCGAGGCCGATGCGATCCATCCCGGCTACGGCTTTCTTTCGGAAAATGCCGGGTTCGCCAGGGCCTGCGAAGCGGCCGGCATCGTGTTCATCGGCCCCAGCCCCGAGGCCATCGACCTGATGGGCAGCAAGCGCCGGGCAAAAATCGCCATGATTGAAGCCGGCGTTCCCTGCATCGCCGGTTACCAGGGCGCCGCCCAGGACGACGACACGCTGCAGCGCGAAGCCGGGCGCATCGGCTACCCGTTGATGATCAAGGCCAGCGCCGGTGGCGGGGGCCGAGGCATGCGCCTGGTCCAGAGGGCCGAGGACCTGCTGGAGCAGTTGCGCAGCGCGCGCTCGGAAGCCCTGCACGGTTTTGGCAGCGACGAGTTGATCCTCGAACAGGCCCTGATCGATCCGCGGCATGTGGAAGTGCAGATTTTCGGCGACCACCACGGTCAGTTGATCCATCTGGGCGAACGGGACTGCTCGATCCAGCGGCGCCACCAGAAAGTCATCGAGGAAGCGCCCTGCCCGGTCATGACCGCCGACCTGCGCCAGGCCATGGGCGATGCGGCACTCAAGGTGGGGCGCGCAGTGAAATATGTCGGGGCCGGGACCGTGGAGTTCCTGCTCGCTGCGGACGGTCGGTTTTACTTCCTGGAGATGAACACGCGCCTGCAGGTCGAACACCCGGTCACCGAGTTGATCACCGGCCTGGATCTGGTGGCCTGGCAATTGGACGTCGCCGCCGGCAGGCCGCTGCCCCTGCGCCAGGAGCAGGTGACGCTCAGCGGCCATGCCATGCAAGTGCGGCTGTACGCCGAGGACCCGGCGGCCGATTTCCTGCCTCAGACCGGGCAGTTGATCGGTTGGGAGCCGCCCATACGGGACGGCGTGCGAATTGACCACGGCCTGCTGGAGGGCCAGGCCATCACGCCGTTCTACGATTCGATGCTGGGCAAGCTCATCGTCCACGGCGCCACTCGCGAGGAGGCCCGACGCAAATTGTTGCGAGCGGTGGAAGATTGCGTACTGCTTGGCGTGCAGAGCAACCAGCGATTGCTCGTCGGGTTGCTGGCACACCCGCGGTTCATCGACGGCGACTTCGGCAACGGATTCATCGGGCAGCACTTTGCCAATCATGGGGCGCTCCAGCCCCTCGATCCCTCTGCCGAACAACTCGCCATCGCCACGGCGGCGTTTTATCTGGCCTCGCAAGCACAACGCGCACCGGGCCTGGGCGGATGGCGCAACAGCATCGGCGCGGCGCTGCACTACCGGATCGGCGTCGGGGAGCACGACTGGACGCTGAGCCTGGTGGCCGAAGCCGACGGCACACTCAACATACGCAGTGCCGGGTGCTTGATCGAACTGAGGCTGCTCGACGCTGATCCCCATGGCGCGACACTGATGATCGATGGGATTCGCCGGCGGCATTCCTGGCGACTCGATGGCAACGATCTCTGGCTGTTCACCCGCCCTGGCGGCCTGCACCTGCAAGATCGAACCCTGTCCCCCATCGCCGCCAAGACCAGCCCCGGCGACGGCACGCTCAAGGCGCCCATGGACGGCGCCATTGTCGAGCTGCTGGTCCGCGAAGGCAGCACGGTGCGCCAAGGCCAACTGCTCATGGTGCTTGAAGCCATGAAAATGGAGCACCCACTCAAGGCAGGCGTCGACGGCGTGGTCAGGCAATTGCAGGTCACGCGGGGGGACCAGGTGAAAAACCGCCAGGTTTTGTTGCGCGTTGAAACAGCCCACTAGTCGGATGCCGAGGGTTTGACTACGCTCAAACCCATCAGCACGCCGATACCGGGAACCCTGCAATGCCTCACTGGCTGGTGATTGATCTGGAGGCCACCACCGATGAAGGTGGCTGGCCGGTAACCGAAATGGAAATTATCGAAATCGGCGCCACGCTGGTGAATCGTGACGGCCGCGAAGTGGATCATTTCCAGCGCTTCGTGCGGCCCCTGAGGCGACCGCTGCTCACGCCCTTCTGTCGCGAACTGACCCACATCACCCAGGCCAATATCGACAGTGCCGCGCCCTTGACCGAGGTCTGGCCGGCGTTCGAGCGCTGGCTGGCGCCGTATCAGTCGAAGCTGGAAAGCTGGGTCAGTTGGGGCGATTACGACCGCAAGCAACTGCTTCAGGAATGGCAGCACCAGCAGTTGCACAGTGTCCTCGGCCAGGTACCGCACATGAACCTCAAGCAACGCTTCGCCAAGGCCCGTCGGCTGGAGCGACCGTTGGGGCTCAATGGCGCGCTGCAACTGGCTGGCCTGCAATTCTGCGGTCAACAGCACCGTGCGCTGGAAGACGCGCGCAATACCGCGCGGTTGTTGCCCTTGGTGCTTCCGGGTTGAGCGGCAGCCACCTCCCAGTGCGGCAGATGACGAATGTTGCAGCCTTGTGCATACTGGCCGGCCTTTTTCAGCCCCTTTTTCGAGGAATCGCCCATGTTTAAAGTCAACGAGTACTTCGACGGCACCGTCAAGTCGATCGCTTTTGGCACAGCCGAAGGCCCTGCGACCATCGGCGTCATGGCACCGGGCGAATATGAGTTCGGCACGGCCCAACGGGAAATCATGCACGTGGTCTCCGGCGCGCTGACCGTGAAGCTGCCTGACAGCACCGACTGGGAAACCTTCGAGGCCGGCAGCCAGTTCAATGTTCCGGCCAACAGCAAGTTCCAGCTCAAAGTGGCCGTCGATACCGCTTACCTGTGTGAGTACCGCGGCTAAGCCTGCCCTCATCACAAAAGCGGTTGAGTTATAAACAAAAATGCCCGTGTCCAGTGACACGGGCATTTTTGTTTACGGATCTTTTTATTCGAGCACTTCAACCGGCATGCCGACTTCAAGCCGGCCGTTGCTGTCGTTGACCAGGTTCTGGCCGAACATCGCACCGTCCGGTGTCGAACGGTATTGCTGCAACGTGGCAAAGGGTTCGCGATTCGGATCGCGTTCGCCGGTTTGCGGATCGACCGTGGTCATGATGCAACGTGAGCATGGCTTGACCAGCCGGAACTCAACCTCGCCGATACGAATGCGCTTCCAGCCGTCCTCGGCAAACGCCTCGCTGCCCTCGACCACCAGGTTGGGGCGAAAGCGCAACATTTCCAGCGAACGACCGACCCGGTTCGACAGGTCCTGCAAGGACGCCTGGCCAATCAGCAGCAGGGGGAAACCATCGGCAAAGGCAACCTTGTCGTCATCCTTGCCATAACCGGCGGCAGTGGTACGCGCCAGATCCACCGGCACATGCACCAGGCGGGTAGGATTGCCGATGAACTCGCTGACCCAGGCCGCGGCCTCGTCACCGGCATCCGGCACACGCAAGGTGTCACGCCAGATGATCACCCCGCGCCGCTGTTCCTCCACCACTGGTGGTAGCGGCACGTCGATGGCGCCATGGCCCGGCGCGCTGAGCGTCAGGCCGCCCGCTTCGTTCCACGAGGCTGAGAGCTGGCTCATCTTCGCCACGGCGCGCTGGGTCAGGAAACGCCCCGTGCCCTCATCCACCAGCATCCAGCGCCGGTCACCGTCCAGCCCGAGCTTGTCCAGGCCGATCCCTTGCAAGGGCTGGCCCTTGCCGGACTTCAACGGATACCGATACAGCGCGCTCAGCCGCAACATGGTCAACTTCCCTGGTGGCGAAAAAATGCCACCTTATACGAGCCGGCCATTGAAGCAAACCACCATCGGTTTCAGTCGAGCATCAGCCGCTGGCGCACCACATCGACCAGCTTGTCCGGCTGGAATTTGGAGAGGAAGTTGTCGCAACCGACCTTCTTGACCATCGAATCGTTGAAGCTGCCGGACAGCGAGGTGTGCAGTACGACATAGAGCCCACGCAAGCGCGGGTCGTTGCGGATCTCGGTGGTCAGGCGGTAGCCGTCCATTTCCGGCATTTCCGCGTCGGTGAAAATCATGAGCAATTTATCGGTCATCACCTCGCCGGTATCGGCCCAGGCCTTGAGCATGTTCAGGGCTTTGAGGCCGTCGCTGGCAATGTGCATTTTCACGCCCAGTTGCCCCAGGGTATCGCGCAGTTGCGAGAGCGCGACGTTGGAGTCGTCCACCAGCAACACTTCGCGACCACGGGCGCGCTCCAGCACCGGGTCTTCGAGCTTGTCCCGGGAGACCTTGGCGTTGTACGGAACGATTTCGGCCAGGACTTTTTCCACGTCGATGATTTCCACCAACTGATCGTCCACCTTGCTGATGGCCGTCAGGTAGTGCTCACGGCCAGCGCTGGTCGGCGGTGGCAGGATGGCTTCCCAGTTCATGTTGACGATGCGGTCGACGCCGCCCACCAAAAATGCCTGAACCGAGCGGTTGTATTCAGTCACGATAATGGTGCTGTTGGGGCCCGGCACCAGCGGACGCATGCCAATGGCCTGGGACAGGTCGATCACCGGCAACGTCTGGCCCCGCAGATTGACCACGCCACACACGAACGGGTGGCGCTGCGGCATCAGGGTCAGTTTCGGCAGTTGCAGGACTTCCTGGACCTTGAACACGTTAATGGCGAACAACTGTCGACCCGCCAGGCGGAACATGAGAATTTCCAGGCGATTCTCACCCACCAGTTGGGTTCGTTGATCTACTGTGTCGAGAATGCCGGCCATCGATGACTCCTGGGCTTGTTCGGATGAATCCAATGAATGAGATATCGGCTGCACGAGCCGAATCTTGACCCCCGGATAAAATACAAGCGCGGGGCATTGATGTCACATTAACATCATGCTTTACTGGCTTCATGACTTCATCTGCAATTTTTCTCTGCCGCGCGACCCGGGTTTGCGTGCAAAGTTCCCCTGTCTAAGGGATTCCCCTAGGCACAATCAGGTCCAACCTGATATTCCCGTTATCCAATAGCCATTAATGTGACGCCATTCTCATTGCTGAACGGAGTCAGGCTTTTGTGCGCGACCACAGGACATCGGACCTCCAGCCTTTCGGCCGATCCCACCCGTGCAATTGTTTGCGAATTCACTTTCGCTAAACGGCAGGGACGTGTCGCTGTGCGTCCGACCGCGGTCGACCTTGAGATCCAGCCGTTCGCCATAAGCGGGTTTCTTTCGCCTGACATGATGTTGTGGAGATAAGCATGCCGAACGATCGTAGGAACTGGAGCCAGCGTCTTCCCGAGCTTCTGATCGAGGCCGAGACGCTGCTGGCCAAGTCGGAGGAATGCCTGAGTCATCTGCAATTGATCAACAACGACAAGGACGCCATCGATTGCATGCTCAGCACCTTGCTGAAACTGTCGAACAAGGCCAATGCCCTGGCGCTGGAAGCCGTTTCGGAGTTTTCACTGCATATTCATGGCTTGCTCAGTCACGCGCAAAACCACATGGAGTTGCATGACCAGGCCTTGGACGCCCTGAAGGATTGCTTGACCCTGATGGCCTGGCAATTGGAACTGGTCGATCACACCACCGGCCAGTTGGGCCTGGACAGCAGCGAACAGACCTTGTTGATCGAGGCATTCGCTTTCCAGGTAGGCCAGAGCCCCGACCAGGCATCGGCAGCGTCACGTCCGCTGGCGTTGGTACCCTACTCCCAGAAACAAGCCTGAGACGATGATGCCGGCTCAGTGCTGCGTGCCTGGTACGTAGCGCTTACACCGCGCCATGCCGAACGCGACCAACGATAGGTGAAGTGGTACTATCTCGCGCGTCAGCCACTTCAAGACAGCGCCGTAAAAGCCGCCGACCGAAGCTGCCCTCGACCTGAAACGTTTACCCGACCGGGCCTGTCAGATGCGCTGACCGGCCAGCCCGCAGCGAACATTCATTGGCTCCATCCGCTATGTACGCCAGCCTCAAGTCACTCATCACCTGGCCTCCCTCCCGAGAAAACGCCCGTCGCTTCACATTATTACTGTGCATTTGCTCGGCCGTCGGCTGCCTGCTGGCCTACCTGTTCGCCCCTACGGTGCCGTTGAGCCTGCTGGCACTGAATGTGGCGGCCATGACCTGTGTCTGGATCCACCATCGGTTGTCACGCAAATCCATCAAGTTCCAGCCCCAGGAACTGGCCGACCGGTTGCTTGAGGTCCAGGAAAACGAGCGTCATCGCCTCAGCCGCGAACTGCACGACGACATTGGCCAGTTGCTGACCGCGGCGAAACTGCAAGGCGAATGGCTCAAGCGGCGGACACCGGAAGAACTGCAAGGCCAATGCGCGCTACTCTGCGAGACCCTGGACGAAACCCTCAACAAGGTCCGCGACGTATCGGCGATCCTCAACCCCCGGCAACTGACCAGCCTCGGACTGGAGGCCAGCCTGCGGGCGCACCTGCTCAAGACGCTGGCCAATGCCCCGGTGAAGTGGAGCCTCGATTGCCAACAGCGCATGGCAGGCATCCCGGAGGAAATGTCGGTCGCGGTGTTCCGGATCACCCAGGAAGCGGTCACCAACATCTTGCGTCATGCCCGAGCGACGAATCTGCTGGTACGCTTGCAACGCCTGCCTGACGGCCTGACCCTGCTGATCAGCGACGATGGCCAAGGGTTTGTCCCGGCCACCCACCCCGCTCGCGAAGGTCAACGGGGCATGGCCGGCATGTCGGAGCGGGTCGAACAGTTGGGCGGCACCCTCAAGGTCATCAGCGAGGCCGGCAAGGGCACGCACATCGAAGCACGCTTCCCCTGGGCACCGCGAGCTCTGGAACGAGCCAGTAAGAATAAGGTTTTCCTTTGATTTGTAATTTGCTTCTGGTAGATGACCACTCCCTGATCAGGGCCGGCGTACGCGCGCTGGTCATGGATATCCCGGGCTATGCCGTCATTGGCGAAGCCAGTGATGGCACGCAATTGCTCGAACTGGTCGAACGGCTGAACCCCGATATCGTGCTGCTGGACATTTCCATGAAGGACACCTGCGGCCTGGACGCCTTGCAACAGCTCAAGCGGGCACGCCCCCACAGCAAGGTACTGATCCTGTCCATGCATACGGATCCGTCGTTGATCATGCAGGCGCTGGAATCCGGCGCCCATGGCTACCTGCTCAAGGACACCACCGCCAATGAGCTGAAACACGCCTTGGAGGCGCTGCGCAACAACGAACGCTACCTGAGCCCGGCCATCGCCCATACCGTGATCAACCAGGCGCTGACCCGCGTCCAGAAGCATCAGGCGGACCCTGCCCGGGCCCATAACCTGACGGCACGCCAGCTGGAAATACTGCGGCTGATCGTGCGCGGCAAGTCCACCCGGGAAATAGCCAATGGCCTGAACCTGAGCATCAAGACCGTGGAAACCCACCGGGCGCAAATCATGAAGCGCCTGCAGATCCATGACGTGGCCGGCCTTGTGCTGTTCGCGGTGCGCGAACAGATCATCAGCCTGGACGATTGAGCGCCGTCGCGCCGCCCAACAGCGGCGAATCGGACGGCAGGTGCACGCGCAGCGCTTTTGGGTGGACAGTGAAGCGCAGGGTGTCTACCTGCAGCGGCTCGCCATCGAGATTGATATCCAGGCCTTGCGCGACCTTGATCTCCACCCATGGCAAGCGCGCGCGGACAAACATGTTGTCGATGCCCAGGCCACCCGCCAGCAAGTCCTTCAACGTACTGACCACTTCCTGAGGCGCCGGCAAGATGCTGATGTCCAGCAACCCATCATTGGCCAACGCCTCCGGGCACAGCACGTGGCCCCCCCCTGCCTGCCGGCCATTGCCGATACCCAGCGCGAGCAAATCGCCCTGCCAGTGGAAATCGGGGCCTTGCAACTCACCGTAGGCGGCACTCAGCTCACTGAATCGCGATAGGCCGGTGAACAGGTAGGCGGCGCCTCCCAGGACTTTCTTCAGGTCCTCGGAAGTGTTCGCGGTCACCTGACTGCCGAAACCGCCGGTGGCCATGTTCAGGAAAATCCGACCGCAGACTTCACCCACATCCACGACCTGCGGCGCAACGTCGAGCAAATCCAGGGCCTGCGCGGGCTCCAACGGAACACCGGCCGCCCGGGCGAAATCGTTGGCCGTGCCCAGCGGTAGCAATACCAGGCTGGCATCACTCGAATGGAGGACGATCGCTTCAGCGATATCACGCAAGGTCCCATCACCGCCGCCGGCGATCAGTCGCGTATAACCGGCCTCCAGCGCCTCATCGACGCATCGTTGGGCATCACCCGCCTCCCAGGTCAACCGTACCGCCAGGTCCCAGCCCTGCTCGCGCTTGAGCATCACTGCCGCGCGAACCTCTTCGTTGAGCGCTTGCTTGCCATGCAAAATCAACAGCGCCTTGCCTTTGCTCATCGTTGTCTCCGTCATTGGAAGGTTCAGGAAATGGGACCGCTCATTCGAGCGAAAAAGCCCGAAACATCTCAATTTATTAAAAAAGCAGGAAGGCTTGCCCCCGGGAGAAAACCCGCAGGGCAGCTCGTTCGACCGGGACGTCTTGATTCGAAGAGTTTTCTTACAAGATCTGGCGAATCAGCTCAATTGACCCTCTAGCGGTATTGAGACACCTTGGTCTTCTGTTTTGCTGGAACGCTAAAACCCTCATCAGACAAGGAAGCAATTACCCATGGATGGATACGTCACGGCCCGCTGGGGCCGGATCAGTCGTTCGAACAGTTATGGCCAAGGGGATGATCCGTCCCATGCATAACCGTGAATACAAGCTGTTGCCCCAGCAGCGCGCGCCCCTTGGAAGCGGGCGGGCCGATACTCAGAACGAATGCAAAAGTTGCAGTAATCCCGTTGGAGGAATTGATTTGGAACCGCGCGTCGTTGAACTGGAAACCCACCTCAAATACATCCGCAAAGACATGGATGAAATTCGCACCGACGTAAAGGTGATCCGCCACAGGCTGGCCTATTCGGCTGGCGCTGCAGCGGTGGTGCTCGGCCTGCTGGGCTGGATTTCGAACAATCGATTCGATCAGGTGGTGATGCTGCTCACACGATGAAGGTGAGGCGCGTGAAGGCCCGAGGATCCGGCTCGGGCCGCAGAACACCTGCCACAGTGTTAGCCCAGGACTTCGCTCAAGGGAATGAAGCCCACTTCATCGCCCTCCACCAGCGTCCGTCCCTCGAACACTTCGACCAGCCCTTCGGCCCAGGCGGCGCTGCGCAGGACACCCGAGCTTTGATTGCGGTAGATGATCGCTCGACCATTCTCCATGCGGCCTCGCAAGTATTCTCGTCGACTGCCTGCCTTCGGCCAGGCGAAACCAGCCGGCACCTTGAACTTGAGCGGCGCCACCGACTGAACGCCCTGGCGTCTTAACAGGTAGGGCCGCGCCAGCAGTGCGAAAGTCACGAGGGTCGAGGCAGGGTTTCCAGGCAGGCCTATGACCGGCACGCCACGGTAATGCCCGAACGTCAGCGGCTTACCCGGCTTGATGGCGAGTTTCCATAACGCCAGCTCGCCGTCCTCGCGCAAGGCGATGCCCAGGAAGTCCGCCTCCCCTACCGATACTCCCCCGGTGGACAGGATCAGATCGACATCAGACAACTGTGCCAGGCGCTCGCGGGTGGCCGATAAATCGTCGGGCAGGATACCCGCGTCAATCACTTCACAACCCATGCGTTGCAGCCAGCCACACAGCAGCACGCGGTTGCTGTTATAGATCTGGCCTGGGCCCAACGCCTGACCGGGTTCGACCAACTCATCCCCCGTGGACAGGACTGCGACGCGGACTTTGCGCACCACGTCCAGCGATGCACAGCCCAAGGAGGCCGCAAGCCCCAGCTCGATCGGCCCCAGGCGAGTACCGGCAGAGAGAACCTGCTCGCCGACGGTGGTTTCCTGCCCCTGGGGGCGAATGTTCTGTCCGCCGACCATGGGCTCGGTAAACCGCACCCGCTGGTCGTCTTCAACCACGGCATTTTCCTGCATCTCGACGCAATCGGCGCCAGCAGGGACTGGCGCCCCGGTGAAGATCCGCGCGCACGTGCCAACGGCCAGCGGCTCCGGGGCCTGCCCGGCAAAAATCCGCTGGCTGACCTTCAACGGCTCGCCGTTCCAGTCAGCCAGCCGCAAGGCATAACCGTCCATGGCGCTGTTGGGCCATGGCGGCAAATCCAGGGTCGACACCAGATCCTCGGCGAGCACTCGCCCTAGCGCCGCGGCCAAAGGCAAATGCTCGCGCTGGACGATCGGCGTGGCCGCCGCCATCTCGAGCAGTCGCTCCAACGCGACCTCAACGGCCATCAAGGCGCCTGCCTTGCCCGGTTTACCCACGGGATTCACAAGGCGCTGCCTGTTTCAAATGAGCCACGAAGTTGCACGGCCGATGCCGCACATCCAGTTGTTCGCCCAGGATGCCATCCCATCCGGTACGCACCGCGTTGGTCGAACCCGGCAGGCAACACACCAGCGTGCCATTGGCCAGGCCTGCCAGCGCGCGGGACTGCACGGTGGAAGTGCCGATGTCGGCCACGGATATCTGTCGGAACAACTCGCCAAAGCCATCGACCTGCTTGTCCAGCAGGCACGTGACGGCTTCCGGCGTACTGTCACGCCCCGTGAAACCGGTGCCGCCGGTGATCAGCACCACCTGCACCACGTCCTCGGCAATCCAGGTCGCGACTTGCGCCCGGATCTTGTACAAATCATCTTTGAGCAGGACCCGCTCCGCCAGGTTGTGGCCGGCCGCTGTGAGCCGATCGACGAAGAGCTGCCCGGACGTATCGGTTTCCAGGGTACGGGTATCACTGACAGTCAGTACCGCGATATTGAGCGGCACGAAAGGTACATCAGCCTTGGCTTTCATAGGCTCGTCCAGTTGTGAAGGAAACAGCCCGGTGTTATATCACAGCGCTTCATTTTTTCGCCCGTGCGGAGACACGCCATGACCTCGAATACGTCACTGCCACCCTGCTCCATCCTGCTCTTGGCGGGCGGGCGCGGACAACGCATGGGCGGCCAGGACAAAGGCCTGGTGCCGTGGCAGGGCGAACCGCTGATTGCCCATCTGCATCGCCAGACCCGGGCCATGAGCGATGACCTGATCATCTCCTGCAACCGCAACCCGCAACATTATGCGATGTATGCCGATCAGTTGGTGCATGACGAGGAAGACGACTTTCCCGGGCCACTGGCAGGTATCCGGGCAGGCCTCAAGGCTGCGAAGCATCCGTATTTGCTGGTGCTGCCGTGCGACGTACCGCAAATCGACTCGAGCCTGCTCGACAATATGCGCAAGACGGCCAGCCAGCACCCCGACAAGCCGCTGATGGTGCGGCACGGCGAGCATTGGGAGCCGCTGTTGTGTGTCATCCCGTTGTCCCTGGCATCAAGCTTCGAACAAGCCTGGCGCGAAGGCGAACGCAGCCCCGGTCGTATCATGCGCGCACTGCACGCGGTTGCATTGCAATGCCCTGCCGACGATCCGCGGCTGGCAAATCTGAACACCCCGGAACTGCTGGCCCAACACAAAGGCGTGTCAGATTGACACTAGCCAGGAACTTGCGCGCAATGTATACGTCTGAAGGTCAGTAACTTGAAGAATCCATTTCGGAGAAACACCATGACACAACGGACCCTCGCCACGTTCATGCTCGCTCTGGGCCTCGCCACCCTTGCCGGGTGCGCTTCGCCAACAGTGATCACCTTGAATGACGGTCGCGAAATCCAGGCCGTCGATACCCCACATTACGATGAAGAAAGCGGCTTCTACGAATTCGAGCAACTGGATGGCAAGCAGACTCGCGTGAACAAGGATCAGGTTCGTACCGTTAAGGATTTGTAATCTGTAACGCTGCTGCCCTAAGTCGCTAGAAAAAACGGCGCTTCCTGAAGAGGGGAGCGCCGTTTTTTTTGGGCTTGGTTTTGGGTGTATATCCGTTTTTTTGGTAACGGATATACACACCATACCCCGAACAAAAAACTACCATCGCAACACAATATCACTCTCGAACACCCGGTCCTGACCAGTAACCGGATCAACAAAACGCAACCCTTGAGCCAGCAGCTTCAAAGGATTCGAGTAATCATCCTCAACATCCCGAAGCACATCAGGATAAAACGGATCATTGCAGATCCCCGCCCCAAGGGCATTCATGTGAACCCGCAACTGATGCTTCTTACCCGTAACCGGATACAAGCCATAGCGCCACAACTCGCCGTTCCTTTCCAGCACTTCGATGGCCGTTTCGGTATTGGGCTCGCCGGGCCCTTCCTGCATTCGGAAGAACGGTTCGCCATCGATCATCCGGCTTTTATGCACCCGCGGAAAGGTCAGCCCAGGCAATGCGCGGGCAATGGCCTGGTAGCGCTTCTCGATCTGCCGCGTCGGGAATAACGACTGATACGCCGAGCGGGTGTTCGGGTTGGCCGAGAACAACACCAGCCCGGCCGTGTGCCGGTCGATGCGGTGCAGGGGCACCAGATGAGGATTGTCCAGCCGCCGGATCAGCCGTCGCAACAAGGTTTGCTCGACGTATTCGCCCGCCGGGGTGACAGGCAGAAAATGCGGTTTGTCTGCCACCACCAAGTGCTCGTCGGCATACAGGATCGACTCCACCACCGGGATCGGCTTCTCATCGGGCACCTCACGGAAATAGTGGATGCGCAGGCCCTCACGGTAGGGCAAGTCGACCTGGATGGCCTTGCCCTCCCCGTCCAATACCCGGCCCCGAGCGATCCGGTCCAGCCACTGTTCGCGACTGATGGCACTGAAATGCTCGCACAGGCACTCCAGCACCGTCTGCCAGGAACCGGGCGGCAGGTACAGCGTACTGGCCTGATGATGAGCGGCGGAAAACGATGAACCGGACATTGAAAACTCTTAGGCATTGTTGCGAGGCGGTATTATCCGACAGTCGCACAGGCCAGCCCAGCAATGATTGCTCACGCGGTGACTGACGTCGATTTTGCCGCCGCTTCGGTGAACTCTTTCAACCAGCGCAGTACTTCCACCGCCTCCCAGCGACCTGGATCGTACAGCGCGTATAACAGGCCCTGGTAACCCACCACATCCAACTGTTTGTGATAGCCGGCACGCTGGAACAACGCTTCAATCTCGGCGAAACAGGTGTTGAAATGCAGTTTATTGAAGGGGGTCTTGCCTTCGGTAACCAAGCCATCCAGGCGCAGCTCCAGGACTGCCTCGCGCACAACGTCCGCGGACATCCTGTTCACGCTGCTTTTCAGTTGTTCGACATTGACCAAGGGGATGCACTCCAGATAACTGTATAAGCATACAGTAACCGAAGAATGCGACTTTCGCCAATGGCCTCGCGTGAAGGCAAGCCAGGAAATGGGTCAACGCAGAAATTCAGCCACCCGGCCGGAGTCATCGAAAGGCCACTCCAGCTCCGCCCCGGTATCGATCCTGCGCAGGACCGGGATGCGTAACTCATAGGCTTCGAACCAGGCCTCGTTCTCGGCGATGTCCACCAGTTCCACCAACAATCCATGTTCGACGAAAGGCATCAACACCCCTTCGGCAACTTCGCATAGATGACACCCCAGGGTGCCGAACAACTGGCATTCAGGAAGCATGGCGGGTAGACCCAAAAAAGATAGACGGTCATTCTAGGCCCGACCCGGGAAACCGTCGAGTCGCTGGCTCGCTTCAAGGTGTTTCGGTAAAACGCTGATGCAAATCACTGAGCGCCAATGCTTTTCCAGCGACGCTTGTCGCATTTTCCCCTCTACGCTGTGCGTTGTAGCCTTGAAACGGAGTTCCCCTTGTTTGCCAACCTGCTGATCATCCTTGCCTCGTCCCTGGTGGTCATCGCCTTGTTCAGGCGGCTGCGCCTGCCACCCGTGCTGGGTTATCTCTGCGTCGGGCTGGCGGTCGGGCCTACCGCGCTGGACTGGGTCAACGACAGCGAAGAACTGCCTGACCTGGCCGAGCTCGGGGTGGTGTTCCTGCTGTTCTCGTTGGGGCTGGAGTTTTCCCTGTCGAAAATGCTCGAACTGCGTCGGGTCGTGTTCGGTCTCGGCAGCCTGCAGGTGCTGTGCTCGGGGGCGGTCCTGGCGGGATTGCTGGCGTTGGCCGGCGCGCCTGTGATCGTCGCGTTGTTGCTCGGCGCAGGACTGGCCTTGTCCTCCACTGCCATCGTCAGCAAGGAATTGACCAGCCTGGGAGAGATCTTCAGCAGCCACGGCCAGAACGCCATCGGCGTGTTGTTGTTCCAGGACGTTGTCGCGGTGCTGTTGTTGACCCTGGTGCCGGTATTCGCCGGCAGCAGCGACCACCCGTGGTACTGGGCGCTGCCCTTGACCCTGGGCAAGACCCTGGTTCTGTTCGGCGGCCTGCTGCTGGCCAGCCGGCTGCTGTTGCCCCGGCTGTTCCATGAGGTGGCGGCGTCCCGGTCCGCAGAACTGTTCGTGCTACTGGCTCTGGTGATCGTGTTGCTGACGGCATGGCTGACCCACCTGCTCGGCTTGTCGCCGGCCCTGGGCGCTTTCCTGGCGGGCATGCTGCTGGGGGAAAGCCACTACCGGCACCAGATCGAAGCCGACATTCGTCCGTTCCGCGACATCCTGCTGGGGCTGTTCTTCGTCAGCATCGGCATGCTGATCGACCTGCAGCTGTTCCTCGATGACGGCTTGTTGATCCTGGGGTTGACCCTCGGCTTGATGCTCATCAAGGGCCTTGTGGTCGCCGTCCTGGTGAAATGGCGCGGCAGCGACGTTGAAACCGCCTGGCGCAGTGGCCTGGCGCTGGCCCAGGGCGGTGAATTCTGCTTTGCCCTGATGGCCCTGATGCAGCAGAACCGCCTCATGCCCGCCGACATCAGCGGCCTGCTGCTGGCCGCGACATTCTGCTCAATGCTACTGACCCCGCTGTTGCTGCGCGCCGCGCCACGCATCGCCGCGCGCCTGCATCGCAAACCCAACGAAGAGGCGCAACTGGACCAGATCAGCGCACTCAATGCCGGCTTGTCGGGCCATGTGGTCATTTGCGGCTATGGGCGCGTCGGTCAATCCATCGGACGGTTCCTGCGTCGCGAAGGCCAGGCGTTCGTCGCCCTGGATGACGACCCAGTGATCATCCAGGAAGCCACCGTCGGGGAAAACTGCGTGCATTATGGGGATTCGCGACGAGGAGACCTGCTTGCGGCCGTTGGCTTGAGCCGCGCCAGGTTGCTGGTGATCGCAGTGGACAAGACCGACATCGCCATCACCGTGCTCAAGGCGGCCCGACAGGTCAACCACCAGGTACCGATCCTGGTGCGCACCCGTGACGACAGCCAACTGGCCGAGCTGCAGGCTGCCGGGGCCAGCGAAGTGGTCCCGGAGCTGCTGGAGTCGAGCCTGATGCTGGCCTCCCACGCCCTGATCATGCTCGGCCTGCCCGAGCAGCAGGTCCGGCATCATGTGGATCAGGTTCGTCATGACCGCTATCGCCTACTCCACGGCTTTTATCCCGGCAACCAGGACAAGGAGCCATAGTGCGACGCTCAGTCCTGGCTGACCGCGCCGATCTTGTGAATCGACAGGTCGGCGCCGTAATACTCTTCTTCCTGGGTCAGGCGCAGCCCCAGCACGGCCTTGATCACGCCATAGACCGCAAACCCGCCGGCCAGGGCGACGACAATTCCCAGCGCCGTGCCGATCAATTGGCTGACCAGGCTGACCCCACCCAGGCCGCCCAGGGCGCTCTGGCCAAAGACGCCACAAGCGATGCCGCCCCAGACCCCGCACAGCCCATGCAGCGGCCAGACGCCGAGCACATCGTCGATCTTCCACTTGCCCTGGGCCGCGGTGAAGCACCAGACAAACAAGGCACCGGCAATGGCCCCCGTGACCAGCGCACCGACCGGGTGCATCAGGTCGGAACCGGCACAGACCGCCACCAAACCGGCCAGCGGGCCGTTGTGCAGGAAGCCTGGGTCATTGCGCCCGACAATCAAGGCCGCCACGGTACCGCCCACCATGGCCATCAACGAATTGACTGCCACCAGCCCGCTCACCCCGGGCAAGGTCTGGGCACTCATCACGTTGAAACCGAACCAGCCGACAATCAGGATCCACGAACCCAGGGCCAGGAAAGGAATGCTCGAAGGCGCAAACGCCACCAGGCGGCCATCCCGGTAGCGGCCGTTACGCGGGCCGAGCAAGAGCACGGCAGCCAACGCCAGCCAGCCGCCCATGGCATGCACCACCACGGAGCCGGCGAAGTCATGGAAGCTGGCGCCGAACCGGGCTTGCAGCCAGGCCTGCAAGCCAAAATTGCCGTTCCAGACCATGCCTTCGAAAAACGGATAGACAAACGCCACGATCAGCACCGTGGCGCACAACTGCGGTGCGAACCGGGCACGTTCGGCAATACCGCCGGAAATGATGGCCGGGATCGCGGCGGCAAAGGTCAGCAGGAAGAAGAACTTCACCAGGCTATAGCCATGATCGGTGCTGAGCACCGCCGCCGGTTGCAGGAAGGTCACACCGTAGGCAATCCAATAGCCTATAAAGAAATAGGCCAGGGTCGAGACCGCGAAATCGCTGAGGATTTTCGACAACGCATTGACCTGATTCTTTTGCCGGACCGTTCCCACTTCAAGAAACGCAAAGCCGGCATGCATGGCCAGGACCATGACTGCGCCAAGCAGGATGAACAGCGTGTTGGAGCTGTGGACCAGACCGTCCACGGCACTTTGCATATTTTCCATGGTATTGGCAGACCTGAAAAAGTTGAAAAAAGCACCAAACCGGTTCGTTTGCCTTGCGAACGCACCAAGTTGAAACGACCCATTGGCCAGACGCAGGCCGGTGAACCGCTTTGGTGCGCAAGAATGGTCAAAACGAAATCCCGCTTGGAGGTGCTTCGCGGGTTTTGATTATTTGGGTTAAGGTTTTCGGGCTTTCGCCCAGCTTCAGCGCACTGGCGCAGGCTGATGCACCAGTACATGGCAAAAGCCTGAGCAAAAGTTGTACCAGTCACTTGTACTGAACCTTCCAGCAAGGCTCATACTCGAACGTTTCAGACGTCACTTACGGAGATTCACTGATGGCCAGAACCCAGGCAAAGACTGCTCAAGAAACCCTGATGGAAGATTTCCAGACGCTGGTCAGCGACACGGAACGGTTGCTCGATCACACCGCGACACTGGCAGGCGATCAAGCCGATGCACTGCGCAGCCAGATTCACGAAACCCTCCTGCGCGCCCGCGAAACGCTCAAGCTCACGGAAGACTCCATGCGCGAACGCGGCCAGGCTGCGGTGGTCGCCACCGAGGAATACGTACAGGCCAACCCTTGGCAATCCGTGGGCATTGCGGCAGGCGTTGGCTTTCTGATTGGTCTGCTGGCGACACGGCGCTGATGATGGGTATCGACGAATCCGGCTCGTCCGAAGCGGGCACAAAACCTACAGCACGCCGCCTGGGTGCGGCGTTCCTTGGCTTGCTGCATAGCCACGTCGAATTGTTCGGCATGGAGTTGCAGGAACAGAAGGCACGCACCGTCAGCCTCCTGCTGTTCGCCGGCCTTGCGCTGGTGTTCGGCCTGCTGCTGTTGGTCGGGCTTTCGGCGCTGGTACTGATCCTGGTATGGGACACCTATCGTCTGGCCGGCATTATCGGCCTGTGCCTGTTTTATCTGCTGGCGGCGCTGTTCTGCGGGCTTCGGCTCAAGGCAGCGATCTATGACGAGTCCTCTCCTTTCCATGCCACCCTCGAAGAACTGGCCAATGACCGGGAGCGCCTGTTGCCATGAGCCTGCCTGATATTCCTCAAGCCCGGACACGACAGGAAATGCGCAAGGCGCTGGTGCGTCTGCGGATGGAAATGCATCGCCAGGAAATCCGTCAGGAAACGCGCCAGTTGCTGCAGCCCTTGCAACGGGTGCGCGGCTTGACGCAAAGCTGGCACGAAGGCTTCGGCATCAAGCACGCGCCACTGTGGGGCGTGGCGGCGGTGTCCCTGCTCGGTTTCATCACCGGCAAACGGACCCGCAATGGCGGTGGCGGTGGCTTGACTGGCCTGATCCGCCTGGCAACGACATTGCTGCCGTTGGTCAAGCTGGCCAAGGACTTGCGCAAGCCCTGAGGACGACATCCGTGGCGAGGGAGCTTGCTCCCGCTGGACTGCGATATAGGCCTATTTCCGTGAGTGCTTCGCACTCAAGCGGGAGCAAGCTCCCTCGCCACAGGGTTATGTATCCGGTCTGTGCACGCCCATAGGCCTTGCAGGGCAGCCCACGAACCGGGAAGCTAGGACACCGACATCATCAAACGGAGCAACCGGCCTTGGATTGGCACACCCTGCTGACTCGCGAACGCCTCGGAAAACCGCTGCACAGTCCGCAAGAGCTGGGCCGCAGTCCTTTCCACAAGGACCACGATCGCATCATCTTTTCCGGCGCCTTCCGCCGCCTCGGACGCAAGACACAAGTGCATCCGGTCTCCAGCAACGACCACATCCATACGCGCCTGACCCATTCCCTGGAAGTCAGCTGCGTCGGGCGTTCCCTGGGCATGCGCGTGGGAGAAACCATCCGCAATGCCCTGCCTGACTGGTGCGAGCCAAGCGACCTGGGCATGGTGGTGCAATCGGCCTGCCTGGCCCACGACATTGGCAACCCGCCGTTCGGTCACTCCGGCGAGGATGCTATCCGCTATTGGTTCCAGCAGGCCGCCGGCCGTGGGTGGCTCGATGCAATGAGCGAAGCCGAGCGCAACGACTTCCTCAACTTCGAAGGCAACGCCCAAGGATTCCGCGTCCTCACTCAACTTGAATACCATCAGTTCGACGGAGGAACGCGGCTGACCTATGCCACCCTCGGCACCTATTTGAAATACCCCTGGACTGCCCGCCACGCGGACTCGCTGGGCTACAAGAAGCACAAGTTCGGTTGCTACCAGAGCGAACTGCCGCTGTTGGAGCAGATTGCCCACAAGCTCGGTTTGCCACAGATCGAGGATCAACGCTGGGCACGGCATCCCTTGGTGTACCTGATGGAAGCCGCCGATGACATCTGCTACGCGCTGATCGACCTGGAAGACGGCGTGGAGATGGATCTCCTGGAATACCCCCAGGTGGAATCGCTGCTCCTGGACCTGGTGGGCGACGATCTTCCGGACACCTACCGGCAGCTGGGGCCGTTGGACTCGCGGCGACGCAAACTGGCGATCCTGCGGGGCAAGGCCATCGAACACCTGACCAACGCCGCCGCCCGGGCTTTTGTCGAACAGCAGCAAGCATTGCTTGCCGGCACGTTGCCGGGGGATCTGGTGGAGCATATGCACGGCCCGGCAAAACGCTGCGTGTTGAATGCCAAGGACATGGCGCGCCGGAAAATTTTCCAGGACAAGCGCAAGACCCTGCACGAAATCGGCGCCTACACCACGCTGGAAATCCTGCTCAACGGATTTTGCGGAGCGGCCCTTGAACAGCACGGGGGCCGCACGCCTTCGTTCAAGAATCGCCGCATTCTCGACCTGCTGGGGAACAACGCGCCGGACCCCAATGGCCCTTTGCATAGCGCTTTCCTGCGAATGATCGATTTCATCGCCGGGATGACTGACAGCTACGCCAGCGAAATGGCCCAGGAGATGACCGGCCGCACGCGCCAATAAAAGGCGTGGATCGACGGTGTGCTGCACCTGGTACAAAACCTGTGGGAGCGAGCTTGCTCGCGATGGAAGTGGATCTGTGCACATCAATGCAGGATGTGCCACCGTCATCGCGAGCAAGCTCGCTCCCACAGGGATTGGCGGTGAATGTGAATTTTGTAGCGCTGCGCCACAAGGAGTTTGAAGTAGATAAATAACTATATGGTTTACAAAAAATCTCGATTAAAACGCTTCTTTTGTTTGCACAAACAACACTATCAAAGAAATATCCCTTCACACACAGCCAACTCTTCCCCCTCCTGTTGCCACCCGCCTACTAAAAAACCGATTACATCGTAATACGTTGCCTCTTTTTTTGTAGGAAACTTCTGAAATTGAAGTTGCATGCCCGTCTCTTCGTACGACCCTGGTTGCAAGTGGGCTAAGGTGCGCGCTTTATTCAAGTTCGCAGGGTAATTTATTCATGAACTCCGTTTTCATTGTCGACGATCATCCGGTCATCCGCCTCGCTGTTCGCATGCTTCTGGAGCATGAAGGCTATAAGGTCGTAGGTGAAACTGACAACGGCGTCGACGCGATGCAAATGGTGCGCGAATGCATGCCAGACCTGGTTATCCTGGACATCAGCATCCCCAAACTCGACGGGCTGGAAATCCTCTCGCGCTTCAACGCCATGACCACTCCACTCAAGACGCTGGTGCTCACGGCCCAGTCGCCGACACTTTTCGGCATTCGATGCATGCAGTCGGGTGCCTCTGGTTACGTTTGTAAACAGGAAGACCTCAGCGAACTTGTCAGCGCAATCAAAGCAGTATTGTCCGGCTATAACTATTTTCCCAGCCAGGCGCTGAATCCGGTACGCCCGGATGATCCACGCAGTATCGAGCTGGACCTTTTCAAAAGTGTCAATGATCGAGAACTGATGGTGCTGCAACTTTTTGCCCAGGGTCGTACCAACAAGGAAATAGCCAAGGGAATGTTTCTAAGCAATAAGACCGTCAGTACTTATAAGAAGCGGCTGATGCAGAAGCTCAAGGTCAAGTCCTTGGTCGATCTGATTGAAATGGCGAAGCGCAACGCGCTGGTGTGAGAAAAACAGGATGCTCAGACGCATAACCGAATGTCTCCTGCTGATCAGTGCGGCGTTATATACAGGAATGCTCGCGGCGGCGGCGAATGCGCCCGAGCAATATACCCTGCTGGGCCACTCGTCCATGGCCCATACCGAGGTCAAGCTGGATGAGGTTCACCGCGCCTGGCTACAGGATCGGCAAGCGCTGGTCCTGGGAACTTCAGCCCCGGACTACCCGCCCTTCGATCTCTCCACCAGCGGACGCGACTACGAAGGCCTGACGGCCGATTACGCCGACATCATCGCCAAGGCCACTGGCCTGCCCATGAGCGTCCTGCGCTTCGACTCCCGCGAGGCGGCCATGGCCGCACTCAAGGATGGGCAAATCGATATGCTTGGCACCGCCAACGGTTTCGAGGCGCGCAACCCCGACATTGTACTGTCGACACCGTATGCAGTGGACCAACCCGTTCTCGTCACCCGAACGAATGAAAGCCGATCCCTGACTGACGATCTCGAGGGGTTGCGGCTGAGCATGGTCTATCACTACCTGCCGCTACGGGAAATTGAAAAACTCTACCCCAAGGCACTCATCACCACCTACCCGTCCTACCAGAACGCCATCAATGCCGTCGCCTTCGGTCAGGCCGATGTATTTCTCGGCGATACCCTCTCCACCCACTACATGATCAACAAGGGCTATTTGAGCAATATCCGCATGGCCAGCTTCGGCAAACATGAATCCCACGGGTTCGGTTTCGCCATACGGCGTAACGACACCCGCTTGTTGGAAGTCATCAACGCTACGCTGAACCAGGTCTCCATTGCCGAGCAAGCCGCCATCTCCAAGCGCTGGAGTGCAGGCAGCGACCTGTACCTCACGGACCACAGGATACAACTGACCGACCGCGAGCAACGCTGGCTGGCGAGGCATCCGGTGGTACGGGTGGTGGTGAACGAAACCTCCGCGCCCTTCACCTTCTTCGATGCGGATGGGGACTTTCGCGGCATCAGTGCCGACCTGCTGGAACTGATCCGGCTGCGCACCGGCCTGCGCCTGGACATCCAGCGCCGCCAGAACGACAGCGAAATGATCGCTGCGGTCCTCAACGATCAAGCCGACATGATCGCCGCACTTTTGCCCAGCAGCGAACGACAACTCCAGTTGAAGTTCAGCCGCCCCTACGTCGACAGTTCGTTCGTCCTGCTGACCCGCAAACAGTCCGACACGCCCACGACACTCGATCAGTTCGGCCACGCCAGCCTGGCAATCGCCAAAGGCAATCCGGTCATTGAATGGCTACGCAGCCAGTACCCGAACATTCAAATCATCGAAACGGACGGCCCCTTGCGCGCCGTGGAAATGCTCGCCCATGGCCAGGTCGACGGCAGCGTGAACTCGCAAGTGATGGCCAACTACTTCATCTCCTCCTATGCGTGGCGCGACAGGTTGCAAATCAGCAGCACGGTGGGCACCCAACAGGCCATGTTCGCGCTGGCCACGGTAAAAAACGCCACAGAGTTGAACGCCATCCTCGACAAGGCCCTGACCAGCATCGACCCCGACGAACTTGGCGTCATCAACAACCGCTGGCGCGGTTACGTCTCGCCCTCGGAACACACCTGGCGCACCTACAACCGCCTGTTCCTCCAGGTCGGCGCGGGCATTGGCCTGTTGCTGCTGTTTTCCCTGGCGTGGAACGCCTACATGCAGCGCCAGATCAGGCAGCGTCAACGGGCGGAACTGGCCCTCAATGATCAGCTCGAATTCATGCATTCGCTGCTCAACGGCACCCCTCACCCCATCTACGTGAGAGATCGCAACGGCATCCTGCAAAGCTGCAACGACAGCTACCTGCAAACGTTCGACGTCAAACGCGAAGACGTCATCGGCAAGAACCTGATGCCAGGTTCCATGAGCAACGCCTTCGAAGCGCAGGAGTACCAGGCGGACTACCAACGCGTCATGGCCGAAGGCACCGCCCTGATCGTGGATCGGCCCCTGCACATCGGGGACAGGCAACTGACGATCTATCACTGGATCCTCCCCTACCGAAACTCCGCCGCCGAAGTGCAAGGCATCATCGGCGGCTGGATCGACATCAGTGAGCGGCGCCAGTTGTTCGAGGAATTGCGCGCGTCCAAGCAACGGGCCGACGACGCGAACCGCGCCAAAAGCACGTTCCTGGCAACCATGAGCCATGAAATCCGCACCCCCATGAACGCGGTGATCGGCATGCTTGAACTGGCCCTGAAACACGCCGACAAAGGCCACGTGGATCGCTCGACCATCGAAGTCGCGTACGAATCGGCCTCCGGCATGCTCGAGCTGATAGGCGACATCCTGGACATCGCCCGTATCGAATCCGGCCATCTGAGCCTGACCCCCGAACGCGTCAATCTCAGGGCCCTGCTGCAATCGGTCATACGAGTATTCGAGGGCGTGGCCCGGCAGAAAAACCTGGCGCTGTCCCTGCAGTTCGACGCTGCCGAGGGCAGCCCTGACGTGTTGATGGACCCGTTGCGGTTCAAACAGGTGCTGTCGAACCTGATCAGCAATGCCCTCAAATTTACCGAGCAGGGCCAGGTAGTGATCAAGGTCCGGCTGTCGCCAACCGACCGGGACGACGCTCTGCAGATGCACCTGGAGGTCAACGACAGCGGCATCGGTATTGGCCCGGCGGACCTGCAACGTTTGTTCGAACCTTTTGCCCAGGTCGATAACACCAGCCGGATGGCCCGCAACGGCGCGGGGTTGGGGCTGGTGATCAGTCGCAACTTGTGCCAGATGATGGGTGGCAGCCTGCACATGAACAGCCAACCCGGCACCGGCACCCAGGTCCAGGTACGCCTGCAACTGACCGTCCTGTCGACAGCGCCGATTCGCCCCCCACCTGAGCCAGTCGTCGAAACGGCCCTGGCCACCCTGAACGTCCTGATCGTGGACGATCATCCCGCCAACCGCCTGCTGATGTCGCAGCAACTGGAATACCTGGGCCATCACTATCAGGTGGCCCATGATGGTGCCCACGGATTCGAGGTCTGGCAAAAGAACCATTTCGATCTGGTCATCGCCGATTGCAACATGCCCATCATGAGCGGCTATGAACTGGCCCGGTCGGTTCGTCGCGCTGAATCCGAGCAGCAACGCCCCCCCTGCACCCTCCTGGGGTTCACTGCCAATGCCCAACCGGAGGAAAAACAGCGCTGCCAGGACGCTGGGATGGACGACTGCCTGTTCAAGCCGATCAGCCTGAGCGCCCTGAGCCAATGGATCAACGCGGTCAAACCCGTCGGCCGCCCAGCGGTTTTCAGCGTACAAAGCCTGCAGGCGTTGACTGGCGGCGACCCTTCGTCCAACCGGCGCCTGTTGGCTGAATTGCTCAGCAGCAGCCGCTCGGACCGCCAGGAGTTGCTCGACGTCGCCCGCGGCGCAAACCGGCAAGCGCTGAGCGAAATGGCGCACAAGATAAAAGGCGTCGCCCGCATCGTCCAGGCGACCTCGCTGATCCAGCGGTGCGAGGCGTTGGAGCGCGCTTGTCATCAGCCGCAAGCACCTGGGCGAATCAGCGACTGCATCGACGCCCTCGACCGCGCCATGAGCGAACTGGAGCAGGCCCTCGAAACGGAGATCGCCAAGGCAAAATAATCCAGCGTTTACTATGCTATTCGCTCAGCAGTGCGTACCTGGGGGGTTCTCGAGCGGTTTCCCCTGCACGCGGGAATACCCATCGAGAACGCCCCCTGACACTTGGAGTGACTGCAATGCCCAGCGCACCGCGTCCGGAAAAACGCCGGTTCCCCCTGCACGTTCATATCAGCGTGATGTTTACCCTGCTTCTGTTGCTGACCGGGGTGGTGCTGGGGATTTTCAATTACCGGCAAACCACGCAAATCATCCTGTCCAGCAGTGAAAAGCTGTTCAACCGTATTGAACAGGATGTGCGCCTGGATCTGTACGACACCTACGAACCCATCCGTCACCTGTTGAGCCTGCTGGCCGACTATCCAGCGACGCGCACGCCCCAGATGGCGCAGCGCCTGGACCTGCTCGTGCCCTTCAGTCAGGCACTGCGGGACAACCCGAACCTGGCGTCGTTGTACCTGGGCGATCATCAGGGCAACTTCCTGATGGTCCGGCCATTGCGTACCGCGGCCCTGAAAGCCGCCCTGCAGGCACCGACCGACGCGGCCTACCAGGTCTGGACGGTGGAGCGGACAACCGAGCAAGGCCCGGTTCATTCCCAGTCGCTGTTCTACGACGAGACGCTGACGCTCATCGGGCGCCGGGACATTGCCGACGAAACCTACGACCCCCGCAGCCGCAGCTGGTTTCGCAGCGCCGCCGGCAGCACCGAACAGATCACCACCGAGCCCTACGTTTTTTTCTCCACCCATAACGTCGGCACCACCCTCGCCCGGCGCAGTGGCGAGCAGGCGGTCATCGGCGCCGACCTGACCCTGGCAGCCCTGTCCCAGACCCTGGCCAAGCATAAGGTGACCACCGGCACCGAAGTCGTCCTGCTCGATCCCACGGGCAACGCAGTGGGTTATCCCGACAGCAGCCGGCTGCTCGCCGACGCCCAGTCGGCACGCCTGACCAAGGCCCGCGACCTCAGTCCGGCTATCGCCGCCGCGCTCGACGACAACACCGACACCACGCGCCTGGAAGCGGCCGGGCGCCAGTGGATCGTTTCTCGCAGCCACATGCAGGAAGGTGGGCCCCAGGGCCTGGAACTGGCGCTGCTGGTCCCTGAAGATGAGCTGCTGGACAATGCCTATCGCATGCGCTGGCAAGGCGCGCTCATCACCCTCGCCACCCTGCTGCTGTGCCTGCCCCTGGGTTGGCTGACGTCCCGGATCCTGGTCAAACCCTTGGGCGAACTGGTGCAGGAGGCCGATGCCATTCGCAGCTTTGACTTCAACTACCCGGTGTCCCGTCGCTCCCCGGTGCTGGAAGTCGATCAGTTGGGCGTATCGATGGCGCGCATGAAAGAGACCCTGGCGAGTTTCTTTGAAATCACCGCCAGCCTGCGCGCCGAAACCCGCTTCGCCCCGTTGCTGGAACGGGTGTTATTTGAAACCGTGAAAATCGGCCAGGCCCAGGCCGGCCTGATCTATTTGCGCGAGAACGACGAAAATCGGGTCAAGCCGTATGGGCTGATAATCAATGGAACACCCAGGGACCTCGATGCCTTCAAGCTGCGCAGTCATGAGCTACAGGCTGGCGACAGTCCGCAATGGCTCCAGCAACTGGCCACCTCGGACAACCTCGTGGCCTCCCTGGGCTTCGAACAGGCGGCCGATCTGCAGAGCGTCCTGCAGGCACTGGACTCGCCGCGGGTCCATCTGATCGGTATTCGCCTGCGCAATCGACACCAGGAAACCGTCGGCGTACTGGTACTGTTGATCACCGACAGCGGCACCGAAGCCGACCTGGAAAAACTGCAGCCCGACCGCATCGCCTTCCTGCAGGCCGTGTCCGGTGCCGCCGCCGTGAGCATCGAGGGCCAGCGCCTGCAAGACAGGCAAAAGCAGTTGCTGGATGCCTTCATCCAATTGCTGGCCGGCGCGATTGATGCCAAGAGCCCCTACACCGGCGGCCATTGCCAGCGGGTGCCGGTCCTGACCCTGATGCTCGCCCAGGCGGCCGCTGCCAGCCAGGCACCGGCATTCGACGCCTATCGGCCAACGGAGGATGAATGGGAAGCCCTGCACGTCGCCGCCTGGCTGCACGATTGCGGCAAGGTCACCACCCCCGAATACGTGGTCGACAAGGCCACCAAGCTGGAAACCCTGAACGACCGGATCCACGAGATACGCACTCGCTTCGAAGTGCTCAAGCGCGACGCCTGGGTCGATTACTGGCAGGCCGTGGCAAGCGGCGGCGAGCCGTCATCCCTGGCACAGCAGCGCGACGCGACATTGACGGCCCTGGATGACGACTTTACCTTCGTCGCACGCTGCAACCTGGGCTGCGAAGCCATGGCCGAGGCCGATCTGCAACGCTTGCAACAGATTGCCCAACGTCCATGGACCCGGACCCTCGACGATCGCCTTGGGGTTTCCTGGGAAGAGCACCGACGCCAGAATCGCACCCCCAAGCCGACGCTACCGGTCACTGAGCCGCTGTTGGCAGACAAGCCCGAGCACCTGCTCGAACACCACGAAGCCGAACTGATCCCGGCGGACAACCCGTGGGGTTTCCAGCTCGACGTACCGGCCTGGAAATACAACCGCGGCGAGCTCTACAACCTGAGCATCACGCGAGGCACGCTGACCCGCGAGGAACGCTACGTCATCAACCATCACATGGTGCAGACGATCATGATGCTCAGTCAGCTGCCCTTCCCCAGTCACCTGGACAATGTCGCGGAGATCGCTGGCGGTCATCACGAGAAAATGGATGGCAGCGGTTATCCCAAGCGCCTCAAACGTGAAGAGATGAGCCTGCCGGCACGCATGATGGCCATTGCCGACATTTTCGAAGCGCTGACGGCAGCCGACCGCCCCTACAAGAAAGCGAAGAAACTGAGCGAGGCCCTGGGCATCATGGCTACCATGTGCCGTGACGCCCATATCGATCCCGAGCTGTTCGAGCTGTTCATCGAAGAAAAAATCTACGAGAGCTACGCCAACCAGTTCCTCGCCCCGCACCAGATCGATGAAGTCGATCCCCACGGCCTGCTGGTCAAGGCAGGGTTGAAGGTATGATCAGCAATCCGTCAGGCGCAGGAATATCGCGGCCAACTGCTCGATGCCGGCTTGATCATGTTCGGTAAAACGCGCCAGTTTCGGACTGTCCAGGTCGAGCACCCCGATCAGGTGCCCGCCCTTGACCAGCGGCACTACCAGCTCGCTGTTCGACGCGCTGTCGCAGGCGATGTGCCCGGCGAAGGCATGGACGTCTTCGACGCGCTGGGTCTGCCGGGTCGCGGCCGCCGTACCGCACACGCCGCGGCCAAAGGGAATCCGCACGCAGGCGATCTGGCCCTGGAACGGTCCCAGGACCAACTCTTCGTTGCGATTGAGGTAGAAACCGGCCCAGTTCAGATCATCCAGCTGACTGGACAGGAAAGCCGAGAACTGCGCGGCGTTGGCAATGAAGTCACGCTCATCGGCCAGCAAGGATTCCAGCTGTGCCGATAACAACGCGTAGCCGTCAAGGCCGACTCCGGTGTCCTTCAAATCGATCATGCCTTGTGCTCCAACAATTTCAGGCCTACCCAATAACGGGCAAACTGATAGGCGCAACGTCCGTTGCGGTTGCCGCGACCGGTTGCCCAGCGCACCGCCAGCACATCCAGCGCTTCGTCGCGCTGCCAGGCCAGCCCGGCCTTGGCCGCCAGTTCGCCGATCCAGTGCTCCACTACGTTGAGGAAATGCTCCTGGGTAAACGGATAAAACGACAGCCACAGGCCAAAGCGGTCGGACAAGGCGATCTTGTCCTCTACCGCTTCACTGGGGTGAAGTTCGCCGTCGACCCGTTTCCAATTCTCGTTGTCGCTTTCCTTTTCCGGCACCAGGTGACGACGGTTGGAGGTGGCATACAGCAGCACGTTGTCCGGCGCCTGCTCCAGGGATCCATCCAACACGCTCTTGAGCACGCGGTAATCGCCTTCACCGGATTCGAACGACAAGTCATCGCAGAACAACACGAAGCGCTGGGGCAGTTTCGCAACCTGCTCGACCACCCGAGGCAAATCGGCCAGGTGATCGCGTTCGATCTCGATCAAGCGCAAGCCATGCGGGGCATGTTCAGCCAACAAGGCGCGTACCAGGGACGATTTGCCGGTGCCACGCGAGCCCCAGAGCAAGGCATGGTTGGCGGGCATGCCATCGATGAACTGCCGGGTGTTACGGCCCAGTTGTTCGACCTGGCGGTCCACGCCGATCAGGTCCGACAGGCGCATGTCGAGGCTGACCTGCAGCGGCAGCAGGTAGCCGCTACGGCCGTCACGCTGCCAGCGGGCAGCCAGGGTCTGGGTCCAATCGATGGTGGGCCGGGGCGCCGGCAGCAAAGGTTCGATCCGGGCCAGCACGGCATCGGCACGCTCAAGAAAAGCATTCAATCGCGAGTCCACGTCTTCTCCTCGGACAGGTTCACAGTAATGATGGCGCTCGAGCTACGAAACGCCGTATCCAATGGCGGGTCTACTTCACACAATACACACCGGCTGCACCGGATTTCAGAGATGATCAGCTATGCTTGACCGGCGAAGGGAAACGTAAGTGGTTCATCACTCAATGGACATCAGATTCACCCAACGGCTTTCCTATAAGCAGGCCCGCCTGACCGTCCTGGTGGGCTTCGTGTTGGGCACCTTGCTCAGCCTGATGCAGATCGGCATCGATTATGCCAGCGAAGACGCGTCGATCAACCGTGAAATCCTCTCGCTGCTGGAAATCAGCCATAACCCGGCCTCGCGCATCGCCTACAACATCGACGCCGAGCTCGCCCAAGAGCTGTCCATGGGCCTGCTGCGCTCACCGGCCATCATCGGGGCCGAGCTGATCGACAACAACAATACGGTGCTCGCCAGCGTCAAGCGGCCCGAGCTGCAAAGCAGCTACCGGTTCATCAGCGACTTTCTGTTCGGCGCCCAGCGTCAGTTCGAGGACCGGCTCTACCTGGATCACTTGCCCAGCGAATCCCTGGGCATGCTGCGACTGGACGTCGACACTTTTGCGTTCGGCAGTCGTTTCCTGCGCCGTGCCGAGGTCACCTTGCTCAACGGTTTCGCCCGCAGCCTGATCCTGACGGGCCTGCTGCTGGCACTGTTCTACGTGATGCTGACCAAGCCCTTGGTGCGGGTCATCCGCGAACTGAGCAGCCGCGACCCGAGCAGCAACGAGCAGAGCCGCCTGGAATGCCCCACCGGCCACCAGTCCGATGAAATTGGCGTGCTGGTATCCGTCGCCAACCAACAGTTCGAAAATATCTCCACCGAAATCCAGCAGCGGCGCACGGCCGAAAATCGCCTCACCGAATACCTCGCGCAACTGGAAAACATCGTCTCGGCACGCACCGCCGAACTCAAGGCCAGCAACGCCCGCCTCAGCCAGTCCAACGAGGAACTGGAAGTGGCCCGGCGCACGGCCCTGGACATGGCCGAGGCCCGCTCTGCGTTCCTCGCCAACATGAGCCACGAGATACGCACACCGCTGAACGGCCTGCTGGGAATGATCGCCCTGTCCCTGGACGGCCCCCTGACGGCCGAACAACAGCAACAGCTATCGATTGCCCATGACTCGGGCAAGGTATTGGTCGAACTGCTCAACGACATCCTCGACCTGTCGAAATTCGACGCCGGTCAACTGGAGCTCGAACACATCCCGTTCGACCTCGGCTCCCTGGTGGAGGATACCGCCAACCTGCTTTCCCAGAACGCGGCCCCCAGTGTCGAACTGGCCTGCCTGATCGACCCGCAGTTCCCGGCGCAAGTACTCGGCGACCCGACCCGGGTGCGCCAGATCGTCAGCAACCTGCTGTCCAACGCACTGAAATTCACGCGCTTCGGCCGGGTCGACGTGAAGTTGAGTCATTACGAGGGCGGCGTGCGCATCGAGATCTGCGACACGGGTATCGGCATTCCCCAGGAAGCCCAGGCAAGAATCCTGCAACCGTTCACCCAGGCCGGCGCCGGGATTACCCGCCAGTTCGGTGGCACCGGGCTGGGCCTGGCACTGACCTACAACCTCTGCGAAGCCATGCAGGGCCGGTTGACGATCAGTTCCGAAGCCGGCTTTGGCAGTCAGTTCTGTGCCGACCTGCCCCTGCCCTGCCATCTCCCGGCAACGCCGGTCGAACCGTTGCGCGGCAACGTCGTCGCCATCACCGGCAGCAGCAGCGGCCTGGCCGAATTGCTGGGCATGCTGTTGCCGGGATGGGGCCTGGATTATGTGCAGCGCTCCATCGATGACGGGTTGTTGGGGCTCACACCCGACGTACTG
The DNA here is from genome assembly GCF_019956035.1 of Pseudomonas sp. A-RE-22. Lineage (NCBI taxonomy): Bacteria > Pseudomonadati > Pseudomonadota > Gammaproteobacteria > Pseudomonadales > Pseudomonadaceae > Pseudomonas > Pseudomonas sp. A-RE-22. The sequence goes on from NZ_JAHBCZ010000077.1 coordinate 190,244, forward strand.
ATTACCGACTGCCCGGAATGCCTGTTCAACCTGCGGCCAACCTTTGACGCACCGATCCTGCTGGTGACCGCCTATGGCAGCTTCATGCCCAGCGAAGAAGCCGCCGCCCTCGCCCCGCTGATACAACAGGCCCGGCCGCTGGCGCGCCATGCGCTATACCAGATTCTGCGGCGCGCCATGCAAAGCGAGGCGACCGTCATCGATGACGCACAGATCGAAGCCCTGGCGCCGTCCAGGCGTGGACGGGTGCTGCTGGTGGAGGACAACCCGGTCAACCAACTGGTGGCCAAGGGGATGTTGGTAAAGCTGGGCTGCGAAGTCACCGTCGCGGCCCATGGCGGCGAAGCCCTGGATCAACTGGAACAGCGGGTGTTCGACCTGGTGTTGATGGACTGCAACATGCCGGTGATGGATGGTTACGAAGCCAGCCGGCAGATCCGCCAAAGCGGGCGCTGGTCGGATCTGCCGATTGTCGCCCTGACGGCCAACGCGATGCCCGAGGAACGCGAGCGTTGCCGCGCGGCCGGCATGAACGATTACCTGTCCAAGCCATTCCGCCGCGAAGAACTGGCGGCAGTGCTGGACCAGTGGGTGCCGACTACGTCAGCGCTTTGATCTGGCCCAACAGGTGATCGAGACCGTCTCGCAACGTTCCAAGGCGGTCCAGGTCGATACCGCTGTCGCACAACAGGCGGGCCTTGAGCGGAGCGACCTGTTCACGCAAGGCTCGCCCTGCAGTCGTCAGGCTCAAGTGCACCTCCCGCTCGTCCCGGGCCGAACGCTGGCGCTGGACCAGGTCCAGCTGTTCCAGGCGCTTGAGCAGCGGCGTCAGCGTGCCGGAATCCAGCAGCAAACGCTCACCCAGGGCCTTGACCGTCGGCTGTGGTGGGGCCGTGTCCTGCCATTCCCACAGCACCAGCATCGCCAGGTACTGCGGATAAGTCAGACCGAGCTGATCGAGCATCGGTTTGTAGCCACGGATCACTGCGCGCGAAGCAGCGTACAGCTTGAAGCACAACTGGCTGTCGAGCTTCAGCGAATCGACTGACAGGTCATTCATTTGAGCAGCGCTTCGATCTCACCGGTCAGGTCCTGGGGCTTGGTGGTCGGGGCAAAACGCTTGACCACTTGGCCGTCCTTGCCGATCAGGAACTTGGTGAAATTCCACTTGATGCCTTTGGACCCCAGCACGCCGGGCGCCCGCTGCTTAAGCTGGACGAACAGGGGATGGGCGTTGGCACCATTGACCTCGATTTTCTTGAACAGCGGAAAACTCACGCCAAAGTTCAGCTCGCAGAACTCGGTAATCGCCCCCTCGTTGCCCGGCTCCTGCTTGCCGAACTGATTGCAGGGAAAGCCCAACACCACCAGGCCCTGGTCCTTGTAGGTCTGCCACAGCGCCTCAAGCCCCTTGTACTGCGGGGTGAACCCGCACTGGCTGGCCGTGTTGACCACCAGCACAGCCTTGCCGGCGAAATCGGCGAGGGTCTTTTGCTCACCCTTGATGGTGGTGCACGGGATGCTCAACAGGTTAACGCTCATGGCAAGGCTCCGAAAACGTATAGGACAGGCGGCGAAGATAGCGAGCAATTAAATTGCATGCAATTTAATTATCAAAAATACCCACACCACAAACTGTGGGAGCAAGGCTTGCCCGCGATGAAGGCGATACGGTCGTTCAGAAATCGAGAGGCCCTGTTTCGCGAGCAAGCTTTGCTCCCACCGAATTACTCCCGGGGGACCAGATCCAGGCACACCGAGTTGATGCAGTACCGCAAACCCGTGGGCGGCGGGCCGTCGGGGAAGACGTGGCCCAGGTGAGCGTCGCATTTGGCGCAGACCACCTCGGTGCGAATCATGCCGTGGCTGACGTCCCGAACCTCCACCACGGCGCTGCCCTCGATCGGCGCGTAGAAACTCGGCCAGCCACAACCGGAATCGAATTTGGTCTGCGAATCGAACAACGGCTCGTTGCAGCAGATGCAGTGGTACACGCCGTCGGTCTTGGTGGCGTTGTATTTACCGGAGAATGGCCGCTCGGTGCCCTTCAGCCGACAGACGTTGTACTGCTCCGGGTCGAGCATGGAGCGCCATTCTTCAAGGGTTTTTTCCAACTTTTCCATCGTCCTACCTCGGCAATTGAAAAAGCCCGATCCGACGCTTTTCCGCAGATCGGGCGGCACGTATGATTGCGCCTCGTCAGACGCCAGTCTGGCAGTCACGTCATGCGCATTCAAACGGATTGTGGCGCCTATACCGCGTCAGGCCTGGGCACAGACGCAGGATTCCCAGTACGGTAGTTCATACGCCGCCTGGATCGTTCATTTTCGGGAACACATCGCCATGCAGGTCAGCAAATCGAACAAGCTCGCCAACGTCTGCTACGACATTCGCGGCCCGGTGCTCAAGCACGCCAAACGCCTGGAAGAGGAAGGCCATCGCATCCTCAAGCTGAACATCGGTAATCCGGCCCCCTTTGGTTTCGAAGCGCCCGATGAAATCCTCCAGGACGTCATCCGCAACCTGCCGACCGCCCAGGGCTACAGCGACTCCAAGGGCCTGTTCAGCGCCCGCAAGGCCGTGATGCAGTACTACCAGCAGAAGCAGGTCGAAGGCGTCGGCATCGAGGACATCTACCTGGGTAACGGTGTGTCCGAGCTGATCGTGATGTCCATGCAAGCCCTGCTCAACAACGGCGACGAAGTGCTGGTGCCGGCGCCGGACTATCCGCTGTGGACCGCTGCCGTGAGCCTGTCCGGTGGCAACCCGGTGCATTACCTGTGCGACGAACAGGCCAACTGGTTTCCCGACCTGGCGGACATCAAGGCCAAGATCACGCCCAATACCAAGGCACTGGTGATCATCAACCCGAACAACCCGACCGGCGCCGTGTATTCCAGGGAAGTGCTGCTGGGCATGCTGGAACTGGCCCGCCAGCACAACCTGGTGGTGTTTTCCGACGAGATCTACGACAAGATCCTCTACGACGACGCCGTGCACATCTGCACTGCATCCCTGGCACCGGACCTGCTGTGCCTGACCTTCAACGGCCTGTCCAAATCCTATCGGGTAGCGGGTTTCCGCTCAGGCTGGGTCGTCATTTCCGGTCCCAAGCATCACGCCCAGAGCTACATCGAAGGCATCGACATGCTGGCCAACATGCGCCTGTGTGCCAACGTGCCGAGCCAGCATGCGATCCAGACGGCGCTGGGCGGCTACCAGAGCATCAACGACCTGGTCCTGCCCCAGGGCCGGCTGCTGGAACAGCGCAATCGAACCTGGGAGCTGCTCAACGACATTCCCGGCGTCAGTTGTGTCAAGCCGATGGGCGCGCTGTATGCCTTCCCGCGGATCGACCCGAAGGTCTGCCCGATCCACAACGATGAAAAATTCGTCCTCGACCTGCTGCTGTCCGAGAAGCTACTGGTGGTCCAGGGCACGGCGTTCAACTGGCCGTGGCCGGATCACTTCCGCGTCGTGACCCTGCCGCGGGTCGATGACCTCGACCAGGCCATTGGCCGGATCGGCAACTTCCTCAAGTCCTACCGCCAATAAGCCAGACAGCGTGCGGGGAGTCCTCGCCTCGCACGCTGTTTGATTCAGCAACACATCCGTTCTGCCGACTCCGCAACGCCTTCTACACTAGGGGTTGAACAGCCAACGGGCACTCTGGCTCAACGTTCACGGGGGGCAGGCGCCATATTTTTTTCCCCAGCCACTTTCAGAAAAGTCTTTCAAACATTTAGGACGGCTGTAGGACACAGTTTGAAATAGTCGGCGAGTTGAATAGCCTGCGGCGGCACCTTATATACCCCGCATAACGCTACATCTTTAGCACGAGGAGATTTTCACAACCATGATGCGCATCCTGCTGTTCTTGGCCACTAACCTGGCGGTCGTGCTGATTGCCAGCATCACCCTGAGCCTCTTCGGCTTCAACGGGTTCATGGCGGCCAACGGGGTTGATCTCAACCTCAATCAGCTGCTGATTTTCTGTGCGGTGTTCGGTTTCGCCGGTTCCCTGTTCTCGCTGTTCATCTCCAAGTGGATGGCGAAGATGAGCACCAGCACCCAGATCATCAGCCAGCCGCGCACTCGCCACGAACAATGGCTGCTGCAAACCGTCGAGCAGTTGTCCCGCGAAGCCGGTATCAAGATGCCGGAAGTCGGTATCTTCCCGGCCTATGAGGCCAACGCCTTTGCCACCGGCTGGAACAAGAACGACGCACTGGTCGCCGTCAGCCAGGGCTTGCTCGAGCGCTTCTCGCCCGATGAAGTCAAGGCCGTGCTGGCCCACGAGATCGGCCACGTCGCCAACGGCGACATGGTGACCCTGGCGCTGATCCAGGGCGTGGTGAACACCTTCGTGATGTTCTTTGCCCGCATCATCGGCAATTTCGTCGACAAGGTGATCTTCAAGAACGAAGAAGGCCAAGGCATCGCCTACTACGTGGCGACCATCTTCGCCGAGCTGGTACTGGGCATCCTCGCCAGCGCCATCGTCATGTGGTTCTCGCGCAAGCGTGAATTCCGCGCCGACGACGCCGGTGCACGCCTGGCCGGCACCAGCGCCATGATCGGCGCCCTGCAACGCCTGCGCGCCGAACAAGGCTTGCCAGTGCACATGCCCGACACCCTGAATGCCTTTGGCATCAACGGTGGCATCAAGCAGGGCCTGGCTCGCATGTTCATGAGCCATCCGCCGCTGGAAGAGCGTATTGACGCACTGCGTCGTCGGGGCTGATCGTTAGCCTCAAGAGAAAACCCGCAGAAATGCGTAATGCTGGTTCAGCTTAGAGAAAACGGCGCTTCTTTCAGAAATGGGAAGCGTCTTTTTTTGGGGAGTTTTTTTTGGAAAAATCTACTCGCCCTTTTCCTGATGGGTCGTGTGTATATCCATTACTGCGGTAACGGATATGTACTCGATCAACAAAATCCAGGCCACCTGTCAGGCCGCCTTCGCGAGCAAGCTCGCTCCCACAAGGGAACTTGGGTGACCACAGGTTTTGCGTTCACAGTAGATCAAATGTGAAAGTTGCTAGCGATGGCGTCAGCACAAACAACGCTTCAACCTTTGGACAGCCGATAAACACGCTCATCCAGCCGCTTCACACCTGCCTGCAAAAACTTCCAGCTCTCCCCCAACACATCCTGCTCCTGCAACACCTCCAACTGCCAGACACCTCCCAGCAGCCGCTGCACCTCATCATCCCCGACAGAGAACGGTGGGCCAGGCATTTCATCCTGGTTGTAATCCAGGGTAATCAACAATCCGACGCCATTGGGCAAGATCTTCTGCAGATGGGCCGCATACCGCTCGCGCATCGGCAGGGGCAAAGCGATCAGCGCGGCGCGGTCGTACAGTCCCACGCAATCGACCACATCCTTCGGGCCCAGGGCAAAGAAATCACCGCAGCGAATCTCGATATCACCGGCACGGAACACCCTGAAAGCGCCCTCTTCACTCACAACCGGCTCAAGCTGATGCTCAAGGAAAAAATCCGTGGCGGCTTTTTCCGACAACTCCACGCCAAGCACTGAGTAGCCCTGATGGGCAAGCCACAGCAGATCCAGGCTTTTCCCACACAACGGCACCAGCACCCGACTGCCTTGGGCCAATCCCAATTGTGGCCAGAAACGTTGCAGGTAGGGGTTCACCTCCGGTAAGTGAAAACCAATCTGGTTCGATGACCAGCGCTTGTGCCAAAACTCGGGCTCCATGATTCACTCCAGAAAATTCGATCAAAATGGGTTAAAACTTATATTAGATTTAGATCATTGACCTGATGGAAGATGACCCCATCTTAACGCTCAGGAGTCCCTTCATGCTGCCCAGCCTGTTTATCTCCCATGGCTCACCGATGCTCGCCCTGGAACCCGGCGACAGCGGTCCGGCATTGGCTCGCCTGGCCGCTCAATTGCCCAAGCCCAAGCCCAAGGCCATCGTCATCGTGTCCGCTCACTGGGAAAGTAACGAACTGCTGGTCAGCGCCAATCCGCAGCCGCGCACCTGGCACGACTTCGGCGGCTTTCCACCGGCGCTGTATGAGGTGCAGTACCCCGCGCCTGGCGATCCTCAACTGGCGACGCAAGTCGCGGACATGCTCAACGCCGCGGACCTGCCGGCACGCCTCGACCCTCAACGGCCGTTTGACCATGGTGTCTGGGTGCCATTGTCCTTGATGTACCCCGAGGCCGACATCCCGGTGGTGCAGGTTTCCCTGCCCAGCCGCCAGGGACCGGTGTTGCAGACACAGGTCGGCCAGGCCCTGGCGAACCTGCGCCAGCAGGGCATCTTGCTGATCGGCTCTGGCAGCATCACCCATAACCTGCGCGACCTGGACTGGAACGCCGGTCCCGACAGCATCGAGCCCTGGGCCAAGGACTTTCGCGATTGGATGGTTGAGAAGCTGGCGGCCGACGACGAGGCCGCGTTGCATGATTACCGTCGCCAGGCACCGAACGCCGTGCGCAGCCACCCCAGCGATGAGCACTTGCTGCCGCTGTATTTCGCCCGGGGTGCAGGGGGCAAGTTCAGTGTTGCCCATGCGGGGTTCACGATGGGGACGCTGGGAATGGACATCTATCGGTTCGATTGACCGGGTCGCTTCAATCGCGAGCAAGCTCGCTCCCACATTGGATTTTCGGCGCTCCCAAAACCTTGTGGGAGCGGGCTTGCTCGCGAATGGGACAACGCCAATCAACCTGAAGGAACACCAAACGACAGGCAAAAAAAATCCCCGAACCAGTCGGGGATTTTTCATGTTCGATCAATCAGCCCAAGAGCCGATCAATCTTCGCGATAGCGACGCAGCTTGAGCTGCTTGCCAGCCACACGAGTGTCTTTCAACTTGGTCAGCAACTTCTCCAGACCATCTTCCGGCAGCTCTACCAGGCTGAAGCTGTCACGCACCTGGATGCGGCCGATAGCTTCGCGGGCCAGGCCGCCTTCGTTGAGGATGGCACCCAGCAGGTTCTTGGCAGCGATGCCGTCACGGGCACCCAGCGCGGTACGGCAGCGAGCACGACCTTCGGCCAGCGGGATCGGCGCACGACGCTCGCGATCACCACGATCCGGACGATCACCGGTGCGCTCAGGACGATCGCCACGCGGTGCGTTGTTCGGCACCAGGGGACGTTCCTTCTCGATTGCAGCCAGGTTCAGCGCTTGGCCATTGGTGGCCTTGCGCAGCAGTGCGGCGGCCAGGGCGCGTGGGCTGCAACCGATGTCGGCGGTCAGGCGATCGAGCAGATCACCGTGGGTCGATTCGGCGTCAGCCACCAGTGGCGACAGGCTGTTGGTCAGTTTCTTGATGCGGGCATCGAGAACGGCCTGGGCGTCCGGCAGGCGAACTTCAGCTACCTTCTGGCCAGTTACACGCTCGATCACTTGCAGCATGCGGCGCTCACGCGGGGTGACCAGCAGCAGCGCACGGCCTTCGCGACCGGCACGGCCAGTACGGCCGATACGGTGAACGTAGGATTCCGGATCGTACGGCATGTCCACGTTGAATACGTGGGTGATGCGCGGAACGTCCAGGCCACGGGCAGCAACGTCGGTCGCCACAACGATGTCCAGGCGGCCATCCTTGAGGGAGTCGATCACACGCTCACGCTGGTTCTGGGCAATGTCACCGTTCAGCGCAGCGGCTTTGTAGCCTTTGGCTTCCAGGGCGCTGGCCAGGTCCAGGGTCGCTTGCTTGGTGCGCACGAACATGATCAGGGCGTCGAAGTCTTCCACTTCCAGCAAGCTGAGAACGGCAGACGTCTTCTGGTCAGCGTGAACCAGCAGGTGAGCCTGTTCGATCGCGGTGACGGTCTGGGTCTTGGTCTGGATCTTCACGTGTTGCGGATCGCGCAGGTGGCGCTCGGCAATGGCGCGGATCGATTGCGGCAGGGTGGCCGAGAACAATACAGTCTGGCGGGTTGCTGGCAGGGCCTTGAAGATGACTTCCAGGTCATCCATGAAACCCAGCTTGAGCATTTCGTCGGCTTCGTCGAGAACCAGGTGGTTCACGGTGGCCAGGACTTTTTCGTCACGACGCAGGTGGTCGCACAGACGACCCGGAGTGGCGACAACGATCTGCGCGCCATTACGGATGGCTTTGAGTTGTGGGCCCATCGGGGCACCGCCGTAAACGGCCACAACAGTAACGCCAGGCATCTGCTTGGAATAGGTTTCGAAAGCGGTTGCTACTTGCAGCGCCAACTCACGAGTTGGCGCCAGGATCAGGGCTTGCGGTTCGCGCTTGGCAGGATCGATGCGATGCAGGATCGGCAGGGCGAACGCAGCGGTTTTACCCGTACCGGTTTGCGCCTGGCCAATCATGTCGTGGCCGGCCATGATGATCGGGATCGATTGCTGCTGAATCGCCGAAGGTTCTTCGTAGCCGGTCGCAGTGACGGCAGCGAGAATGTTCGGGTTGAGATTAAAAGCGGCGAAGCCGCCGGTTTCCTGGGTCATGGGTCTGCCTCTAAGTGCATCCGCAAAGACCCATGCTCCAAAGCTGCGCATGCCGTGTTGAGACTCAAGAGTCGCCCTGGCTGCTTTGTCGGCGGGGATTTGCGAAAACGAATGAATGAAAAAGAACGTCGTGGAAGCATCCGTTGTGCGGACATGCAACCGAAGCTGACTTCGGGGAATTGCGCTACCTTGACGCGGCCCGGCTAAAGGCCGGCGCGCACTATACCGGAATTCGCCCAAAAAGGGAGCTTTTTTTATTGCCAGACACCGTTATGGGGCTCGCTGTCACAGGCCCAGGGGTTAACGGTACAACCGTTTGTTTTGCAGAGGCCCAGCGTTGCGGGGATGAGGTGCTAAAACGGTTCATCTTTACCTGTGGGAGCAAAGCTTGCTCGCGATGCGGACACCGCGATTTGCGCAGGTACTGAGTTGCATTCATCGCGAGCAAGCTTTGCTCCCACAGGGGGGGTGTCACACCCTGGACGGGTGTCACGTTGCCGGGCGAATGGCCTTGATCAACGACTGCAACGAATAGCCCAGTCGCGGCGCCAGCCCTTCGGCCCTGGCGACCAGCCCTTGCATGTCCAGCTCCTGATCCAGGTCCGCCGGCACGATGAGGATCACATTGCCCTCCTTCACCGGCAGCTCCCAATAATGCCGGTGGTACAAGCCGCGCAACAGCGCCGCCCCCAATGGCTTGCCGTCATCGGTGGCCCACTGGTTGATCACCAGCCAGCCGCCCGGGTTGAGGCGTTTCTGGCAGTTTTCCAGGAAGCCCCAGGCCAGGTGCCCGACGCCGGGACCGACATCGGTATAGAGGTCGACGAAAATCAAGTCCGCCGGCTCGGCGCTTTCAAGCAGCTCCAGTGCATCGCCGACGCGGATGTACAGCCGCGGATCGTCATCCAACCCCAGGTATTCGATGGCCAGGCGTGGCACGTCGGGGCGCAGTTCAATGGCCTCGACATCTTCCAACGGCAGGAACTTGAGGCAGGCCTGGGTCAACGTACCGGCGCCCAGCCCCAGAAACAGCGCACTTTCCGGCTGCTCGTGACACAACGCGCCGATGAGCATGGCGCGGGTATAGTCATATTCGAGCCAGCTCGGATCGGCTGTGAACACGCAACTCTGCTCGATGGCATCGCCAAACTCGAGAAACCGGTAATCGGCCACTTCGAATACGCGAATCATGCCGAACTCGTCGTGCACCTCGGCGAGCAAATGCTCGACGCGCTCCTCTGTCATTTCATCTCCTGATGGTGACCGTGCCGGCTTGAGCCTGCGTATACGGGACAAAGGCGCGATTGTCCGCGAAGCAACCGGAGCAGGTCACGCACTAATTTGCTGATAACATGGCCGTCCAAGCGTAAATCACCTAGAGATCATGATGAGCCAACCCTGGAGCCCTGACAGCTGGCGCGCCCTGCCGATCCAGCAACAACCTCGCTACCCCGACGCCGCGCACCTGTGGCAGGTAGAGCAGACCCTGGCCAGCTATCCGCCTCTGGTGTTTGCCGGCGAGGCCCGGGAGTTGCGCCGTCAGTTCGCCGAGGTGACCCAGGGCCGGGCGTTCCTGCTGCAAGGCGGCGACTGCGCCGAAAGCTTTGCCGAGTTCTCGGCGGCCAAGATCCGCGACACCTTCAAGGTGCTCTTGCAGATGGCGATCGTCATGACCTTTGCCGCCGGCTGCCCGGTGGTCAAGGTCGGGCGCATGGCCGGGCAGTTCGCCAAACCGCGCTCAGCCAATGATGAAACCATCGACGGCGTGACCTTGCCGGCCTACCGGGGCGATATCGTCAACGGCATCGGTTTCGACGAGAAAAGCCGCGTACCGGACCCGGAGCGGTTGCTGCAGTCCTACCACCAGTCCACCGCCACCTTGAACCTGCTGCGCGCCTTCGCCCAGGGCGGGTTCGCCGACCTGCACCAGGTGCACAAGTGGAACCTGGACTTCATCGCCAATTCGGCCCTGGCGGAAAAGTACAGTCACCTGGCCGACCGCATCGACGAAACCCTGGCATTCATGCGCGCCTGCGGCATGGACAGCTCGCCGCAACTGCGCGAAACCAGTTTCTTCACTGCCCACGAAGCGTTGCTGCTCAATTACGAAGAAGCCTTCGTGCGCCGTGACAGCCTGACCAACGATTATTACGACTGCTCGGCCCACATGCTGTGGATCGGCGACCGCACCCGTCAGTTGGACGGCGCCCATGTCGAATTCCTGCGCGGGGTGAACAACCCGATCGGGGTCAAGGTCGGCCCGAGTATGGATCCCGACGACCTGATCCGCCTGATCGACGTGCTCAACCCGCAGAACGACCCCGGCCGGCTGAACCTGATCGCCCGGATGGGCGCCAACAAGGTCGGCGAACACTTGCCGCCGCTGTTGCGCGCCGTGCAGCGTGAAGGCAAGCAAGTGCTGTGGAGCTCAGACCCGATGCATGGCAACACCATCAAGGCCAGCAGCGGCTACAAGACCCGCGACTTTGCACAGATTCTCGGTGAAGTGAAGCAGTTCTTCCAGGTCCACGAAGCCGAAGGCACCTATGCCGGCGGGATTCACATCGAGATGACCGGGCAAAACGTCACCGAATGCATCGGCGGCGCACGCCCGATTACCGAGGACGGGCTGTCGGACCGCTACCACACCCACTGCGACCCGCGGATGAATGCCGATCAGTCGCTGGAGCTGGCGTTTTTGATTGCCGAGACGTTGAAGCAGGTTCGGCGGTGAGTCAGTAAGGCTTTCGGTGCCTGCTGGATTGCTGTCGCGAGCAAGCTCGCTCCCACATTGGATCGGCTGTGAACACAAAACCTGTGGTCACCAGAAATCCCTTGTGGGAGCGAGCTTGCTCGCGAAGGCGTCGGCTCAGTCACCATCGACCTGGGCCAATGCCACCGCCAACCGCACCCCACTCACTCGCTGGCAATTGAGCTGGACCCGCTCCAACCCCAGCCACCGGGCCATGCGCCTCAAGTTCAGCGCCAGGGCCTGCATCCCCTCCTCGTCCAGCCCCGACGCGTCCTCGTGCACGGCATGCACGGCCAACTGCCCCAGGGCCCGCTCCGCCCGCAGGTCCACCCGAGCGGCAATACGTTCGTGGTGCAGGAACGGCAACACGTAATAGCCATACACCCGCTTGTGGACAGGCGTGTAGATCTCCAACCGGTAGCGAAAGTCGAACAACCGCTCGGTACGGCCGCGCTCCCAGACCAGCGAGTCGAACGGCGACAGCAAGGCACTGGCGGCGACTTTGCGAGGAACTTTCGCCTCAGGTCGGCACCAGGCCGGTTGTTTCCAGCCCTGCACCTGGCAGCGCAGCAGCTCTCCGGCCTCCTCCAACTCAGCCAGGCGCCCACGGCTGTCGGCCGGAGCGAGGCGAAAGTAGTCGCGCAGATCTTTCTCTGTGGCAATGCCCAAGGCGTCGGCTGCATGTAGCAGCAAGGCGCGTTGGGCCTGGGCCTCGTCCGGCAACGGTTGCTGCAGGATCGAGGCCGGCAGGACCCGTTCGGGCAAGTCGTAGAGCCGCTCGAACCCGCGCCGCCCCGCCACCGTGACTTCACCCGCGGCAAACAGCCACTCCAGCGCATGTTTCTCCGCACTCCAGTCCCACCAAGGCCCGGCCTTCTCCTGGCGCGTGGACAAGCTGCCAGCACCCAGGGCGCCCTGCTCCTGGACCGACGCCAGGACACGGCGGATGACATCCTGGCGTTCTTGGCCGAAACGCGCCAACTGCTGATAAATCCCTTCGCCACCCGACGCCCGATTCATGCGCCAGCGCATCAACGGATACATCGACATCGGCAGCAGCGACGCTTCATGCCCCCAGTATTCGAACAGCGTACGACGTCGGCCCTGGCTCCAGGCTGCTTGATCGAGCAAATCGCGATTGTAGTGACCGAGGCGGGAGAACAGCGGGAGGTAATGCGAGCGCACCAACGCATTGACTGAGTCGATCTGCAGGACGCCGAGGCGTTCGATCAGGCGGTTGAGGCGTGAGGGTTGCACCGAAGCTGGCGGCGACCGCCCATCGAATCCTTGGGCGGCCAACGCCAGACGCCGGGCCTGTTTGAGGGTAAAGGACAGAGTCGCGGGCATGGAGATCTCCTTCTCTGCTCGCAACCTACCTCACCAATAAGGGGTTTGTGTAGGAAAGGATGGCTCATTTGTGCATTGGGTCGTCCCAGAATGGCCGGACCACTTCCTGTTCCACGTCGGCACGACTCACGCCAATGTCCTTGAGCGCCTCGTCGCTCATTCCGGCCAGCAGTTCGCGTTCGTGGTGCAATTCGTACCAGCGACTAAACTTGTGCAGCAGGGCGCTGACGGAAAAGCCGTGGGAGAGTTTGTCTATCAGTAGATAACCTTTTTGACCTTTCATCGTGATGTCCTCCGTTGGGGATGGATCAAGTCTCGCGCTAACGATAAGATCAATCCAACGAATGTTTCTTATGCAATACATCTCGGAGATTGATCAATTGTCGAGTTACCCGAGCATCGATACGGAAGTGCTGCGTACCTTTGTCGCCATCGCCGACCAGGGCGGTTTTACCCGGGCCGGGGAATTGGTCAATCGCACCCAGTCCGCCGTCAGCATGCAGATGAAGCGGTTGGAAGAAGACGTATTGCAACGCCGCCTGTTCGAGCGTGACGGACGCCAGGTCAAGCTCACCGCCGAAGGCCAGGTGCTGCTGGGCTACGCTCGGCGGATCCTCAAGCTGCACAGCGAGGTGTTCAATACCCTGCGCGAACCGCACATGGTCGGCACGGTGCGCATCGGCACGCCGGACGATTACGTGATGCGCTTTCTGCCTGGCATCCTGCAACGCTTCGCCCAGTTCTACCCGCTGATCGAAATTGAAGTGCACTGCGAATCGTCCAAGCAGTTGCTGCTGCGCCAGGACCTGGACCTGTCCATCGTCACCCGCAAGCCAGGGGACGAAATCGGCCAGTTGCTGCGCAAGGAGCGTTTTGTCTGGGCCGAAGCCGCCTGCTTCAACGTCCATGAACAAACACCGCTGCCGCTGGCGATGTTCAACAGTGACTGTTTCTGCCGGCAATGGGCCTGCAATGCGCTGGATGCCATGGGTCGCGATTATCGCGTGGCATACAACAGCTCGAGCCTGTCGGCGCTCATGGCAGTGGTGGGCGCCGGCCTGGCAATCACGGCGCAACTGGAAAGCCTGCTGACCCCGGATATGCGCGTACTGGGCGAAGCTGAAGACCTGCCGGAACTGCCCGAGGCCAGCATCATGCTGATCCGCAACCTGCATAACCCCTCGCCGATCACCGAGTGCCTGGCCGAGCACATCGTCGAAGGCTTCAAACTTTAAAGGCGAGCAGCACCGCGCACAGCACCAGGAAACCGCAGAACAGCCCGCGCAACAGCCGCTCCGGCAAGGCGTGGGCGACTTTCACCCCCCAACTGATGCTCAGCAGGCCACCGACGGCCAGCGGCAGGCCGATGCTCCAGTCCACCTCATGGTGAAACGCATAAGTGGCGAGGGTCACGCCGGTACTGGGCAAGGCCAGTGCCAGGGATAACCCTTGGGCGACCACCTGGCTGGTGCCAAAGATGCTGGTCAGGATCGGCGTCGCGACCACGGCCCCGCCAACCCCGAACAGACCGCCCATGGTGCCGGATGCTGCCCCCAGTACGGCGAGCCATGGCCAGCCATAACGCATCTGCGCCGAAGCCGGTGCATTGGCGGCGAACATGCGGGCCAGGTTGTAGAGGGTCAGCGCGATCAGGAACGCGACGAAGCCGATCCGCATGCTGTTCGCGTCGATCCCCACGGCCCAGATCGAACCAAGCCAGGCAAAGCAGAAACCCATGGAAGCCAACGGCAGGACATGGCGCAATTCAATGCGATTGCGCTGGTGATAGCGCCACAACGCGAGCATCACGTTGGGCACCACCATGACCAGCGCCGTACCTTGGGCCAGTTGCTGGTCGAGGCCGAACCAGACGCCCAGCACCGGAATGGCAATCAGGCCGCCACCGATCCCGAACAATCCCCCCAAGGTGCCCAACACGGCACCAAACACCAAAAACAGCACAAATTCGAACAAGACGATTCCCCTTTCCTTAGGGGCCATATCCTACGCAGTCGGCGTCGGCGGGGAAACGTAACATCGGTTCAGAACGTCAGAATTATCTGGCGCATTAAAGATTCGCCCGCTAGATTCGTAACGATCATTGATTGAAGGTTTTGCCATGAACACCCTGCGCGACACCCCCGAAGCCTGCGAAGCCCTGCTGCTCGACAACCAGGTCTGTTTCGCCCTGCACTCCACCTCACTGCTGATGACCAAAGTCTACAAGCCGCTGCTACAGGCCCTGGGCCTGACGTATCCGCAATACCTGGCGATGATGGTGTTGTGGGAAAAGGACGGATTGACCGTCGGTGAAATCAGCACACGTCTGCTGACAGACCCCGGCTCGCTGACGCCACTGCTCAAGCGCCTGGAGGCCGAAGGCCTGCTGAGCCGCACCCGCAGCCGTGAAGACGAACGCGTAGTGATTGTCGAACTCACCGAACAGGGTCGCGCCCTGCGCGAAAAAGCCCTCGACATCCCCCAGTGCATCCTCGCCGCCAGCGGCCTGACCCTGGAGCAGTTGAAGAAGCTGCAACTTGACCTGCAGGCACTGCGCGGGCATTTGCAAGACAGCCTCTGACTTACCTCCAACTGACCCACCGCTATCGCGAGCAAGCTCGCTCCCACACTTGATGCTCAGTGACTATAAATCTGCGTTCGACGCAAATCTAATGTGGGAGCGAGCTTGCTCGCGATAGCGGCAGTCCTGTCGCTCCCTGATCTGTAACTCGCCCATCTAAATTTTTTTTGCTGCGCTTAAACGCTCTAGATAAAGGGTTACACGCCCTTTCAGCGGCGCAAATTCAACTCGCCTCGAAAATTTATCTTGCGCACTAAATATTAGCGTTATACATTCTCTTCACACCTACTTAGCGCGCAAACATTTAGCGCAACAACACCAATCCAGAAACGAGGCTCTCATCATGCAAACTCTCTACACCGCAATCGCAACCTCCACCGGCGGCCGTGATGGTCGTGCGATCTCCAGCGACAACATCCTCGACGTCAAACTCGCCACGCCCAAGGAACTCGGTGGTGCAGGCGGTGCGGCGACCAACCCTGAGCAACTGTTCGCCGCCGGCTACTCGGCCTGCTTCATCGGCGCACTGAAATTCGTGGCCAGCCAGAGCAAACGCAAGATCCCGGACGACGCCTCGATTACCGCCCATGTCGGCATCGGCCAGATCCCCGGCGGTTTCGGCCTCGACATCGACCTGCACATCAACCTGCCAGGGCTGGACCAGGCCGACGCGCAAAGCCTGGTGGATGCGGCTCACCAGGTCTGCCCGTACTCCAACGCCACCCGCGGCAACGTTGATGTGCGCCTGCACGTCACCGTCTAACCACCGACCCTGGACGCGAACCTAAGGAGATCCACATGAACACGCTCAGCAAAGCCTTGACCGCCACCCTTCTCGCCCTCGGCGTCAGCAGTGCCTTCGCCGACAGCATCGTCGAGCACAACACCCAGGCGTTTCTCGACGCGCTGAATGCCGGCACCGGCAAGCCCCTGGAGCAACTGTCGCCCAAGGACGCCCGCGCCGTATTGGTGGGTGCCCAGGCGGGGGTGAAACTGACCTTGCCCAAGGCCGACGTCAGCGAGAAAACCATCCAGGTCGATGGCCAACCGATCAGCCTGACCATCGTTCGCCCGGCCGGGGTCAAGGGTGAGTTGCCCGTGTTCATGTTCTTCCACGGGGGTGGCTGGGTATTGGGTGACTTCCCGACCCACGAACGCCTGGTTCGGGATCTGGTGGCGGGCTCGGGCGCTGTCGCGGTGTTCGTCAACTACACGCCCTCACCCGAGGCGCATTACCCGGTGGCGATCAACCAGGCCTACGCCGCCACGAAATGGGTGGCCGAACACGGCAAGCAGATCAACGTCGACGGCAAGCGCCTGGCCGTGGTGGGCAACAGCGTCGGCGGCAACATGGCGGCGGTCGTGGCCTTGATGGCGAAGGACAAAGGCACGCCGGCGATCCGCTTCCAGGCATTGCTGTGGCCGGTGACCGATGCCAGCTTCGAGACGGCGTCCTACAACCAGTTCGCCGAAGGGCACTTCCTCAGTAAAAACATGATGAAGTGGTTCTGGGACAACTACACCACCGACGCCGGGCAACGCAGCCAGATCTATGCCTCGCCGTTACGCGCCAGCACCGCACAACTCAAGGGCCTGCCGCCCGCGCTGGTACAAACTGCCGAGGCCGACGTCCTGCGCGATGAGGGTGAAGCCTATGCCCGCAAGCTGGACGCAGCCGGTGTACCCGTCACCGCCGTGCGCTACAACGGCATGATCCACGACTATGGCTTGCTCAACGTGGTCAGCCAGGTGCCGGCGGTACGTTCGGCGATGCTGCAGGTGTCGCAAGAGCTCAAGCAACACCTGAAGTGACTTGTGATGAAACACTGTGGGAGCAAGGATCAATCCCCTCACCACAGACCCCATCCTGTCCCTTGGCCTGAACATGATCCGCAGGCATAAAAAAGCCCGACTCAATGGTCGGGCTTTTTCATACACAAGGCTTCGCTTATTTAGCGCGGCCTTTGTAGGAACCGCCTTCGCGGGTATCGATCTCGATCATGTCGCCGATTTCGATGAAGTCAGCTACCGACAGTTCGGTACCGTTCTTCAGTTTGGCAGGCTTCATCACCTTGCCGGAAGTGTCACCGCGAGCGGAGCCTTCGGTGTAGTCAACCTGACGCACGATGGTGGTCGGCAGCTCTACGGAAACCAGGCGCTCTTCGAAGAACACGGCTTCGCAGACGTCGGTCATGCCTTCTTCGATGAACGGCAGAACGCTTTCGATGTCTTCGGCGTTCAGCTCGTACATGGTGTAGTCAGTGGTGTCCATGAACGTGTAGGTGTCGCCGCTGATGAAGGACAGGGTCGCTTCTTTGCGGTCGAGGATCACGTCGTCCAATTTGTCGTCGGCGCTGTAGACGATCTCGGTCTTGTAACCGGTCAGCAGGTTCTTCAGCTTGGTCTTCATGATCGCGCTGTTACGACCCGACTTGGTGAACTCAGCTTTCTGAACCAGCCAAGGATCGTTTTCGAGACGGATCACGGTCCCGGGTTTCAGTTCTTTACCAGTTTTCATTGCGAATATCCGAATTTGGATGGGATTTACAAAAATCTAGGCCGCGTATCATATCCAATTTACATAAAACTTCACCAGCGCTGCGGCAAGATCGGCTCGCGAGGCCTGTTCCAGACACCACGCCTGGGCATGTTCGGCCAGTTCCTGCTGCTGTTCACGGGTGTCTTTCCAATGTTCAGTCATCTCCTGGCCGGCATTCCAGGCCCGCCAAAGACCGCTGATCGCTTTTTGCGCCGCCTGGGAAAGCCCCTGGGTGTAGAGCCTGAGAAACGCCTCGAGTTTTTCCAGGTGGACGTCTTCTTCCTGCTGGTAGATGTGCCAGAGCAACGGCCGGCCGGCCCATTGGGCGCGCACGAAGGAATCTTCGCCACGCACGGCGTTGAAATCGCAACACCATAACAATTGATCGTACTGGTCCTGGCGGATGAACGGCAATACCTGCACCGTCAGTGCGCCGCGTCGATGTACCGCACCGACCGCCAGGCCGTCGACGCCAAGCCAACGCTCGACATCACCCAGTACCCGCCCTTCGGGAACCAGCACATGAAACGCCTGGGCATCAGCGGCCATTGCGTCAAACCAGCTCGCCAGCCCGGCGTTCTCATAGGCAAACAGCGAGATAAGGCAGGTATTCGGCGCCCGCTCGACGCCCAGACCTTGCAGGAACATTCGTTGCGCCGCGGCATCCTGCTGGAATTGCCGGCGGCGTTCCAGAAGCCCCGCCTCACGCAGCAGGCCACCTGTTCCTTCCTGGAAGCCCGGGAAAAAGAAATATTTCTGCACGTGCTTGTACTTGACCGACGGTAGGCCGTGGCAACCGATCACCCAGTCCTCGGCGCTCAAATAATCAAGGTTCATCCACAGGGGCGTCGTCTGGCGCGCCGCCATCGCATCCATGTAGGCGCTCGGCAGTTGGCAGGCAAACGCAGCGATCACCACGTCGGCGGCGTCGGTGGGCGCCCACTCCCCAGGCCAGTGACACACTTGCACACCCTGCTGCCATTGCTCGGACAGGGTGACGTCGATTTCCGGACACAACCGTTCGAAGGCACGCAGGTCATCGACCCATAGCCGCACCGCGCATCGATGCTCGGCCACCAACTGCCGAGCCAGGCGCCACGTGACACCAATGTCGCCAAAGTTATCGACGACGGTGCAAAAAATATCCCAACGCACGGTCATTCCCGACTCCCTGTGGCAAAGGCCTGATTGTCCCGAATAAACCGATCACGCAGAAGAGCCGACGGCGATTAATCTTCATGCGACAATCATCGCCTGCCCATGACTCTGCCAGGAAGCAGCCATGCCCGATCACTCGACACCCTCGCGCCTCACGGCTTTGCAATTGACCTTCAGCATCGCCCTGGGCCTCTGGCTGGGGTTCCTCGCCATCGTGTTGACGAGCTGGCTGCTGTCCAGATTTCTGTTCAATGAACAACTGGCACCCGTGGCCGCCGCCGTCCATCAACTGGCGCAACCACCGGCGGTGCAACCACCCCCAGAGCCGCCCACACCGATGTTCGAGCAGTACCAACAGAACCTGCAACGGAACGAGCAGCGCCACGCGCTCGATCAGGCCCGCAACAATCCGCGCAACCTGTCCAACCCCAAGTGCCAGTTCTGGCTGCAACAGGACCAGACTGCGCCCAGTGAAAAAAGCCGCGCCAACGTTCTGCAATTCTGCGAATGACCATGAACAAACAGACCGTCCACCAGTTGATTCTCGACAAGCTCAAGATTGATCTCGACATCGCCGAACGCGCCGCGCAGACCGCCTACGAAACCGCGACCCACGAAGAAAACATCGCCGAGAACAAGTACGACACCCTGGGTCTCGAGGCGTCCTACCTCGCCGCCGGACAAGCCAGGCGCGTGGAAGAAATCCGCCAGGCCCTCACCCTCTGCCAGAACCTGACGCTAAGGCCTTACGACGAGCAGCGCGGTATTCAGGTCGGCACCTTGATCGGCCTGGAAGATGAGGACGGCCGTCAGCAATGGCTCTTCCTGGGGCCGGATGCGGCGGGCTTGAAGGTCTCGCTGGTGGGCCAGCCGATCACTGTCATCACCCCTCGCTCACCGCTGGGCCGCGGCCTTCTGGGCAAGTTCGAAGGGGATGAAGTAGAGATCGTGGTAGCGGGCGCCCGGCAACAGTTCGCTGTCACCGAGGCGATCTAGAAGGGTCTTAGTGCACCGGTAGTTCGACGCCGTCGAACAACTCTTCGAGTTCTTGCTTGTTGTGGCACTGGATGGCCTTGGCCATGACTTCCCGGGTCAGGTGCGGTGCAAATTTTTCGATGAAATCGCACATGAAACCCCGCAGGAAAGTGCCACGACGGAAGCCGATCTTGGTCACGCTGGATTCGAACAACTCGCTGGCATCCAGCACCACCAGGTCGCTGTCGAGCTTGGTATCGACGGCCATCTTCGCGACGATGCCCACGCCCAGGCCCAGGCGAACGTAGGTCTTGATCACGTCGGCATCAGCGGCGGTGAACACTACTTTCGGCGTCAGGCCACGATGGCTGAAGGCTTCGTCAAGCTTGGAACGACCAGTGAAACCGAATACGTAGGTCACGATCGGGTATTCGGCCAGAGCTTCGAGGGTCAGCTTCGGCAGCTTCGTCAACGGATGGCCCTGGGGCACGACCACACAGCGGTTCCAGCGATAGCACGGCATCATCACCAAATCCCCGAACAGTTCCAGGGCCTCGGTGGCAATGGCGAAATCCACCGTGCCGTCGGCCGCCATCTCGGCGATCTGCATTGGCGAGCCTTGGTGCATGTGCAGCGCCACGTCGGGGTATTGCTTGATGAAGTTGCTGATCACCGGCGGCAGCGCATAGCGGGCCTGGGTGTGGGTAGTGGCGATCGACAGGGTGCCTTTTTTCTCGTTGGAGAACTCCTGGGCGATCTGCTTGATGCTTTCGACCTTGCGCAGGATCTCGCCAGCGGTGGTGATGATGCGCTCGCCGGCCGGAGTCACGCGGGTCAGGTGTTTACCGCTGCGGGCGAAGACTTCGACGCCCAATTCATCTTCCAACAGGCGGATCTGCTTGCTGATGCCAGGTTGCGACGTGTAGAGGCTTTGGGCAGTAGCGGAAACGTTGAGGTCGTGGTGCGCCACTTCCCAGATGTAGCGCAGTTGTTGAAGCTTCATATGTATCCCTCAAAGCAGTTGGACGCCACGGGCATCAGCGACGGTATATAACTATATGAAAGGTTACGACAATAAATCTAGAACTTTTTATAAAAAGCCATCATTTAGCCTCAAGCCTCTCCCTGGCGTCGGCGCTGTACCAGCGGTACCAGGTAGACCGGTACCCGGGATAACTGCAACACCCGTGCAGCGGTTCTGCCCAAGGGGGTCTCACCGCTTGCCCCTTGGCAATGACTGCCTACGATCAGCAAGTCGACAGAGAGTTTCGCAGCCTGCTCCAGGATGACCTGGGAAGGATCGCCCTGGTACACCCTGACCGACTTGATCAGTTGCAAATCCTGCTGCCCGTCTCCCAACTCCTCGCGGAAACTGTCGAGCACTCGCTGTTCGATATTGGCCATCACCGTATTCAGACCTTGGCGATGAAATTCGTTCAGCGCCTGCTCATCGAGATAGCTCTGCAACACCGACTCGGCGAACAGCCCCATCGGTTCTACCGCATGCACTACATACAACTCGGCTTCAAACGTCCGTGCTAACGCCAAGGCATGCTGCATCACATAAGGGGCGTACAGGCCCAGGTCTGTGGCGTACAGCATCGAACGAATCATGTGACCTCCTCGCGTGCCAAAATGGCGGAGATTGATTCAGCTTAGCAGCGCCTCGGGGACTGCGACGTGCGGCTTGACGTCCCGGACCAAGGGCAGTCAGGGCTTCATTTCGTTACTGATACCGTGGGGCACGTGACCGGTGGCGACCACCTCTCGGGCCAGTTCGCAATGGCCGGTCTGGTCATCGAAAAAAACATCGGCGGCGAACGCTTCGAGGAAGGCCGATTTGGTCAGGCCGCCCAGGAACAACGACTCATCCAGGCGAATATCCCACTCACGCAAGGTCCGGATGACCCGCTCGTGGGCCGGTGCCGAACGGGCCGTCACCAGCGCCGTACGAATGGGACAGGCGTCCTCGGGAAACTCGCGCTGCAGTGCATTGAGCGCCGCCAGGAACCCCTTGAACGGCCCGCCTCGCAGTGGCTCGCGGGCGGCCTGTCGCTCGCTGGCCTGGAAGGCTTCCAACCCATCGGCCTGATAGACGCGCTCCGATTCATCGGAAAACAGCACGGCATCGCCGTCGAAGGCAATGCGCAGCTCCTCGCTGGCCGCGCGACTGGCACCACCCGACAGGATGGTCGCGGCGGCAAACCCGGCGTCCAGGGCGCTGCGCACGTCTTCAGCGTGGGTCGACAAAAAGAGATCGCAACCGAACGCCTTGAGGTACGGGTAAGGACTGCGGCCGCCAACGAAAGCCGCGCGCGAGATCGCCAGCCCGTAATGATGAATCGAGTTGAACACTCGAAGGCCGGTGTCGGCGCTGTTGCGCGAAACCAGAATCACCTCGACTCGGGCGCGCCCCAGGTGCTCGTTGAGGTTCAGCAGCTTTTGCACCAGGGCGAAGGCATCACCGGGTGCCAGGACTTCGTCTTCATGCTCGATCTGGTACTGCCGATAGGCTTCGACGCCACTGGACAAATACACCTTGTGGCTTTCCCGCAGGTCGAACAACGCCCGCGACGAAATCGCCAGCACCAGTTTGTCGTCGATGTTGTTTGCCATACCGCTCCCCTTTCGCCCGCTCAGCGGTTATATCGGTCCACGAACGCCAACGCCTGATACAAGGCTTCGATTTTCGGCAGCTCACACCCTGCCGCTTTCGCAGCCGCCAATGGCCGGCCGTAGATCGCGTCCAGTTCCAGCGCACGCTTGTGGGAATAATCGTGGTACATGCTCGGCCAGTAGTCGGGCATCTTCTCGGTCATCGTGAACAGATACTCGGCATAACCCGGCACGATGTGATGCCCGCAGGCTTGCGCACCGCGAACCACCTCCCCCATCAGTGCCTGGATCAATTCGCGGCTATGGTCGTTGGCCATCAACGGCGTGGTACTGGCGCCCAACAGAACCGAAAGACCGTTGTACGGCACATTCCACACCAGCTTCTGCCAGCGGGCCTGTTGCAGGCCCGGCATGGCCTGGGCATCGATACCGGCGTTGCGGAACAACGTCGCCGCCTCTTCGACGATCACCATGCGTTGTGCCTGGTCGGCGCAAGGCCCACTGTGATAACCGACGTTGACCGCGCCGAGGGCCTGGTGGGTGACGACACCAGGGCCGACGCGATGCACGCAGATCAGGCACAGGCCACCCAGCAGGTGCAACGAATCGGGCAACAAGGGTCGAAGATCGTCTTCGACATCCAGGCCGTTCTGCAGCAACAGGACTTTTGCCCCGTCAGCAGCAGCCTGGGTAATGGCCGGGGCCAGCTCGGCATTGCTGGTGGTCTTGGCGCCGACCAGCAGCCAGTCGCAGGGCGGCATGTCGGCTGCCGAGCGATACGCCTGGACGGGGTTGAGGGCCAGCGTACCGTGAACCGCGCTGTCGATCCGCAAGCCGGCTTCGGCCACGGCAGCAAATTCGCTGCGCAGTAAAAAGTGCACGTCAAAACCGGCACGCGCCAGCATCACGCCGTAGAACCCACCGATCGCCCCGGTGCCGATCATCCCGATCCGCGGTTTCACGCCTGCCTGCATCTCTGCAACTCTCCTGGTAAAAGTCCCTGCACACTATCAGCGCGAGCGGCATGGCATGCAATCATCATTACATCTGCTCACGAATCTGCTTTAGAGCCATCCCCAAGGCCTGTTCCCCAGCCTTTAGGGCATTAAACCCGACCCAGCCCATTGTCGAGCCACCTCGTAACGCGATAAGGTTCGGCTCCCCGACGCGCTTAAAATCCGCTGTGCACCGCCGCGCGGGGATCGCTGGCGGCCGGCACCCGTGACCTGACGAGTAACACGATGGCTGATTTACCGATCAACGACCTTAACGTCGCCTCCAACGAGACCCTCATCACGCCTGACCAGCTCAAGCGCGATATTCCCCTGAGCGACGCTGCCCTGCGCACCGTGACCAAGGGCCGGGAAGTCATCCGCAACATCCTGGACGGCACCGATCATCGCCTGTTCGTGGTCATCGGGCCCTGCTCGATCCATGACATCAAGGCCGCCCACGAATACGCCGAGCGCCTGAAAGTGCTGGCTGCGGAAGTCTCCGACACCTTGTACCTGGTCATGCGGGTGTATTTCGAGAAGCCTCGGACCACCGTCGGCTGGAAAGGCCTGATCAACGACCCGTACCTGGATGACTCCTTCAAGATCCAGGACGGCCTGCACATCGGTCGTCAATTGCTGCTGGACCTGGCGGAAATGGGCCTGCCCACGGCCACCGAAGCGCTGGACCCGATCTCGCCGCAATACCTGCAGGACCTGATCAGCTGGTCGGCCATCGGCGCGCGCACCACCGAATCCCAGACCCACCGCGAAATGGCCTCCGGCCTGTCGTCGGCAGTGGGCTTCAAGAACGGCACCGACGGTGGCCTCACCGTGGCGATCAACGCCTTGCAGTCGGTCTCCAGCCCACACCGTTTCCTGGGCATCAACCAGGAAGGTGGCGTGTCGATCGTCACCACCAAGGGCAACGCCTACGGTCACGTGGTACTGCGCGGTGGCAATGGCAAGCCGAACTACGATTCGGTCAGCGTCGCGCTGTGTGAACAGGCGCTGAACAAAGCCAAGATCAAGCCGAACATCATGGTCGACTGCAGCCACGCCAACTCCAACAAGGACCCGGCACTGCAACCGCTGGTGATGGAGAACGTGGCCAACCAGATCCTGGAAGGCAACCAGTCGATTATCGGCCTGATGGTCGAAAGCCACTTGAATTGGGGCTGCCAGGCCATCCCGAAAGACCTCGCCGACTTGCAGTACGGCGTCTCCATCACCGATGCCTGCATCGACTGGAGCGCCACCGAGAACACCCTGCGCAGCATGCATGCCAAGCTCAAGGATGTTCTGCCGAAGCGGCAGCGCGGCTAAAAAAGATCGCAGCCTCGTTGCACTCGACAGCTCCTACACAGCTCCAATACGCTCCTACGCAGCTTCTACACATATTTGGAGCGGGGATGTAGGAGCTGGCGAAGCCTGCGATCTTTTGCTTTCCTCAAGACATAAAAAACGCCGGGCTCTTCAGCCCGGCGTTTTTTATTGGGAATCCGTTTTCTCAGAGTTTCGCCGCGTGCCGCTGGTGACGCTCCATGTAGCGCTCCACGTAGGAACAGGATGGGATCACCGTATAGCCCATTTCTTCAGCGTACTGCAGCGCACTTTCGGTCAACGCCGCCGCGATGCCCCGGCCGCGCAAGGCATTGGGCACGAAGGTGCGATAGATATCCAGGGTCTGCTTGCCCAGGTCCATATAGGTCAGATAGGCACGATGACCGTCCACATTGGTCTCGAACTGATGACCAGCCTGGTCATGGTGGATGGTAACCGCCTCGCTCATCACTACTCCTCGCGGGTCTGAATGCCGACCCCTACCTTACCGATGTTTTTCCGGCGAAGGAACATCTACGCCACCCCGTGCCTTCCTGGTCACCGAGCGCCAAAACCGATCCGCTCAAACCCGAGCACGTCGTGAATAGTAGGCACCAATGACGCAAATGCTCAAGGCACGCCTGTCATCGAAGGGGTAAACCTCGTCGGGTTTATCGATTGAGCGCCATCGTCGCGCTGTAGTCGGTCACGGTGCAATAGCTGAACATCGCCAGTTGTTGAGTCTTGAGACGAGCGCGCGTAGTTAAAGTCACCGCCAATACCAATAAAGATGCCTGGAGCATTGCACAAAAAATGTACAAAAGTGTAGGTGAATCAATAAACAACGGTGTTAGCGAGGGCTGCTGGAGTTCTCCGTCGCTACGGAACTTTTTTTCGTTGACGCGCTCCAGCAAAGGGCTTCGGGCTGTATATTTTTTAAACACCCCTTAGAAAAGTTGCTCGAAAAAGAATCACCGCCTACAATTTTTTTGCTTCTTGCGCTACGTCAGTTTACTTACTACAAGTAATGGGTAGTATGTACGCCGGCTAACTCCTCAGTCTGGGGAGACAGTCACTAATAGAATGTCCTTGAAGGGGAACACGATGAACAACGTTCTGAAATTCTCTGCTCTGGCCCTGGCCGCAGTTCTGGCTACCGGTTGCAGCAGCGCATCGAAAGAAACCGAAGCACGTCTGACTGCTACCGAAGACGCAGCAGCTCGCTCCCAGGCTCGTGCAGACGAAGCTTACCGTAAAGCTGATGAAGCTCTGGCTGCTGCTCAAAAAGCACAACAGACTGCTGACGAAGCTAACGAGCGTGCTCTGCGCATGCTGGACAAAGCTAGCCGCAAGTAATAGTCCTTCGGGATTGTTATCGAGCCGACCCATTTTTGGGTCGGCTTTTTTTTTGGGTTCGAGAGCTATTGCCCGGTGTTTTCCCAAGCAATAAAAAACCCGCCGACATCGCGAAACGTCGGCGGGTTGTTGTCGAGTCTTTTACTGCTGCAAGTCGATCGGCGCGCTCGTGACCATCGGTGCCGAGGTATTCGGAACAGCGATTTCCACCGGCATGCCATCTTCGGCCGCCACCACGTCCCGCACCACGTCCCAGTTCATGCGCAAGTTGCTGGTGATGTCTTCACGCTTGAGCATCGCGTTGATCACTGAGGTGTGCTTGTCCACCACCGACGGGTTGCCCTTGTCGTCCAGCGGTGTGTGAGCTTCCAGGTACACCTTGCCACCGCTCAAGCCCAGCTTGTAGGGGTCGTTGATGATCCGCACCGATGTCCCCACCGGCACCATGCCGGCCATTTCCAGCACGTTGTTGTTGAACATCCGGAAGCAACCGTGGCTGGTCCGCATGCCGATGCCGAACTTCTTGTTCGAACCATGGATCAGGTAGCCCGGGGTGCCCAGGGTGAACTTGAACGGACCCAGCGGGTTATCCGGGCCGGCGGGCACGACATTCGGCAGCGGGTCGCCGTCAGCGGCGTGTTCGGCCTTGATCGATGCCGGCGGGGTCCAGGTCGGGTTCGGCGTCTTGGCGATGATGCTGGTGTGGGCGATCGGCGATCCCCAGCCCTCACGCCCAATCCCCAGCGGGAAGGTGTAGACCACGTTCCGCCCCTTGGGGAAATAGTAGAGACGGTACTCGGCAAGGTTGATCACGATGCCCTCGCGCGGACCCGGCGGCAGGATGAAGCGAGTCGGCAGCACGATCTCGGTGCCTGCGCCCGGCAACCAGGGATCGACCCCGGGGTTGGCGGCGACCATCTCGCTGTAGCCCAGGTCATAGGTGGTACCCAGGTCGGCGAAGGTGTCTTCGTATTTGGCCTTGATAACCTGCACCTGGCCAACGATGTCTTCACCCGGCGGTGGCAGAGGCAGCTCCAGGGCGGCAACGGGGCCCGCCATACACAGGGCGGCAAGAGACAGGCAGCGGGCGACGGCAGGCAAGCGCGGCAACATCCGGGAAATCCTTCGCAGATCGAACAAGGGGTTATGAAAACGGCGATTGTACACTGCCACCTGTTATTTCGGGGAGAGCGGTACAGAGGCGTCCGATGCGCAGCATGCCTGGAAGCTGAAATGAAACCCAGTGGGAGCGAGCTTGCTCGCGATAGCGGTGGGCCTGCTTGCATTAATGTTGAATGTGCCGCCGCCATCGCGGGCAGGCTCGCTCCCACAAGGGACATGTCGGAAATCTGAGGGATTACAACTCGAACCGCAGCTCCGGCCAGATTGGCGAGGTGCCGCGTTTCTGGGACTCCAGGATCGCCCGGCACAACGAGCACAGCCGATGATCCTGGAAAATCTTGCGATCGACGCTCGACCAGCGTGGCTGGGCCGGCAGCAGGCTGCCGCAGAGAGTTCGGTCGGCCGAGCCACCCAGCTCCAACTGCCGGGTCACCAGGTGCACCCGTACTTCCTGGCAGGCGAACAGATCCAGCTGCTCGTCAGGCTCGATCAGTTGGTAGGCAAACAGGGACCAGGCGGGACGCGGCATCGGGGGCTCCAAATCGGGGGCGCCACATTAGCCGAAAGCCCGCCGGTAGAAAAGCGTCAAAGCAGCGGTTTCAGTGTCGGCCAGACATTTTCCAGCAACTTGCCCTGGGCCGCGACGGACGGGTGCAATCCGTCGCCTTGCATCATGGTCGGGATGCCACCGACGTCCTTGAGAAAAAACGGCACCAGCGGGACTTTTTTCTCCTCCGCCAGGGTGCTGTAGACCCGGGCAAAGGCATCGGTGTAGCGCCGTCCGTAATTGGGTGGCAGTTGCATGCCCAGCAAAAGTACCTGGGCACCGCTGGCACGAGCGCTGTCGATCATCGCTGCAAGGTTTTGTTGCAATTGTGTTGGCGGCTGTCCGCGCAGGCCATCGTTGCCGCCCAGTTCCAGGATCACCAGGTCCGGCTTATGGGCTGCAAGCAGCGCCGGCAGCCGCGCCTGGCCTCCGGCACTGGTGTCGCCACTGATGGAAGCATTGACCACTTTATCGTCAAAACCCTCGGCCTTGAGCCGTTGTTCGAGCAACGACACCCACCCTTGCCGGGTATCCAGGCCGAAAGCCGCGCTGATACTATCGCCAACGATCAGGACTGTACCCGCCGCTGCGTTCTGGGCCATGCACATCAAGGCCAGGCCGGCACTCAAAAACCACACACGCATCGGATTCTCCATGGGCTCAAGCATTCTCACCGCGACGGACCTTAGCAAAGTGGTCTCCAGCGCGGAAGGTGAACTGACCATCCTGCACGAACTCAGCCTGGAACTGAACAAAGGCGATAGCCTGGCCATCGTCGGGGCGTCCGGTTCCGGCAAATCCACTCTCCTGGGCCTGCTGGCCGGCCTCGACCTGCCCAGCAGCGGCGAGGTGACACTCGCCGGCCAAGCGCTCAGCGCTCTGGATGAAGACCAGCGTGCGCGGATCCGCGCCGAGCATGTCGGCTTCGTCTTCCAGTCGTTCCAGTTGCTCGACAGCCTCAATGCACTGGAAAACGTCATGCTGCCGCTGGAACTTGACGGGCGCAAGGATGCCCGCGAACGGGCCACGCAACTGTTGCAGCGCGTCGGCCTGGGCCAGCGCCTGACCCACTCGCCACGCCAGCTCTCCGGCGGCGAACAGCAACGCGTGGCGATTGCCCGCGCCTTTGCCGCCGAGCCCGACGTGCTGTTTGCCGACGAACCCACCGGCAACCTCGACAGCCATACCGGCGAGCGCATCAGCGACCTGCTGTTCGAATTGAACAAGGAACGCGGCACGACCCTGGTGCTGGTGACCCATGATGAACGCCTGGCCCATCGTTGCCGGCGCCTGATCCGACTTGAAGCCGGCGAGATGGTCGCCCCTCTGGAGCCTTGATGGCACGCTTGCCGCTGTTGCGCCTGTTCAGTCTCGCTGTCCGTCAATTGCTTCGCGATGCCCGCGCCGGTGAGTTGCGGGTGTTGTTCTTCGCCCTGCTGGTGGCGGTGGCGGCCAGTACCGCCATCGGTTACTTCGGTGCCCGCCTCAACGGCGCGATGATGATGCGCGCCACCGAGTTCCTCGGTGCCGACCTACTGCTCGAAGGCAGCTCCCCCGCCCGCCCGGAGCAGATTCGCAGCGGCATCGAACTGGGGTTGGAACACGCCCGGGTGGTGGAGTTTTCCAGTGTTGTGGCCACCGACAATGGCATCCAGCTGTCCAGCGTCAAGGCGGCCGATGACAGCTACCCATTGCGCGGCGAGCTGAAAAGCACCCCCACCCCGTTCGCCCCGGAAGAAATCGGCGGACGCCCGAACCCTGGCGAGGCCTGGGTCGAAGCACGACTGCTGACGGCACTGGAGCTGAAGATCGGCGACAGCATCGACGTCGGCAACCAGACCTTGCGCCTGAGCCGCGTGCTGACTTATGAGCCCGATCGCGCCGGCAACTTCTACAGCCTCACCCCGCGGGTACTGATCAACCTCAAGGACCTGGAGGCCACCGGCGTGGTCCAGCCGGGCAGCCGTGTCAGCTATCGCGACCTGTGGCGCGGCCCGGCATCGGCGCTGCAAACCTACCGCGACCTGGTCAAGCCAGGCCTTGAAGCCAACCAGCGCCTGCAGGATGCCCGCGACGGCAACCGGCAGATCGGTGGCGCCCTGGGCAAGGCCGAACGCTACCTGAACATGGCCAGCCTGGTGGCGGTGTTGCTGTCCGGTGTCGCCGTCGCGCTCTCGGCCAACCGCTTTGCCACCCGACGGTTCGACGCCAGCGCGCTGCTGCGCTGCCTGGGCCTGTCACGCCGGGAAACCATGGTGCTGTTCAGCCTGCAATTGACGGTGTTGGGCCTGCTCGCCAGCATCAGCGGCGCCCTGCTCGGCTGGATCGCCCAACTGGGCCTGTTCGCCCTGCTGCATGACCTGCTGCCCACCACCGTTCCGCCGGGTGGCCTGCTGCCGGCGATCGCCGGGATCGGCACCGGGCTGGTGGCCCTGGCGGGGTTCGCCCTGCCGCCATTGGCTGCGCTGGGCCGGGTACCGCCGTTGCGCGTGCTGCGCCGGGACATGCTGCCGATCCCCTCCAGCTCCTGGGTGATCTACGGTGCCGCGCTGGGCGCCCTGGGCCTGATCATGTGGCGCCTGAGCCTGGACCTGGTCCTCACCTTCGCCCTGCTGGGTGGTGGCGTCGTCGCCGCGCTGGTGCTCGGCGGCTTGTTGTTGCTGCTGCTCCAGAGCCTGCGTCGCCTGTTGGCCCGCGCTTCCCTGCCCTGGCGGCTGGGCCTCGGCCAATTGCTGCGCCATCCCTTGGCCGCCGCCGGCCAGGCCCTGGCGTTTGGCCTGATCCTGTTGTCCATGGCGTTGATCGCGTTGTTGCGCGGCGAGCTGCTGGACACCTGGCAAAACCAGTTGCCAAAAAACGCCCCGAACTATTTCGCGCTGAACATCCTGCCCAACGACAAGCAGGCCTTCACCGACAAGCTGCTGGCATTGTCGGCGCAATCGGCCCCGCTCTACCCCGTGGTACCCGGGCGCCTCGTCAGCATCAATGGCGAACCGGCCACAGAGTTCGTCACCAAGGACTCTGCGGGTGACCGGGCGCTGCAACGTGACTTGAGCCTGACTTGGGCCGCGGACCTGCCGACGGGCAACATCGTCACCGCAGGGACCTGGTGGCCGCAGCAACCACCGGACGATATCCCGGGGGTTTCGGTGGAAGGCAAAGTGGCCGAGAACCTCAAGATCAAGCTGGGCGACCGCCTGGTGTTCAGCGTGGGCGGCGTCAACCGTGAAGCGAAGGTCACCAGCCTGCGGGAGATCAACTGGGACAATTTCCAGCCCAACTTCTTCATGATCTTCCAGCCAGGCACATTGAAGGATCTGCCAGCGACCTATCTCACCAGTTTCTACCTGGCGTCGGGCCACGACCAACAGATCGTCGACCTGTCCCGGGCCTTTCCGGCGGTGACGATCCTGCAAGTCGAGGCCCTGCTCGAACAACTGCGCAGCATCCTGGCCCAGGTGACCCTCGCTGTGGAGTATGTGTTGTTGTTTGTACTGGCAGCGGGGATGGCGGTGTTGTTTTCCGGCCTGCAGGCGACCCTCGACGAGCGCATTCGCCAAGGCGCTCTATTGCGCGCACTGGGCGCCGAACGGCCCTTGCTGGTCAAGGCCCGGCGCATCGAGTTCGGCCTGCTGGGCGCGGTCAGTGGCCTGCTCGCGGCCCTGGGTTCGGAGCTGGTGAGCCTGGTGCTTTACCGGTACGCCTTCGACCTGCCCTGGCATCCGCATCCATGGCTGTTGGCATTGCCGCTGCTGGGGGCCTTGTTGATCGGCGCGGCCGGTGTGTTTGGCACCCGTCGAGCGCTCAATGCCAGCCCGCTGACAGTATTGCGCGAGGGTTGATAGACTCCCGGCTTCGCTATTACA
Organism: Pseudomonas sp. A-RE-22; assembly: GCF_019956035.1. NCBI lineage: Bacteria > Pseudomonadati > Pseudomonadota > Gammaproteobacteria > Pseudomonadales > Pseudomonadaceae > Pseudomonas > Pseudomonas sp. A-RE-22. The sequence continues at coordinate 221,882 of NZ_JAHBCZ010000077.1, forward strand.
AGAAGTTGCCATGAGCCGTTATCGCCCACCCCGCACCGCCGGCACCGCGCTGATCACCCCCGAGGGTGAAGCGCGGATGCGCGCTGAATTCCATGAGCTGTGGCATGTGCGCCGTCCCCAGGTGACCCAGGCGGTCAGCGAGGCGGCGGCCCAGGGTGATCGTTCGGAAAACGCCGAATACACCTACGGCAAGAAAATGCTGCGGGAAATCGACAGTCGCGTGCGCTTCCTCACCAAGCGCCTTGAAGCGCTTAAAGTGGTCAGTGAAAAACCCAGCGATCCGAACAAGGTGTACTTCGGTGCCTGGGTGACGGTCGAAGATGAGGATGGCAAGGAATCACGCTATCGCATCGTCGGCCCGGACGAGCTGGACCTGAAGCAGAACCTGATCAGTATCGACTCACCGTTGGCACGGGCCCTGATCGGCAAGGCCCTGGACGCCGAGGTCAGCGTCCAGACGCCTACCGGCGAGAAACGGGTCTACATCGTGGACATCGCGTACCCGTAATCCTCGCCTCAGCGGCGCGTGATCAATCCCTGCCGGGCCACACGGGTCAACTGCCGGATCATTTCAGGAGCGTCCGCCGCACTGGGGGACTGGATGACGGCCAGATCGAAACTGTCATTGGCGAACCGGGCCAGTGACTCGCCGTCTTCGACAAACTGGATCAGGAAAGCTGCGGGCCCATGGTTACGACGTGGCCAGCCGTCGAGATAGCGCAAGAGCGTTGGCTGGTGAGTGCCGCCCAGGAGAATTTTCGGATTGCGTTGCACAAGGTTCGCCGTGATCGGCGCAAGACGTACTAGGAGGCTGGGTGCGTTCATCGTGTCGTGTCTCTGCCTCAAAAGTCTGCATGGCAGGTGAGAGGCAACACCGAACCAGCGCTTTAGCGGTATTTCGAAGCCTTGTCTTCGGCTTCTATCGGCGACTGGATTGAGTCACCTGGCGCCCCGCAAGTAGCTGTTTAAATCGGCGCATGAGCGGCATCCTAGAGAAGCTGACTGGCCAGTGTCAAGAATCACTCTCCATAAAAAGGCCCGTAGAAGACAGTAATGCTGTTTTCTGATTATCTGTTCCGAGAGGTGTGGGTTGGTGTGTATATCCGTTGCTGCGGTAACGGCGACTTAGGGTTCCGCCCTTACGGCCAGCCCTTTCAAGGTCTTTGATAAAATCCCACAAAACTCAGTCAGGGTGACAGAAGCGATGTGGGCAGAAGTTCTAGCGCGGTTTGAGAAAAAAGCACCGGCCAGTGTCATGACCAGAGTGATTCTGGAGCAGGCTGTTCCTGCCGAATGGATCGATCAGATGTTCGAAGAACATCGTCAACGCCAGTATCCGCGTGAGCTGTTGTTCTCAACCATCGTTGAGCTGATGTCCCTTGTTTCATTGGGCTTGCGGCCTTCATT
>NZ_JAHBCZ010000067.1:0-20291 GCF_019956035.1 Pseudomonas sp. A-RE-22
GGTCATAGAAAATCCTTCTGGCTTGTTCTTATAGGGCGGCCCGAAAAAAAGGCCGGCCCTCGACAATAGGTTGGCTGGTCGCAGTCTACAGCGTAGGCGCAGGGAAAATCATGGGCTGACAAATGTTGCAGCATCTGCTGAAACGATGCACTGCGCCTGGCTCGCTTTGGTCATAGCGTATTGGAAAAAATATTCCACGTAAAAAATTTATAGAATAATTATTGATTATTGCGCGCCGCTCGTTTTAGTCTGCATTCACCAACAGCGCTGGCGTCGGTTTTGGCGACAAGCGCAGGCTGATAAAAATAACAGGAGCCAGCATGGGCCAGACTCGTTTTGCCAGTGGGCGTCAATTGGATGTGATCTGCCTGGGACGCCTGGGCGTCGACCTTTACGCGCAGCAAGTCGGCGCGCGCCTGGAAGATGTCGCAAGCTTCGCCAAGTACCTGGGCGGTTCGTCGGCCAACATCGCTTTCGGCACGGCACGCCTGGGGCTCCGGTCGGCGATGCTGAGCCGGGTAGGGGACGACCACATGGGCCGCTTCCTGGTGGAGTCCCTGGCACGTGAAGGCTGCGATGTCAGTGGCATCAAGGTCGATCCCGAACGCCTGACGGCCATGGTCCTGCTGGGTATCAAGGACCGGGAAACCTTTCCCCTGGTGTTCTACCGGGAAAATTGTGCCGACATGGCGTTGCGCGCCGAAGACATCGACGAAGCCTTCATTGCCTCCAGCAAGGCGCTGCTGATCACCGGCACGCATTTCTCTACCGATGGCGTCTACAAGGCCAGTACCCAGGCGCTGGATTACGCTGAGAAGCACAACGTCAAATGCGTATTGGACATCGATTATCGGCCGGTGCTCTGGGGCCTGGCGGGCAAGGCCGATGGGGAAACCCGTTTTGTGGCCGACCAGAAGGTCAGCCAGCATGTGCAAGGCATCCTGCCGCGTTTCGACCTCATCGTTGGCACTGAAGAAGAATTCCTGATCGCCGGCGGCAGCGAAGACCTGCTGACCGCACTGCGCACCGTGCGCTCGCTGACGGCGGCGACCCTGGTGGTCAAGCTTGGCCCACAAGGTTGCACGGTCATTCATGGCGCCATTCCGGCCCGCCTTGAAGACGGCGCCCTTTACCCTGGTGTCCGGGTCGAGGTCTTGAATGTACTGGGGGCCGGTGATGCATTCATGTCGGGGTTCCTCGCCGGTTGGCTGGAGGACGCCAGCGATGAGCGCTGCTGTCAGTTGGCCAATGCCTGCGGTGGCCTGGTGGTGTCGCGCCATGCCTGTGCCCCGGCGATGCCGACCCGGGCCGAGCTCGACTATTTATTCAAGAGCCCGGTGCCGATTACCCGCCCGGACCAGGATGCCGTGCTGCAACGACTGCATCAGGTCAGCGTGCCCCGCAAGACCTGGAGACAACTGTTCATCTTTGCGTTCGACCATCGCTGGCAACTGGTGGAGCTGGCGCAGAAGGGCGGCCGCGACCTGAGTTGCATTGGTGAGCTCAAGCAACTGTTCATCCAGGCGGTGGAGCGGGTCGAAGCCGACCTGCAACGCCAAGGCGTCGAGGCCGACGTCGGTCTGCTGGCCGACCAACGTTTCGGCCAGGACTCGCTGAACGCTGCCACCGGACGTGGCTGGTGGGTGGCGCGACCGGTGGAGGTACAGAATTCGCGACCGCTGGCGTTCGAACACGGGCGCTCCATTGGCAGCAACCTGATCGCCTGGCCCCAGGAACAGATCATCAAGTGCCTGGTGCAATTTCACCCTGATGACGAGCCACTGTTGCGCCTGGAGCAGGAAGCGCAACTGATGGGGCTGTACAAGGCTTCCCAGGTCAGCGGCCATGAATTGCTGCTGGAAGTCATTCCGCCCAAGGATCATCCATCGCCGCACCCGGACGTGCTCTATCGTGCCCTCAAGCGCCTCTACAACCTGGGTATTTTCCCGGCGTGGTGGAAGATCGAGACCCAGAGCGCGGAGGAATGGAAACAGCTCGATGAGCTGATCCAGCAACGCGACCCATATTGCCGCGGCGTGGTCCTGCTGGGCCTCAACGCCCCGGCCGCCGCCCTGGCCGAAGGCTTCCGCCAAGCCAGCCAGAGCACCACCTGCCGTGGGTTCGCCGTGGGCCGCACGATCTTCCAGGAACCGAGTCGGGCCTGGCTTGCCGGGGAAATCGATGATGAAACGCTGATCCGACAGGTGCAGGGCAGGTTTGTGGAATTGATCGAGGCGTGGCGCAGTGCCCGTGCTTGATGGGGGGGGTAATGTGGGAGCGAGCTTGCTCGCGATGGCGTCCGGTCAGCCAGCATCAATATTGACTGGTACACCGTTATCGCGAGCAAGCTCGCTCCCACAAGTGTTCAGCGTCGTTCTTACTGATTTGTGAAAAACAATAAAAGGTGCAGCCATGCCCGCTATTCGAATTGGCATCAACCCGATTTCCTGGAGCAACGACGACTTGCCATCGTTGGGCGGCGAAACGCCGTTGAGCACGGCGCTGAGTGAAGGCAAGGAAATCGGCTACGAAGGTTTTGAACTCAACGGCAAATTCCCCAAGGACGCCAAGGGTGTCGGCGATGTTCTGCGCCCTTATGACCTGGCGTTGGTCTCTGGCTGGTATTCCAGTCGCCTGGCCCGGCGTTCGGCGGCCGAGGAAATCGACGCCATTGCCAGCCACGTCGAACTGCTGGCACAGAACGGCGCGACGGTGCTGGTGTACGGGGAAGTCGCCGACTCCATCCAGGGCCAGCGGATTGCGCTGATCGAGCGGCCGCGTTTCCATACGGATGAAGCCTGGCAAGCCTACGCCGACAAACTCACGGAACTGGCGCGCTTCACCTTGTCCCGAGGCGTGCGCCTGGCCTATCACCACCACATGGGCGCCTATGTCGAGTCGCCCTCGGACATCGACAAGTTGATGGCCCTGACCGGCAGCGAAGTGGGCCTGCTGTTCGACTCGGGCCACTGCTACATGGGCGGTGGCGAACCGTTGCAGGTGCTGCGCAAACACATCGAGCGGGTCTGCCATGTGCACTTCAAGGACGTGCGCAAACCGGTGGTGCAACTGGCGCGCAATAACCTCTGGAGCTTCCCCGATTGCATCATCAACGGCACCTTCACCGTGCCGGGGGACGGTGACATCGACTTCGCCGTGTTGCTCGACGTGTTGCTGGCCGCCGATTACCAAGGCTGGCTGGTGGTGGAAGCCGAGCAGGACCCTGCCGTAGCACCGAGTTATGCCTACGCCAAGAAGGGCTACGACACGCTGCGTGCCTTGCTGCAAGAAAGGAGTCCGTCATGAGCCTGTTGATCAAGAGCCATTCCAGCGGTCGAACCATGGTCCAGTTGCCGGCGGGGGAGCTGGAATACGTCGGGTTCGCCGCCTACCGCCTGAGCCTGGGTGAAACCCTGCCGGTGGCCGCCGGCGACAAGGAATTGTGCCTGGTGCTGCTCAGCGGGCGCATCAGCCTCAAGGGCGAAGCGCCGGGGCAGGGGGCCTTCGATTGGGACAACCTCGGTGATCGCCAGTCGGTGTTCGAGGACAAGTCACCCTATGCCGCTTACCTGCCGCCTGGCAGCCAGGCCCAGGTCACCGCGTTGAGCGATGTACAGATTGCCGTGTGCGCCGCGCCGGGGGCTGCGCAGAACAGTCATGGCCCACGGTTGATCCGCCCGGACAGCATGAAGCGCAGTGTGCGCGGCAAGGGCGCCAACACCCGTTATGTCTGCGACATCCTGCCCGACAGCGAGCCGGCCCATTCGCTGTTGGTGGTGGAAGTGCGTACGCCGTCGGGGCACTCCTCGAGCTACCCGCCGCACAAGCACGACACCGACGACCTGCCGCACCAGAGCTTCCTGGAGGAAACCTATTACCACCAGGTCAACCCGTCCCAAGGCTTCGTGTTCCAGCGGGTCTACACCGACGACCGCAGCATTGACCAGGCCATGGCCGTGGAGAACAGCGACCTGGTGGTGGTGCCCAAGGGTTACCACCCGGTCAGCGTGCCCTACGGGTACGAGTCGTATTACCTGAACGTCATGGCCGGCCCGAAGCGGGTCTGGCAGTTCCATAACGATCCGCAGCACAGCTGGCTGCTGGACCTCTGATTTCCAACATTCGCACGGAGAACAAGAACAATGAGTGACGCCCCGGTAGTAGGCCATTACCTCAACGGCCACGTGCAGGACCGCGACAGCACGCGGTTCGGCGATGTCTTCAACCCGGCCACCGGCGCGGTGCAGGCCCGGGTGGCCCTGGCCGAACCGGGCACCGTCGACGCGGCGGTGGCCTCGGCGCTGGCGGCGTTCCCGGCCTGGTCCGAGCAGTCGTCATTGCGACGTTCGCGGGTGATGTTCAAGTTCAAGGAACTGCTGGACCGGCACCACGACGAGCTGGCGCAAATCGTCAGCCGTGAACACGGCAAGGTGCTGTCCGACGCCCACGGCGAAGTCACCCGCGGCATCGAGATCGTCGAGTACGCCTGCGGTGCGCCAAACCTGCTCAAGACCGATTTCAGCGACAACATCGGCGGCGGCATCGACAACTGGAACCTGCGCCAACCCCTGGGCGTTTGTGCCGGGGTCACGCCGTTCAACTTCCCGGTGATGGTGCCGTTGTGGATGATTCCGCTGGCGCTGGTCGCCGGCAACTGCTTCATCCTCAAGCCTTCGGAGCGCGACCCGTCCGCCAGTTTGCTGATGGCCCGCCTACTGACCGAAGCCGGCCTGCCGGACGGTGTGTTCAACGTGGTCCAGGGCGACAAGATGGCGGTGGATGCGCTGTTGCAGCACCCGGACATCGAAGCGATTTCCTTTGTCGGCTCCACGCCGATTGCCGAGTACATCCACCAGCAGGGTACGGCGCACGGCAAACGTGTGCAGGCCCTGGGCGGGGCCAAGAACCATATGATCGTCATGCCTGACGCCGACCTCGACCAGGCGGCGGATGCCTTGATCGGCGCCGCCTACGGCTCGGCGGGTGAGCGCTGCATGGCGATTTCCATCGCCGTGGCGGTGGGTGATGTGGGCGATGAATTGATTGCCAAGCTGTTGCCGCGCATAGACCAGCTGAAGATCGGCAACGGCCAGCAACCCGGCACCGACATGGGGCCGCTGGTCACCGCCGAGCACAAGGCAAAAGTGGAAGGTTTCATCGACGCTGGGGTGGCCGAGGGCGCTCGCTTGATCGTCGATGGGCGTGGTTTCAAGGTGCCTGGCGCCGAGCAGGGCTTCTTTGTCGGGGCGACGCTGTTCGACCAGGTCACCGCCGAGATGAGCATCTACCAGCAGGAAATCTTCGGCCCGGTGCTGGGGATCGTCCGTGTACCGGACTTCGCCACGGCGGTGGCGCTGATCAATGCCCATGAATTCGGCAACGGCGTGTCGTGCTTCACCCGTGACGGCGGCATTGCCCGGGCGTTCGCCCGCAGCATCAAGGTCGGCATGGTCGGCATCAACGTGCCGATTCCGGTGCCCATGGCCTGGCACTCCTTTGGTGGTTGGAAGCGTTCGCTGTTCGGCGATCACCATGCCTACGGTGAAGAAGGCCTGCGTTTCTACAGCCGCTACAAAAGCGTGATGCAACGCTGGCCCGACAGCATTGCCAAGGGTCCTGAGTTCAGCATGCCGACTGCTCAATAACGCTTTTTTGAATGACTGCCGGAGGGAGAACAACAATGAACAAGCCCCTGCGTTTTGCCTTGAACCGAATGGTTGCGCCACGCCTGTCACTGCCCGCTTTCATCGACTTGGCCCTGGCATTGAAAACCGATGCCATCGAGATCCGCAACGATCTGAAGGGCGTCGAGATCGAAGACGGCATGCCGCCGGCCCGGGTGCGCGAGTTGTGCGAGGAGCGTGGCATCAAGGTGCTGTCGATCAACGCCCTTTACCCCTTTGACGTGTGGAACGAAGAACGCCGCGCCCAGGCCGTGCGGCTGGCCGACTACGCCCGCGAATGCGGCGCCGAGGGGCTGGTGATGTGCCCGCTCAACGACCGCGCCGACCCGCGCAGCGAGGCCGAGCGTGCGGCGGGGCTGCGTACGGCCCTCAGTGAACTGGCGCCGATCCTGCGCGCCTTTGGCATCTACGGTTTCATCGAGCCCCTGGGTTTCGAAGAGTGCTCGCTGCGCCGCAAACGCGCGGCGGTGGAAGCGATCAAGAGCATTGGCGGGCTGGATGTGTTCCGCCTGGTGCATGACACCTTTCACCATCATTTGGCCGGTGAACAGGAGTTCTTCCCCGAGCTGACCGGGCTGGTGCACATCTCCGGCGTCGAGGATGCCCAGGCGCCGCTGGCGACGATCCGTGACGGCCACCGAGTGCTGGTGGGCGCGGCCGACATCCTCGGCAATGCCGTGCAGATCGAGGCGCTGCGGGCCGGTGGCTACGAGGGCTACCTGTCCTTCGAGCCGTTCGCCGAGAGCGTCCATGACCTGGCCGACATTCGCCAGGCGTTGGGGGCGAGCATGAACCACCTGCAAAGCTCCCAGGCCTGACCCGATTCCCTGAACGCTGGAGAACCCCCTGTGGGAGCGAGCTTGCTCGCGATGACGGCGGCACACTCAACATCTGAGCTGCCTGACACACCGCTATCGCGAGCAAGCTCGCTCCCACACTTGACCGAGTTGCGTTTGAAAAGGTGCAAGCATGACCACAACACGACTGACCATGGCCCAGGCCCTGGTGAAATTCCTCGATAACCAGTACATCGAGGTCGATGGCGTTCAGAGCAAGTTTGTCGCCGGGGTCTTTACCATTTTTGGCCACGGCAACGTGCTGGGCCTGGGCCAGGCGCTGGAGCAGGACAGCGGCGACCTGGTAGTCCATCAGGGCCGTAACGAGCAAGGCATGGCCCATGCCGCCATCGGTTTTGCCAAGCAGCATCTGCGGCGCAAGATCTACGCCTGCAGCTCGTCGGTGGGCCCCGGTGCGGCGAACATGCTGACCGCAGCGGCCACCGCGACAGCCAATCGCATTCCGTTGCTGCTGTTGCCCGGCGATGTCTACGCCAGTCGCCAGCCAGACCCGGTGCTGCAGCAGATCGAGCAGTTCCATGACCTGAGCATCAGCACCAACGATGCCTTCAAGGCCGTGAGCAAATACTGGGATCGCATCAACCGCCCCGAGCAACTGATGACTGCTGCGATCCATGCGATGCGCGTGCTGACCGACCCGGCCGAAACCGGTGCGGTGACCCTGGCCTTGCCCCAGGACGTGCAGGCCGAAGCCTACGATTACCCGGATTACTTCCTGCAAAAACGTGTCCATCGCATTGACCGTCGCCCGGCCACTGAAGCGATGCTCGGTGATGCCCTGGCGCTGCTCAAGGGCAAGCGCCAGCCGTTGATCATCTGTGGCGGCGGCGTGCGCTACGCCGGTGCCAACGCCGCGTTGCAGGCCTTTGCCGAGCGCTTCGACATTCCGTTCGCCGAGACTCAGGCCGGCAAGAGCGCGGTGGTGTCCAGTCACCCGCTGAACGTCGGCGGTGTCGGCGAAACCGGTTGCCTGGCGGCAAACCTGCTGGCCAAGAAAGCCGACCTGATCATCGGTATCGGCACCCGCTACAGCGATTTCACCACGGCATCGAAATGGCTGTTCCAGCACCCGGATGTGCAGTTCCTCAACCTCAACATCAGCCCGTGCGATGCGTTGAAGCTCGACGGCGTGCAATTGCTGGCGGACGCCCGTTCGGGACTGGAGGCATTGTCCGCTGCGATGGGCGACTATCGCGCCGAATGGGGCGGGCAGATCGCCGATGCCAAGGTCCAGCTGGACGCGGAAGTGGACCGGATCTATCAGACGGATTTCCAGGCCGAGGATTTTGTCCCGGAAATCAACGATCACATGGACCCGGCGGTGTTTCGCGAATTCATCGAACTCACCGGTTCCTGCCTGACCCAGAGCCGCGTGCTCGGCACCCTCAACCAGACCCTGGCGGATGACGCGATCATTGTCGCCGCCGCTGGCAGCCTGCCCGGCGACTTGCAGCGCAGCTGGCGCAGCAAGGGCGTGAACACCTATCACGTCGAGTACGGTTATTCGTGCATGGGCTACGAGGTGAATGCGGCGCTGGGGGTGAAGCTCGCCGAGCCCGACAAAGAGGTCTACGCCCTGGTGGGCGACGGCTCCTACATGATGCTGCACTCGGAGCTGGCGACCTCGATCCAGGAGCGACGCAAGATCAATGTGGTGCTGCTGGACAACATGACCTTCGGTTGCATCAACAACCTGCAAATGGAACACGGCATGGACAGCTTCGGCACCGAGTTCCGCTTTCGCAACCCCGAGACGGGCAAGCTCGATGGCGGTTTCGTGCCGGTGGACTTCGCCATGAGTGCCGCGGCCTATGGCTGCAAGACCTACAAGGTCAAGACCCTCGATGAGCTGCACACGGCCCTGGCCGATGCGCGGCGCCAGAGCGTCTCGACGCTGATCGATATCAAGGTTTTGCCCAAGACCATGATCCACAAATACCTGTCGTGGTGGCGGGTCGGCGTGGCGCAGGTGTCCACCAGCGCCCGCACCGATGCGGTCGCCAAGACCCTCAACGAACGACTGGCCAAGGCCCGTCAATACTGATTGCCCCAACACTACGAAAGGAGTTTTTCATGTCTTTGAAGCTGGGCGTCATCGGCACCGGGGCCATCGGCCAGGACCATATCCGTCGTTGCAGCCAGACCTTGCTCAACAGCCAGGTGGTGGCGGTGACCGACATCAACCTGCAACAAGCGGCCAAGATCGTTGCCGATCTCAAGCTGACCGCCGAGGTCTACCCCGACGGTCATGCATTGATCAAGGCGCCGGACGTGGAGGCGATCCTCGTCACCTCCTGGGGCCCCAGCCACGAAGAGTTCGTGCTGGCGGCGATTGCGGCGGGCAAACCGGTGTTCTGTGAAAAGCCCCTGGCCGTCACGGCCGAAGGCTGCCGCAAGATCGTCGAGGCTGAAATCGCCCACGGCAAGCGCCTGGTGCAGGTCGGTTTCATGCGCCCTTACGATGAAGGTTATCGCGCGCTGAAGGCGGTGATCGACAGCGGCCAGATCGGCGAACCGCTGATGCTGCATTGCGCCCACCGCAACCCGAGCGTGGGCGAAAACTACAAGACCGACATGGCGATCACCGACACCTTGATCCATGAGCTGGATGTGTTGCGCTGGCTGCTGGCCGATGACTACGTGTCGGTGCAGGTGGTGTTTCCGCGCAAGACCAGCAAGGCCCTGGCCCATTTGCGCGACCCGCAGATCGTCCTGCTGGAAACCGCCCGGGGCACGCGCATCGACGTCGAAGTGTTCGTCAACTGCCAGTACGGCTACGACATCCAGTGCGAAGTGGTGGGGGAGACCGGCATCGCCAAGCTCCCTGAACCGTCCCAGGTGCAATTGCGCAGTGGCGCGAAACTGTCGAATGCGATCCTGATGGACTGGAAGGACCGTTTCATCGCGGCCTACGACGTCGAATTGCAGGCCTTCATCGACGGCGTGCGCGCCGGGCAGGTGGGCGGGCCGTCGGCCTGGGATGGTTTTGCCGCAGCGGTGGCGGCGGATGCCTGTGTCCAAGCGCAGCAGAGTGGGCAGATCGTCAAGGTCGAACTGCCCGAGCGCCCGCGTTTCTACGGCTAACACCGTCCAAAAATGTGGGAGCGAGCTTGCTCGCGATAGCGGTGGGTCAGTCGACATTACTGCTGGAGGATCCGCCGCCTTCGCGAGCAAGCTCGCTCCCACAGTCGACCGCGTTTCCCCTGAAGGTACTCGGTCAAATTGTGGGAGCCGAGCTTGCTCGCGATGGCGGTGGATCAGCTTGCATTGATGCTGAATGTGCCGCCGTCTTCGCGAGCAGGCTCAGCTCCCACAGGGACTGCATTCAAACCGTGATCTAAGGAGTTTTCATGCGAATCGGACTAGTGGGCTACGGCAAGGGCGGGCGGTTTTTTCATGCGCCGCTGATCAGCAGCCTGCCCGGGGCTACGTTCGTCGGCGTGGTGACCCGGTCTGCCGAGCGGCGCCAGCAACTGGCGAGTGATTATCCGCACGTCCAAGCCTTTGACTCCCTCGAAGAATTGGTCGCAGCGGGCGTTGATGCGGTGGTGGTGTCCACGCCGCTGGACGGTCGCCCGGAGGTGGTGATGCAAGCCATCGAACTCGGCGTGGCGGTGGTCAGCGACAAGCCTTTTGCCTGGGATGCAGCACAGGCCGAGGCGATGGTGATGGCCGCCGAACAACACAACGTGCCGTTGAGCGTGTACCAGAACCGCCGCTGGGATTCGGATTTCCTGACCTTGCGCAAACTGCTGGCGTCAGGCGCCCTGGGGCAGGTCATTCGTTTTGAATCCAGCGTCGAGCGCTATTCGCCGGCCTCGGTCGGCAAAGGCAGCGGTGGCGGGTTCCTGCGCGATTTGGGCAGCCACCTGGTGGACCAGGCGCTGCAACTGTTCGGGCCGGTGGAGCGGGTCTACGCCGAGCTGGACTACCGCCAGCCCGGCCAGGTGTTCGACAACGGCTTCTTCATGTCCTTGACCCATGCCAGCGGCGTGATTTCCCACTTGAGCGGCAATTGCGTGCAAAACGCAGCGCGCCCGCGCTTTCGGGTCAACGGCACCCAGGGCTGCTATACCGTTGAAGGCCTGGACGGCCAGGAAGCCCAGGCGCTGGCGGGCCTGAGCCCGGCGACCGAGGGTGAACACTGGGGCGCTGAAGAGCATCGGCGCTGGGGCTGGTTCGAACACGGCACCGAGCGCGAGCGGGTGACCTCGGAGCGTGGCTGCTGGCTGGCGTTCTACCAACACCTGCAAACCGCGTTGCAGGGCGCTGGCCCGCTGCCGGTGGAGGCCCGTGATGCATTGGCGACCACGCGCATTCTTGATGCCGCCAGGCAGAGTGCCGAGCAGGGCGAAGTGGTGCGTTTATCGACGCCTGTCGGCCATGGAATAAAAAACGAATAAAATTCTAAAATGAGTTGATATGGAAAATATTTTCCAATAAAGTCAATTCCAGGTTACCGACAATCCTGTCTGTCTCCCGCCAAGCCAGCCTTGAACGGATGCCAGACGAAACAAAAACAAGAAACACAGCTAGGTACCGTCGATGAAAACCTTCAGCCGCTCTGCGTTTCACCTGCCACATCTGCTGCGCCTGTCCGCAGTTCTCCCCCTGTTCGAATCCCTGTGTATCCAGCGTAACGGCGCCATGGTGTGTTGCATGCCCGGCGCGCCCATCGTGCGTTTGCCCCGTTCCTGATCCGTCACGCCTTATCCATAAAACCAACAAAAAAGTGGAGAAAGACCGTTCATGAAGACCAAGACCCGTATCGCCTCGCTGGCTCTGTCGTTGATGCTCACCAGCGGCGCTGCCCTGGCGGACCTGAAGATCGGCGTCAGCATGTCCCAGTTCGATGACACCTGGTTGACTTACCTGCGCGAATCCATGGACAAGAAAGCCAAGTCCCTGCCGGACGGCGTCACCCTGCAGTTCGAAGACGCGCGCAGTGACGTGGTCAAGCAACTGAGCCAGGTGGAAAGCTTCATCAGCCAGAAAGTCGACGCGCTCATCGTCAACCCGGTGGACACCGCCGCGACCCAGCGCATCACCAAGGCCGCCGTGGCCGCCGGTATCCCACTGGTTTATGTCAACCGCCGTCCGGATGATCCGAAGTTGCCAGAAGGCGTGGTCACCGTGGCCTCCGATGACCTGGAAGCCGGCCGCATGCAGATGCAATACCTGGCCGACAAGATGGGCGGCAAGGGCGACATCGTGATCCTGCTGGGCGACCTGGCCAACAACTCCACCGCCAACCGCACCAAGGGCGTCAAGGAGGTGCTGGCCAAATACCCCAACATCAAGATCGAGCAGGAACAGACCGGTACCTGGTCCCGGGACAAGGGCATGACCCTGGTCAACGACTGGCTGACCCAGGGCCGCGAGTTCCAGGCCGTGGTGTCCAACAACGACGAGATGGCCATCGGCGCCGCCATGGCCCTCAAGCAAGCGGGCACCAAGAAGGGCAGCGTATTGATTGCCGGGGTCGATGGCACGCCGGACGGCTTGAACGCGATCAAGAAGGGCGAGATGGCCGTCTCGGTGTTCCAGGACGCCAAGGGTCAGGCCGACGGCTCGATCGATACGGCGGTGAAAATGGTCAAGAAACAACCGGTCGAGCAGTCCGTCTGGGTGCCGTACCGCCTGATCACGCCGGAAAACGTCGATCAGTTCAAGTGACGTTTGAAGTACCGGTCCCACCACAACAATAAACAGGCAAGGTTGCAACGCCGACCTTGCCGAGGGAGTACCTGATCATGTTCGCTTCAGCGACTGCTTCGAGCGCCCCGGCGATGACTTTCCGGCCGGACGCAATACCTGATGAACCGTATCTGCTGGAAGTCGTCAATGTCAGCAAAGGCTTTCCCGGCGTGGTGGCCCTGTCCGATGTACAACTGCGGGTACGCCCCGGTTCCGTACTGGCCCTGATGGGCGAGAATGGCGCGGGCAAATCCACCTTGATGAAAATCATCGCCGGTATCTACCAGCCGGACGCCGGCGAACTGCGCCTGCGCGGCAAGCCGGTGACGTTCGACACGCCGCTGGCGGCCTTGCAGGCCGGCATCGCGATGATCCATCAGGAACTGAACCTGATGCCCCACATGAGCATCGCCGAAAACATCTGGATCGGTCGCGAGCAGCTCAACGGCCTGCACATGGTCGACCATGGCGAGATGCATCGTTGCACCGCCCGCCTGTTGGAGCGCCTGCGCATCAAGCTCGACCCCGAGGAGCAGGTCGGCAACCTGAGCATCGCCGAGCGGCAGATGGTGGAGATTGCCAAGGCCGTGTCCTACGACTCCGACATCCTGATCATGGACGAGCCGACCTCGGCCATTACCGAGACCGAAGTCGCCCACCTGTTCTCGATCATTGCCGACCTCAAGTCCCAGGGTAAGGGCATCATCTACATTACCCACAAAATGAACGAGGTGTTTGCCATCGCCGATGAAGTGGCGGTGTTTCGCGACGGTGCCTACATCGGCCTGCAACGGGCCGACAGCATGGACGGCGACAGCCTGATTTCGATGATGGTCGGGCGCGAACTGAGCCAGTTGTTCCCGGTACGGGAGAAACCCATCGGCGATTTGGTGCTGTCGGTGCGCGACCTGAGCCTGGACGGCATCTTCAAAGGCGTGTCCTTCGACCTGCATGCCGGGGAGATCCTGGGCATCGCCGGGTTGATGGGCTCGGGCCGGACCAACGTGGCCGAGGCGATTTTCGGCGTGACCCCGAGTACCGGCGGCGAAATCCTGCTGGACGGCCAACCGGTGCGCATCAGCGACCCGCACATGGCCATCGAGAAAGGCTTCGCGCTGTTGACCGAGGACCGCAAGCTCAGTGGCCTGTTCCCGTGCCTGTCGGTGCTGGAAAACATGGAGATGGCCGTGCTGCCCCATTACGTGGGCAACGGCTTCATCCAGCAGAAAGCCCTGCGCGCCTTGTGTGAGGACATGTGCAAGAAGCTGCGGGTCAAGACCCCGTCGCTGGAACAGTGCATCGACACCTTGTCTGGCGGCAACCAGCAGAAAGCGTTGTTGGCCCGCTGGCTGATGACCAACCCGCGCATCCTGATCCTCGACGAGCCGACCCGTGGCATCGATGTCGGTGCCAAGGCCGAGATCTACCGGCTGATTTCCTACCTCGCCAGCGAAGGCATGGCGGTGATCATGATTTCCTCGGAGCTGCCGGAAGTACTGGGCATGAGCGACCGGGTCATGGTGATGCACGAAGGCGACCTGATGGGCACCCTCGACCGCAGCGAAGCGACCCAGGAACGAGTCATGCAATTGGCTTCAGGCCTGTCCTGATGCCCGTCAGTCCAGATAAAAAAGGTGAATGGTTATGAACGCGATACTGGAAAACAAACCCGCGGCCGCACCGGCCAGGGCACGCCGGCGACTGCCGACGGAACTGAGTATCTTCCTGGTGCTGATCGGCATCGGCCTGGTGTTCGAAATGTTCGGCTGGATCATGCGCGACCAGAGTTTCCTGATGAACTCCCAGCGCCTGGTGCTGATGATCCTGCAAGTGTCGATCATCGGCCTGCTGGCCATCGGCGTGACCCAGGTGATCATCACCACCGGTATCGACCTGTCGTCCGGCTCGGTGCTGGCGCTGTCGGCGATGATTGCCGCCAGTCTGGCCCAGACTTCTGACTTCGCCCGGGCGGTGTTTCCCTCCTTGACGGACTTGCCGGTGTGGATACCGGTGGTGGCGGGGCTCGGCGTAGGGCTGCTGGCCGGGGCAATCAACGGCAGCATCATCGCCGTTACCGGTATTCCGCCGTTCATTGCCACCCTCGGCATGATGGTCTCGGCCCGTGGCCTGGCGCGCTACTACACCGAAGGCCAACCGGTGAGCATGCTGTCCGATTCCTATACCGCTATCGGGCATGGGGCGATGCCGGTGATCATCTTCCTGGTGGTGGCGGTGATCTTTCACATCGCGCTGCGCTACACCAAGTATGGCAAGTACACCTACGCCATCGGCGGCAACATGCAGGCGGCGCGCACATCAGGCATCAACGTCAAGCGCCACCTGGTGATCGTCTACAGCATTGCCGGGTTGCTGGCGGGGTTGGCCGGCGTGGTGGCCTCGGCGCGGGCGGCGACGGGGCAGGCGGGCATGGGCATGTCCTATGAACTGGACGCGATTGCCGCGGCCGTGATCGGCGGCACCAGCCTGGCGGGCGGGGTGGGGCGCATCACCGGCACCGTGATCGGGGCGCTGATCCTTGGGGTGATGGCCAGCGGTTTCACCTTTGTCGGTGTCGATGCCTACATCCAGGACATCATCAAAGGGCTGATCATCGTGGTGGCGGTGGTCATCGACCAGTACCGCAACAAGCGCAAACTCAAACGCTGAGCCCCGGGAAGTTGTGACAAAGCGCCACGCCTGACCCGCGTGGCGTTGCCATTTGTCTTCTTAATACAGCTATTGCACCGAATTTCTTGTTATAAACGCACTCCGATGACTGCCAAAAGCCTGTCAGAGAACATTTGAAGGGGTTGTCGGACATTTTCCCTATGTTTTCAGTTGCTGAGGCCTCGACTCGGCCTTAGACTGCCGCCCCTCGTAAATTGAGTGCCGGGTGGCGCTTGGAATCGGCGGCGCCTTCCTGATGAGCGTGGCAGCTGCGCTGCGGGACGCTCCATAATTCGCCTTAATGCACGTTTTTTTATAGAGATATCAATGACAAAGGAAAAGTTGCTGGCCATGCCGGCGGATGACTACATGAATGCCGAGCAGCTGGCTTTCTTCACCAAGCTGTTGCAGAACATGAAAGTCGAAACCCACGAGCGCATCGAACAGAACCGAATCGCCATTGAGAGCCTGGATACCCCGGCTGACCCGGCGGACGCTGCTTCCGTAGAAGAAGAGCGTACCTGGCTGGTCAACGCCATCGATCGCGACCAGCGGATGCTGCCACAGTTGGAGCAGGCCCTGGACCGTATCAACGACGACAGCTTCGGCTGGTGCGACGACAGCGGCGAGCCGATCGGCCTCAAGCGCCTGCTGATCAGCCCGACCACCAAGTACTGCATCGAAGCCCAGGAACGTCACGAACAGATCGACAAGCACCAGCGTCAGGCCTGATTCGGGTTTTCCAAAAAAAGATCGCGACCTTTTGACGAAGGCCGCGATCTTTTGCTTTCGCCCGTGCTCGTTCGTCTACTCCCGTTGATCTGCTGCAAGAACGCGACTAATGGACCATGGATAATGGCTCTGTAGTGGCGTTTAATGCGGTTATAACAACGAGAATGTGGGTGACGAACATGGCGACAGACGGAACGCTGACGGGTGCGGTGCCGGCCTCGGTACCTGAGACAAAAAGCACGGCGCGCTGGCTGACGCCGACCTTGCAGAGTCTCGCCCTGGCATTGCTGGTGTGCGGCATGGCCCTGGGCGGCTGGTCGCTGTACCTGGGCCTGCCGCTGGTCATGCTCATCGTCTGGTTGCCGCGCCTGCGTTCGCGCGTGGCCGCGGCGCCCGTACTCGCGACCGACACACTGGCCGAGCTGACCCGCAACCTGTCCTACACCACCAGCCATAACGCGCTGTCAGCGGCCGGTGTCGCCTATTCGGTCAAGCAACTGGCCGGCAAGGTCCAGTCCCAACTCGACGCGGCGGCGCAGATCGTCAGCAATGCCGAATCGATGATCGCCACCGAGCAAGCCACTTCGCAACTCAGCCAGCAAGCCCTGAGCGCCGCCAGCGAGGCCCATCGCAGCAGCCTGGCCGGGCGCAGCGAGCTGGTGGAGTCCATCAGCCGCATGCACCAGCTCAGCCAGCGCGCAAACGACAGCCGCGAGTTGATCGAGGCCTTGAGTGTGCGCAGCGATGAAATCCAGCGGGTCAGCCTGGTGATCCAGTCGATCGCCAGCCAGACCAACCTGCTGGCGCTGAACGCGGCCATCGAGGCGGCACGGGCCGGAGAGCATGGCCGTGGGTTCGCGGTGGTGGCCGATGAGGTTCGTGGCCTGGCCGGGCGCACGGCTGCGGCGACCGGCGAGGTCGGGGTGATGGTGGCCGACATCCAGCAGCGCACCGCCCAGGTGGTGGAGCAGATTCGTCAACTGGCCGCTGACCTGGACATTGGCGTGCAGCAGGTCGAGCATACCGGCCAGCATCTGGAAAACATCGCCCGGCTCGCCGCCGGCGTCGAAACCCAGGTCAGCGCCATCGCCGAAGGCACCGACACCAATCGCGAACAACTCGACAGCCTGTTCCACGCCATCGAGCAGATGCGCGGCGATCTGTCCATCAGCGACCAGCAGACCCAGCGCCTGGCCGAGGCGGCCGTGCAAATGGAAGGTCAGGCCGAAACCATCAGCGAACGCCTGGCCGAGGTGGGCCTCGACGATTATCACCAACGGGTCTACGACCTGGCGCGGGAAGGGGCGAGCCAGATCGCTGCGCAGTTCGAAGCCGATATCGACCAGGGCCGTGTCAGCCTGGAGGACCTGTTCGACCGTAACTACCAGCCGATACCCAATACCCAGCCAGCCAAATTCCAGACCCGTTTCGACCGTTACACCGACCAGGTACTGCCAGCGATCCAGGAGCCCTTGCTTGCCCGGCATGAGGGCCTGGTGTTTGCGATTGCCTGCACCCAGCAGGGCTACGTGCCGACCCATAACAAGGTCTTCAGCCAGCCGCTGACCGGCGATCCCCAGGTGGACACGCTGAATAACCGCACCAAGCGCAAGTTCTCCGACCGCACCGGGATCCGCTGCGGCAGCCACCAGCAACCTGTACTGCTCCAGACCTACACCCGCGATACGGGGGAGTTGATGCACGATCTCTCGGTTCCGATCATGCTCAAGGGACGTCATTGGGGTGGTTTGCGCCTGGGCTACAAACCCGAGAAGCCGCGCTAGGCTGTGGGAGCAAAGCTTGCTCGCGATGCAGGCGCCTCGGTTCCCTGGAAAACCGCGTCGTCTGCATCGCGAGCAAGCTTTGCTCCCACAGGTAAATCCCCCTCGCCACAAAAAAGCGGTGGTGGCTCTTGAGGCTACTTGCCGTCGTGCAGACGCACGTTCAACTGATCCACCAGCACCGCCTCTTCGCCGTCGGCGAGCAGCCATTCCCGGAGCAGGTCTTTTTGCTGGTCCGACCAGAAATCGGCCTCCACCAGCTTGATCTCCGGGGCCAGCGGGTGGGCGATGATGAAATCGTCGATGGCCTTGTCGTCGGAGGGCAGGCCCAGTTGGTCGAACAGGGTCTTGAGTTCGTGGGAAGGTTGTTCCATGGGAGTCTCCTTTTGGCGGGGCACCGTCGTGGCGCCTCGGTGCTTCCCTTTATCTGAGGCAAGCGGTCATCAGGAGTTCGATCGGGCTCAGGCTTTCAGGGCCCCTTCATCCACGGCGGCCTTCAACGCCTTGGCGGCTTCCCTGGCAGCCTCGGCAGCGATCTCCGCAGTCTTGAACCAGCGATCCTTCTCGACCTGGTGGCAACTGACGGTAGTCAAGGGTGGCTTGGCGCGCATAACGATGACGGCCTGGAACTCGCCTTCGACTTCTCTGGCTTCGCCCCGGATAAAAAATTCGCCGATATCAAATTCCGTCACGTCGCGCCTTCTCCTCGAAGTCATGCTATGGGTGCGCGATCCGTCGATGGGCGACGGCTTCGCTGGGCGGGCAGTATGGCAGCAGTTGCCCGTCGACGGCTGAGTTAAGTCATGGACGGGCATAGATGAGCTCAGGCGCTGTGTTCGAGACGCCTGGCCAGGCAGCAGGCTTCGTTATGATCGGTTCGGAATCCTCTTACACGTCCGGTCGATGTTTCCTCAATGTGAAAAAAACACTTACCGGCCAGAACCACCCGATAACGCGGCTGTATCAACGAAATAGGCAGGCAATCGACCCCGTCGAAGCTGTCAGCTGTATCGACGATGCAAGGTGGGAAGGGGTGGGGCAGGGTTGTGAAAGTGGCCATGTGAATTCCTTTTCTATGGTTTACCGACGAATTGCCGAGTACTTCGAGTAGTCTCCACGCCTTCGGCTGCTCTAGAATCGGCAGTGTCGTGTGGACGGCTGCGCCTATCTAAAGCAATTTTTTTTGGGCTTGATGTCAGAAAAATGCTTTTTTAAGTGAGAAATTTCCCTAAAGTTAGTAGTCCCATCTTTTCCGATGCTCAGAGTGGCTTTTTCCTTCAGCCTCTGGCGACCCCCCGGGAAAGACGGCGAGAGCGGCAACCTTTAGTCTGCTCTCGGCCCGGGACAGGGCGCGCCGTTCACTTCGAATTTCAATTACAGGTCCATTACGACACTACAGTCGGCACGGGTTCTCGTGGTCCGTCCTTTGTGCAGGGCGGGCCTTTTTCAAAAATGGGGATGTTTCCTTGGCAGTAAGTAATCTCGACATGCATGCGTTATTCGTACTTGGTGACCTGCGGGCAAAACTGGTCAAACTCTTCCAGTCACGTTTCGTCTACATCACCGAGCAGACCGCCGAAGGTATTTATGTCGCCGAAATCGACACCGAGTCGGCCCTGGTGGTCGATGACAAGCCCAGGCTCGAACTCAAGGTCGGTGATCATTTTCGCGCAGCGGTGTTGCCCAGCCGCGAAGGTGGCAAGTTTGAAATCCGCTTTCGCGAAATCAAGCTGACAGTCTATGGCCTTGGCGATTACGCCTTCGTCACGACCCCCGGTGGTCAGGCAATCCTGTTCAAGGAAGGCCACAGCGTGGTGACCGTGTTTGCGGCCAACGAACAACTGCAAGAAGGCTTGACCAAGACCCTGAAGGCGGTCACCGCCAAGGCCGCCAAGTGGCGCAAGGGCGAACTGGTGACCTTCAAGGCCAGCGAGTGATCGCTTCCGGACCGCTGAAAAGCGCGTAGGCATCGGGCTTGCGGGGGGCTGTGCGCCCAAACCGCTGACAGTTTCGCAAGATCTCGCTGGAACCTCGGCTACAGTCAATTGACTGAACTATTCAGGGCTTGCGTTCGGTTACGCAGGGCCGTTCAGCTATTGCTGTATCTGGCATGAGGTGCAAAGCATGAAACGAGTTCGACAGTGGCTGGCTGCCTGGGCCACCTTCGCGGTGTTGGTTTCACCCCTTCCGGCGTCGGCCGCCACAGCGCCGATCCACTTTGCCGACTTGAACTGGGAAAGTGGCAGCCTGATCACCGATATCCTGCGGATCATCGTCGAAAAAGGCTACGGGTTGCAGACCGACACATTGCCGGGCACCACCATTACCCTGGAAACCGCCCTGGCCAATAACGACATCCAGGTGATCGGCGAGGAGTGGGCCGGCCGCAGCCCGGTGTGGGTCAAGGCCGAGGCCGAAGGCAAGGTGGTCGCCTTGGGCGATACGGTCAAAGGCGCGACGGAAGGCTGGTGGGTGCCCGAGTACGTCATCAAGGGCGACCCGGCCAAGGGCATCAAGCCCCTGGCGCCGGACCTGCGCAGCGTCGAAGACCTGGCGCGCTACAAGCATGTGTTCAAGGACCCGGAGAGCCCCGACAAGGGTCGCTTCCTCAATAGCCCCATTGGCTGGACTTCCGAGGTGGTCAACAAACAGAAGCTCAAGGCGTATGGCCTGTCTGACAGCTACGTGAATTTTCGCAGCGGTTCGGGGGCGGCGCTGGATGCGGAAATCAGCTCGACGATCCGCCGGGGCAAGCCGATCCTGTTTTATTACTGGTCGCCCACGCCACTGCTCGGGCGCTTCAAGCTGGTGCAGTTGCAAGAGCCGCCGTTCGATGCCGAGGCCTGGAAAACCCTGACCGACGCCGATAACCC
>NZ_JAHBCZ010000068.1:0-18349 GCF_019956035.1 Pseudomonas sp. A-RE-22
GCGCGTCCGAACCCGCCCTCCCGAGCCCACCGATCAATGCCGAGCGCCTGCTGCAACTGATCACCGATGAATACGAAAGCCTGCCGCGCCAGCTCAAACGCATCGCCAGCTACATGAGCCAGCAGAGCGACCGGATCATGGTCGACCGCATCAGCGACATCGCCCGGGAATGCGAAGTGCACCCCTCGGCCATCGTCAGGTTTTCCCAGCGTTTCGGCTTCAGCGGGTTCAGCGAAATGCAGGCGTTGTTCCGCGAGGCCTACACCCACAAGACCACCCCGGTACAGAACTACCAGCAGCGCATCCGCAGCATGATCGCCAACAAGTCGCAGAAGGCCAGCGGCGGCGACCTGGCCCGCGAATGCGTCAACGCGACCCTCTCGGGCATCGAGCGCCTGGGGTTGGAGCTGGACGACCAGGCGTTCGAAAAGGCCGTGGACCTGGTGGTCAACGCCGACAACATCTATGTGGTGGGCGTGCGCCGTTCGTTCGCGGTGGCCGATTACCTGGTCTACAACCTGCAACACACCAATAAGCGCATTCACCTGGTGTCCGGCCTGGGCGGCAGTTACCGTGAGCAGATGCGCAGCGTGCGCGCCAACGACCTGGTCATCGCCATCAGCTTCACGCCCTATGGCAAGGAAACCCAGCACTGCCTGCGCATTGCCCAGCATCACCAGGCCAAGACCCTGATCATCACCGACAGCAACCTGTCGCCCCTGGCCAAACGGGCCAACGCGGTGCTGCTGGTCAACGAAGGCAGTTCGTTCGCCTTCCGTTCGTTGAGTGCCACGTTGTGCCTGTGCCAGGCGTTGTTCATCGCCGTGGCTTACCGACTGGAACTCAAGGTCGATGAAATCCATGAACAGGTCGGGTTCGAGGATTAACGCCGCGCCCGCCGATAAAACGCTGAAGGAGAAGCCATGAGATTGATCGGCATGCTGGACTCGCCCTACGTGCGACGCGTCGCCATTTCCGCCAAATGCCTGGGGGTTCCCCTGGAGCACGAGTCCGTTTCGGTGTTCAGGCATTTCGAACAGTTCCAGCACATCAACCCGGTGGTCAAGGCCCCGACCCTGTTGCTGGACGATGGCAACGTGCTGATGGACTCCACATTGATCATCGATTACCTGGAGGCCTTGGCCGCGCCGGGGAAAAGCTTGATGCCGGCCGACCTTGGACAACGGGTGCGCTCACTGCGCCTGATTGGATTGGCCTTGGCGGCCTGTGAGAAGTCGGTGCAGATCTACTACGAACGCAACCTGCGGCCGACGGAGATCCAGCACGCGCCTTGGGTTGAACGCGTGGAAGGCCAACTGGCTGCGGCCTATGGAATGCTGGAGCAGGAACTGGAGAAGCAGCCGCTGGGCACTGATGGCAACCTTGATCAGGCCGGTATCACCGTGGCAGTGGCCTGGAGCTTCACCAACCTGGTGGTGCCGGACCAGGTACAGGGCAAGGCTTTCCCATTGATCAGCGCGTTTACCGCCTATGCCGAAGGGTTGGAGGCGTTTGTCAGTACGCCGATGGAATAACTGGCTATGGCTGACCTGTGGGAGCGAGCTTGCTCGCGATAGCGGTGTACCAGTCAACATCGCTGCTGGCTGACCTGACGCTTTCGCGAGCAAGCTCGCTCCCACAGGGATTTATGGTGGGTGCAGAGTCTGTGAGCCCCCCACAGAGTTTCTTCAAGCCAGTTCCATTTCCTGGGGCTTTACTGTCGGCACCACCTCGAAGCGATCTTCCAGGAACGGGGTGATGTCCAGCGGCAACGGTTCGTTGTTCACCAGTTTATCCAGCAGTACCCCGGTGATGGCCGAGGTCAGGATGCCGGTGCGGAAATGCCCGCAGGCATTGAGATAACCCTCCACTCCGCGCATCGGCCCCAGGATCGGCAATTCATCAGGAGACCCCGGGCGCAGGCCGGCCCAGGTTCGCTTCAGGTTGATGTCGACCAACTGCGGGATACAGCGCACCGCGCCTTGCACCAACCCTTCGATCTCCGGATAGGTCGTGGTCACGTCGAAGCCTTTGTCTTCAGTGGTGCTGCCAATAAGGATTTCACCGTTGTCTTTCTGCGCCACATAGCAGTCGCTGGTGGTCAGGCAGCCATTGAGGATCTTCGGCATGCGCTCGGTCAACAGGATCTGCCCCTTGACCGGCTTGACCGGAATCCGCACGCCAGTGGCCTGCTCACTCAGGTCCGCCGCCCAGGCACCGGCCGCGTTGATCAGGGTCCGGCAGTTGAACGTCCCCGCCTCGGCGGTTTTCACGCCTGTCACCCGCGTGCCGCTGCGCAGTACCTCGGTCACGCTGGTGTTGAAGAACAGGTCGACACCGTTCTGCCGGGCGCCTTCGGTGTAGGCGTCGGCCAGACGGAACGGACTGACCTGATGATCGCAGAGAAACTCCAGCGCCCCCAGGGCTTCATGGCTGACATTCGGTTCCGCCTCACGCAGGGCAGCCTGGTCCAGCCAGCGCACCTGGTCTGCCAGGTGGGGAATGCAGGCGACGATGTGCTCGGCGTACAAACGGTCTTCATCGTCGTAGATCACGAACTTTAGCCCGGTCTCCTCGAACTTGAAATCCATGCCGTGGTTGTCGATCAGCTCGCGGTGCAACTGCGGATACATTGCGTTGGACTGCAAGGCGAAATCAAAGAACGACTGGGGCAGGATGTGCGGCGTGCTGGCGTCCACCGCCACTGCGGCGCCCTGGGTCTGGCGCTTGCGGTTGGCCGACATCATGCGAAAGAAGATCACCCCGCAACCCAGGCCCACCGACTCGCCAATGGCCCACAGGCCACCGGCCGACGCACGGGTCGCGTTGCCGGGGCGCTTGGCGTCGATCAGGGCGACTTTCAGGTGCTTGCGCTTGGACAGTTGATAGGCACAGGAGGCCCCGATCACACCGCCACCGGCGATGACCACGTCATAATCCTTAATCATGGGAAACGGCCTCCATGCCGACGTTCTGGAACGCTGAAAAGGGAATCGGATCGATGGGGAAACGCGGCCGCAGCCAGCCCACGTCGGCACGCCCGGTGGCCTCGCGCAAGCGGTCGCTGCAGTAGCCGACGCACATCCGCCCCTGGCAATCGCCCATGCTCACGCGGGTGCGCATCTTCAGGCTGGCCATGTCCTGCACGCCTTGCTCCAACGCCCGGTCGATGTCGGCGCGGGTGGCGTGCTCGCAGCGGCAGATCACCGTATCGGCGGCCGGCAATGCGGTTTGCCCGGCGCCACGCTGGGTGTAGCGATCCACGGCGGCGCGAAAGCGAATGATCCGCTCCAGTTGCGCCTGGTAGCGTTCGCGGTGCGCCAGGGCCGTGGACGGATCCAGCACGTTGCGTTGCATCAGGATCGACAGCGCCGCGATGCGTCCACTCAGCATGGCCGCTTCACCGCCGCGAATCCCGCCCATGTCGCCGGCCAGGTGAATGTGCGCTTCGCTGCTTTGTTGCCAGGCATCGGACGCGGCCCGCAAATAGCCGTCGTCGCTGAAACCGTGCTCCAGGCCCATTTGCTGGCTCAATTGAGTCCGCGGGATAAACCCGTAGCCAACCGCCAGCGTCTGCGCCGGTACCTGTTCCGCGCGCTTGAGGTCGGGTTCCCAGCTCGTGGAATAAGGCGCGACGGTAACGACGCTCAACTCACCCTCGCCGTCAGCCTGCACCACGCCCCAGCCATAGCGCACGGGAATGCGATTGAGCTTGAGGTAGGCCAGCATGCTCAGGCCGTCGAGGAACAGTTGCGGCTTGTTCAGCAACGCCAGGCTTTCCTTGGCGATCCGGCCGAACGCACAGGCCTCATACACACCCGCCACCGCCACGCCCGATGCGTGCAGTTGGCAAGCCACCAGCGGCAACAACGGACCGGTGCCAGCGATCACCACCGGGCTCGGCGGCTTGACCACACCGCTCTTGATCTGCAATTGCAGGCCGCCAAGCATCATCACGCCCGGCAGGGTCCAGCCAGGAAACGGCACGCTGCGCTCGTGACAACCGGCCGCCAGGACCAGATGGGAATAGGCGACCTCGCCCAGGCGCTCGTCGGCGTCCAGCAGCATCAGCGCCCGGAAGCCTTCGGCACCGATGACACGGCTGCTCAATCGCACGTCGATCAGGCCGGCGTGTTGCTGGAATTCACCGTGGAGTTTCTCCAGGGCTTCGCTGTAGCGCGGGCCCAGGTAATCCAGGCGCACGCCATCGCGCAACGGCCCGCGATACACCACGCCACCCAGGCGCGGCGCCTCTTCTAGCAAGGTGCAGCGCACGCCGTGGGAGGCCAGTTCAATGGCCGCGGCCATGCCCGCCGGCCCACCGCCGACAATCACCGGATCGAGGCTCATGGCGCCTCCGTTTCGGGGATGCGGTTGACCCGGGTTTCGATCTGCATGCCAGGGCGTACCAGGGTCTGGCAGGCGCGGCGCTTGTGGCGACCGTCGATCCTGACCAGGCAGCATTGGCACACGCCCATGCCGCAGTATGCGCCGCTGATCTGGTCGTGATCGTTGCGGGCCACCTGGCGTTGACCCAGGGCCTGGATGACGGTGAGGACTGTTTCACCGTGGGCAGCGCTGACAGCCTGCCCGTCCAGGCGCACCGTCATGTCGGCCTGTGCCAGCGGCTGGATATCGAATTTTCGGCGTAGAAGGTCTGAAGGTTGCATCATACGGCTCTTCCTTGAAGATTCTGTGGGGGGCTCGGCTCCTTGCGGCGCACCATCACCGGTTCGCATCAGTACCCTGCAGCGGAAGCGCGCCAAAACAGGGCAACGGACGCCACATGATAGTGCGCACGAAATTTATGTTAGGGATTATTTGTGACCAAGTGTTGATCCAGGCCAGCGAAACCGCTCGCCGGCTCATGAACTTTTTTTCAGAAAGCCGACAGGTATTCTTTGGCAGAATGCTGCGCAATAGCACCAACTTCCCCACACGGTACCGCCCATGAACCGCATCCTGACCATCGAAGACGACGCCGTGACCGCCCGTGAAATCGTCGCCGAGCTGACCCGCAACGGCCTGGACGTCGATTGGGTCGACAACGGCCGCGAAGGCCTGGAACGGGCGGTGAGCGGCGACTACGACCTGATTACCCTCGACCGCATGCTGCCCGAGCTCGACGGCCTGGTGATCGTCACCACGCTGCGCACCATGGGCGTGGCCACGCCGATCCTGATGATCAGCGCCCTCTCCGACGTGGACGAGCGGGTCCGTGGCCTGCGGGCCGGCGGCGATGATTACCTGACCAAGCCGTTCGCCACCGACGAAATGGCCGCCCGGGTCGAAGTGCTGCTGCGGCGCAACAATGGCGCCCGCGAGCCGGAAACCGTGCTGCGGGTAGCCGACCTGGAGCTGAACCTGATCAGCCGCGAAGCCAGCCGCAACGGGCAACTGCTCAGCCTGCTGCCCACCGAATACAAGCTGCTCGAATTCCTGATGCGCAACAGTGGGCAGATCCTCTCGCGCATGATGATTTTCGAGGAAGTCTGGGGCTATCACTTCGACCCCGGCACCAACCTGATCGATGTCCACATCGGCCGCCTGCGCAAGAAAATCGACCCGCCGGGCCTGGAACCGCTGATTCGCACGGTACGGGGTTCCGGCTATGTCATTGCTGAACCCCGCTAAAGGCTGGCGCTCCTCCAGCAGCCGCCTGCTGGCGCTGTACAGTTCGCTGTTCGTGATCTGGAGCGCGATCCTGATGGGGGTGATGTATTACGAAGTGTTTGGCTACCTCGATAGCCTGGCCAAGCACTCCCTGATGCAGCGCCAGCACCTGTTTGCCCGGATCCATGGCGATCAACTGGAAGATGCGCTCATGGCCAGCCTGACGCTGGACGAGCGCGGCGTCGACGCCTACGGGCTGTTCGATCCGCAACTTCGCCACTTGAGCGGACCGATCATGCGGATCCCGTCGGACCTGCCGTTGGACGGCAAGATCCACATGCTCGGCGGTTGCGTCGATTCCGACGACCCGAGCGTGCCCTCCGACAGTTGTGACGCGGTGGCGAGCCGGACCCAGGACGGCCGCTGGCTGGTGCTGGCGCGGGACAATGGCTCGCTGTTCGCCGTGACCCGCATCATCTTGCACGCGCTGTTCTGGGGTGTATCGCTGACGGTCCTGCCGGGTATCGCCGGCTGGCATCTGCTGCGTCGCCGACCGTTGCAGCGGATTCGCAAACTGCAGGCCAGTGCCGAAGCCATCGTTGCCGGCGACCTGACCCATCGCCTGCCGCTGTCGAGCCGGCGCGACGAACTGGACATGCTGGCGGCGATCGTCAATGCCATGCTCGACCGCATCGAACGCTTGATGAATGAGGTCAAGGGCGTGTGCGATAACATCGCCCATGACCTGCGCACCCCATTGACGCGTCTGCGTGCCCAACTTTATCGCATCCAGCAGCAAGCGCCGGACGGCTCGCCCGAGGCCTTGCAAATGGACCAGGTGATTGCCGAGACCGACACCCTGATGGCACGGTTTCGGGGGTTGTTGCGGATTTCCGAGCTGGAAGATCAGCAGCGGCGCTCGGGCTTCGTGCGCCTCGACCCGTTGCAGTTATTGCAGGAGCTGCATGACTTTTACCTGCCGCTGGCCGAGGAAGGCGAACTGTCCTTCATCCTCGAGGTGCCTGATGCGCTGCCCCTGCTCAACGGCGACCGGGCATTGTTGTTCGAGGCCGTGTCGAACCTGCTGAGCAACTCCATCAAGTTCACCCCACCGGGAGGCACGGTGATCCTGCGTGGGGTCGATCAGGGCGACAGCACCCGCATCGAAGTGCTCGATTCGGGCCCGGGCATTCCCGAGGCGGAGCGCAAGGCCGTGTTTCGCCGCTTCTACCGTGCAGAGGGCAGCAGCCAGCACGGCGGATTCGGCCTGGGCCTGTCGATCGTCGCGGCGATCGTCAATCTGCATGGGTTCACGCTGGAGGTGGGCAGCTGCGAACACGGCGGCGCGCGCTTGGTGCTCGATTGCCGGGGGACGTTGTTGTAAATACTGAAGGGAATGAAGTGCAAACACATACTTGTGGCGAGGGGATTTAGCGAAACGTCGCACCGCCCCGTTCGAGTGCGAAGCGCTCGCCATCGCGAGCGCTGTACAAAATTTGGGGCTGCTTCAGCCCAACGGGAATAAATCCCCTCGCCACAATGGATTCCGCGCATCTGGTCTATCAGGGATCACTGCGATGCAACGGGATGTTCTCAAGCTCATAGCGCAGCTCGTCGATCAACTTGGCGATGCTCTCTTCCGAGCGGACGCTGTCGACACTCATGCCACTCACCACCAGGTCCACCTCACCGCTTTCACGGTGATACAAACGCACGGTGAGGGTGCCGTCGCCATTGAGGCTGCATTCGCAGGCCAGCGGCGTAAAGCTTTCTTCGAGGCGGGCACGCAAAGGGGCCAGATGGGTCATGCGATGCACCTCAGCCCCGGGGGCGCAAATGAACGGTGGACAGCGCCGACCTCCTGGTCCGCATAGGCATCCTGTCGCGCTCATACTGGGTTGGTTCGCTGCACATTGTGGCGTATTCCTTGACTGTTTCGTGGGGGACGCGACATCAGGGACGATGTCGCACACTGACAGCCTAAGGAACCGTATCCCCATGCAAAACCCGAATTTGCACCAGCATGCCCGGTGCATTTGCACTGGCTATCATGGTGCCTTCATTCGCCATTCGTTAGCGAACAAACCCCGCTCCCGTGCCCAGACAATCGCCTCGCTGCGGCTATGGACATCCAGTTTCGAATACAGCGTAGCGACGTGATTGCGCACGGTATTGGGCGCCAGCTTCAGGCGCGCGGCGATTTCCTTGTCCGCCAGGCCTTCGCAAATCAGCCCCAGCACGTCGCGCTCCCGGGCCGTCAGCTCGGTGAATGACACACTGGGCACTTGGGCGTTGATGCTCTTCACGTTAGCCAATTTTTCAATCAGGGTCCGACTGAACCAGGAAGCGTCTTTCATCACCTCTTCGATTGCCGCCACCAGCTCCAGCTCCGAGCGTTTGCGCTCGGTGATGTTCATCAGCACCAGCAGATAGCAAGGCTTGTCCTGGATGAGCACCGTATCGGCGGCGACCTCACAGTCGATGAGTTCGCCGCCCTTCTTGTGCACCTTGACGTCGATACTTGAAACAGCGGCAGCCTTTTCCAGCCGCGCAAACAGCGCGACGCTGGCGTCCTTGTCGAGAAAGCCGATTTCCTCCACGGTTTTGCCCAACAGTTCTTCGCTGGCGTAACCGGTGGTCTGGAGAAACGCCTCGTTGATTTCCAACAACTGTTGCTCGGCGCTGCACACCAGGGTGGGTACGGGCGACAGGCGGAACGACTTGGCAAAGCGCTCCTCGCTCTGGCGCAGCGCGGTTTCTGCCTTGCGTCGCGGCTCCATGTCCATGAAGGAAAACAGCATGCAGTCTTCGTCGTGCAGGTCCAGCGGCTGGCCGGCGACGATCACCTGCTTGGTGGTGCCGTCGGGCAATTTCAACTCGGCCTGCATTTGCGGAATGGTCGCGCCCTGCCCCAGGCGCTCGATGGCCAGGTCGCGTCTTTCGGCGGCTTCAAGCACATCAAGCTCATACACCGAACGCCCGATCACCTGCTCGCGGCTGTAGCCGGTCATCTCCAGGAACCCCGGATTGACCTTGATATAACGCAGGTCACTGAGGCGACAGATCACCGCCGGTGCCGGGTTGGCCCCGAAGGTTTTCTCGAAGCGCTGCTCGGCGCTGGCCCATTCGGTGGCATCGCTGAGGATCAGCACGAGAAGCTCCGGTTCGCCGTTGCGGTCGGCCAGCACCATGCTGCGGATCCGATGCACCCAGGTGCGATCCGGGTCGGCCTGGGGCGTGACTTCCACCAGCACATCGCTGAACTCATCGCCACGGGCAACCCGGGCGATGGGGTAGTTGTCGTCGCTCAGCGGGTGGTTGTTGCGATAACGCAAATTGAAACGCCGGGCATATTGCCTGGCCGTGGTGCCCAGTTCACTAAGGTCCTTGACCCCGTGCATCGCCAAGGCCGCCGCGTTGGCCCAGGCAATGGTCTGGTCGACCTCGATCAACATCACCCCGTCGGACAATCCGGCAATGATCTGCAGCAATTGACGACGGTTGGTATCGGTGGTCGGGACTTGCTGATTCATTGGGTCTCCATGTGGTCAGTAGGTTTCAAGCATGGATGCGTTGAAGGTTACGACCACATGGGTTTGCAATAGTGCATCGGCCCTTCAAGCCGCCATGCGCCCCTCGGCAATTGCTTGTGAGGCGGCCAGCATCGCTCGCAGCAGCACCGCGCAACCGGCGGCGAGGTCGTCGGGGGCGGCGTTTTCGATTTCGTTGTGGCTGATGCCACCTTCGCAGGGCACGAAGATCATCCCGGCCGGGCCCAGTTCGGCGAGGAAGATCGCGTCATGGCCAGCGCCGCTGACGATGTCCAGGTGGGACAGGCCCAGTCCTTGGGCAGCGCCGCGTACGGCGTCGACGCAGCCCTTGTCGAAATACAGCGGCGGGAAGTCGGCCGTGGGTTTCAAATCGAAGGTCAGGCCGTGTTGCTGGCAGGTGTCTTCGATCATCTGCTTGACCTCGGCGATCATCGAATCCAGCCGAGCCGGTTCCAGGTGACGAAAGTCCAGGGTCATGCGCACTTCGCCGGGGATGACATTGCGCGATCCCGGATAGGCTTGCAGGCAACCGACCGTGCCGCAGGCATGGGGTTGATGACCCAAGGCGGCGCGGTTGACGGCGCCGACGATGATCGAGGCGCCCACCAGGGCGTCCTTGCGCAGGTGCATCGGAGTCGGGCCGGCGTGGGCTTCGACGCCGCGCAACGTCAGGTCGAACCACTTCTGCCCCAGCGCGCCCATTACCACGCCGATGGTCTTGCCTTCGTCTTCGAGGATCGGCCCCTGCTCGATGTGCGCCTCGAAATACGCCCCCACCGGATGCCCACTGACCGGGCGCGAACCGGCATAGCCGATGGCATTGAGCGCCTGACCAACGGTGATGCCTTCGGCGTCGACCTTGGCGAGGGTTTCTTCGAGGGTGAATTTTTCCGCGAACACACCGGAGCCCATCATGCACGGGGCGAAACGCGAGCCCTCTTCGTTGGTCCACACCACCACTTCCAGCGGTGCTTCGGTTTCGATGTTCAGGTCATTGAGGGTGCGCAGCACCTCCAGCCCGGAGAGCACGCCAAAGCAGCCGTCGAACTTGCCACCGGTGGGCTGGGTATCGATGTGACTACCGGTCATTACCGGCGGCAGGTTCGGATTGCGCCCCGGGCGACGGGCGAAAATATTGCCCACCGCATCGATGCTGACGGTACAGCCCGCCGCCTGGGTCCATTGCACGAACAGGTCGCGGGCCTGGCGGTCGAGGTCGGTCAGGGCCAATCGGCACACCCCGCCCTTGACCGTGGCACCGAGCTGGGCCAGGTCCATGAGCGATTGCCACAGGCGATCGCGGTTGATGTGCTGATGGGTGGATTGCAGAACGTCGATGGCTGCGTTCATGGGGATCTCCATTTTTCCAGGCATGTTTTTGGTGTACTTGAGGCCGCCATCGCGAGCAAGCTCGCTCCCACAGGGGATCTGCATCCACCCAAATCCAGTGTGGGAGCGAGCTTGCTCGCGATGAGGCCCTCCTTCACACCGCTGTTTTGGCAACGGACGGGCTTGCTCGCATACTGCACAACCCGTAATAAATCACCCCGCCCAGCGCCGAGCCGGTGAACCAGCCGTAGCTGTAGAACCAGCTGAACGCATCGCTGCCCAGGGACAGCAGCGTCAGCACCACCGGCACGCCGAAGGCAATGAAGCCGTTCCAGTTCCACGCCGGGTAAACGTCGTCGCGGTACAGCCCGGCCAGGTCCAGTTGCTGTTTCTTGATCAGGAAATAATCCACCACCATGATCCCGGCAATCGGCCCCAGCAGGCTCGAATAACCCAGCAGCCAGTTGGAATAGACCGACTCGAGGCTGACCTCGGACACGATCAGGCCAAGTTTCTTCAGCAGCTCGTGGGCCATCAGCGCCAGCCCCACCAACCCGGTGAGCATCACCGCCTTGGTGCGGCCGATCAGTTTCGGCGCCAGGTTCTGGAAGTCGTTGGTGGGCGAGACAATATTGGCGGCGGTGTTGGTCGAGAGCGTGGCGACGATGATCAGCACCATGGCCAGGGCCACCCACACCGGGCTCTGGATGTGCCCGATCAAGGTCACCGGGTCGGAGACGGTCACCCCCACCAGTTTTTCCGAGGCCGCGGTCATGACCACGCCGAGGGAAGCGAACAGGAACATGGTCAACGGCAGGCCGATGATCTGCCCCACGATCTGGTCTTTCTGGCTCTTGGCGTAACGGCTGAAGTCCGGAATGTTCAACGACAGCGTGGCCCAGAAACCGACCATGGCCGTCAGCCCGGCCAGGAAATAGCTGGTCACGCCGGCGCCTTCCGGGCGTTTGGCCGGGACCGCCATCAGCTCAGTCAACGAGACATTGGGCAACGCCCACACCAACAGCCCCGCCCCCACCAGCACCAGCAGTGGCGCAGACAAGGTTTCCAGCCACTTGATCGACTCGGCACCGCGCAGCACCACCCACAGGTTGATGACCCAGAACACCATGAAACCGATCACTTCGCCGGTGCCACCCAGACTCTTCCAGCCTTCGAACACCGAACCAAGAAACAGGTGGATCGCCAACCCGCCGAACATGGTCTGGATGCCGAACCAGCCACAGGCCACCAGGGCGCGAATCAGGCACGGCACGTTCGAGCCGATTACACCGAAGGACGAGCGCAACAGCACTGGAAACGGAATGCCGTACTTGGTTCCGGCAAAGGCATTCAGGGTCAGGGGGATCAGCACGATGATGTTGGCAAACAGAATCGCCAGCAGCGCCTCGCCCACCGTCAAGCCGAAATAGGCGGTGAGCACGCCGCCGAGGGTGTAGGTCGGCACGCAGATCGCCATGCCCACCCACAATGCGGTGATGTGCCATTTGTTCCAGGTTCTCTCGTGCACCTTGGTCGGCGCGATGTCGTGGTTATAACGGGGGCTGTCGAGGACGTCGCTGCCGGCTTCAAGCTCGAACAACCCGTCGCGCTCAGTCACTGTTGATCTGGTCATGTCCGCTCCACTGTTTTCATTATTTTTGCTCATCGACTGGCGATGGCCGGAGTACTTGCACGCGTGCTACCGACCACCCCGCCAGACCACGACAGCACTCAATAACCGTGCCGAATAACGCGCCGAGCTGACCGGACGATCGATATAACCTTCTCAAACATTTGATATCTAAAGATTTAAAGCCATTTAATCGCCCTGCTTCACTTTGTGCTCATCGACTTGAGGCTAGATGACCTGTACGTCCTGTCGAGTTCGAGATTCAAAGTGGTGCACCCCGAATCAAGGCGAGGTGTCTGGGCCGCACTTCAAGCGCTTTCAAGCCGCTGATTTACCATGACAAATCTCGCTCAAATAACGATCCTGTCAAGTGCGTCAAAATGGTGAGCAGGCTCACCATTTTGGTGATTCTAAAATTTAATTCTTTAATTTCAATTAGTTAACAACCTAACAAGCTTATAAAAAATAATCTTGATCATTTCAATAACTCCAGCTAGCGTCTAATCCTGACATTCGTGACAAGAATACAAATCTGCACGACGTCGTCACTTAATAACCGTGATCGATAAAACATAAAGAACCGGCAACAGTCGGTCATGCCTGCGAGGAACTCGGAATGTCTCTGTTGATCCGTGGTGCCACCGTTATTACCCATGATGAAAGTTACCGCGCCGATGTGTTGTGTGCCGACGGCGTGATCAAGGCCATTGGTGAAAACCTGGATGTTCCGGCCGGCGTCGAAGTGCTCGATGGCAGCGGCCAATACCTGATGCCCGGCGGCATCGACCCCCATACGCACATGCAGTTGCCGTTCATGGGCACAGTCGCCAGTGAAGACTTCTTCAGCGGCACGGCGGCGGGCTTGGCCGGGGGCACTACATCGATCATCGATTTCGTGATTCCCAACCCCCAGCAATCGCTGATGGAAGCCTTTCATCAATGGCGTGGCTGGGCCGAGAAAAGCGCCAGCGACTACGGTTTTCACGTGGCCATCACTTGGTGGAGCGAGCAGGTTCGCGAAGAAATGGCCGAGCTGGTCAATCATCACGGCGTGAACAGCTTCAAGCACTTCATGGCCTACAAGAACGCAATCATGGCCGCCGACGACACTTTGGTGGCGAGCTTCGAGCGCTGCCTGGAACTGGGCGCGGTGCCCACCGTGCACGCGGAGAACGGCGAGCTGGTCTATCACCTGCAACGCAAGTTGCTGGCCCAGGGCATCACCGGGCCCGAAGCCCATCCGTTGTCGCGCCCTTCGCAAGTGGAAGGCGAAGCCGCGAGCCGCGCCATCCGCATCGCCGAAACCCTGGGCACGCCGCTGTACCTGGTACACGTGTCCACCAAGGAAGCACTGGATGAAATCACCTACGCCCGCAGCAAGGGCCAACCGGTCTACGGTGAAGTACTCGCCGGGCATCTGTTGCTGGACGACAGCGTCTATCGCGACCCGGACTGGCAGACCGCAGCCGGCTACGTGATGAGCCCGCCCTTCCGCCCGCGCGGGCACCAGGAGGCGCTCTGGCACGGCTTGCAGTCCGGCAACCTGCACACCACCGCCACCGACCACTGCTGTTTCTGCGCCGAACAGAAAGCCGCCGGGCGTGACGACTTCAGCAAGATCCCCAACGGCACCGCCGGTATCGAAGACCGCATGGCGGTGCTCTGGGACGAAGGGGTCAACAGCGGCAAATTGTCGATGCAGGACTTCGTCGCCCTCACCTCCACCAACACCGCGAAGATCTTCAACCTCTACCCACGCAAGGGGGCGATCCGCGTCGGCGCCGATGCCGACCTGGTGCTCTGGGACCCACAAGGCAGTCGCACGATTTCCGCCAAGACCCACCACCAGCAAGTGGACTTCAACATCTTCGAAGGCAAGACCGTGCGCGGCGTGCCCAGCCACACCATCAGCCAGGGTCGGCTGGTCTGGGCCGACGGCGACTTGCGAGCCGAGCGCGGCGCCGGGCGCTACATCGAACGGCCGGCGTATCCGGCGGTGTTCGATTTGCTGAGCAAGCGGGCGGAGTTGAATAAGCCAACCGCCGTGAAACGCTGACCCCAGGATCGTTCCCACGCTCTGCGTGGGAATGCCTCTGGGGACGCTCCGCGTTCCGCTTTGGGACGCAGAGCGTCCCGGGCTGCATTCCCACGCGGAGCGTGGGAACGATCGAGGCACCCGAAAAACCACTGCCCACCAGAGGCAGCACCTCAAACACCGTGAGGCCCACTCCATGATCCAGCCCTTGAGTCACCTCCCCCATTCCCAGGAAGACCCGGCCACCCTCGCCGCTCGCTTCAGCGACCTGGCACCGCCACTCAACGCGCGCCAGGCCCACCTGGAAGCCTCCCGGTGCCTGTACTGCTACGACGCGCCGTGTGTGAATGCTTGCCCAAGCGAAATCGACATTCCTTCGTTCATTCGCAACATCCACCAGGACAACGTCCAAGGCGCGGCGCAGAAGATTCTTTCGGCCAACATCCTCGGCGGCAGTTGCGCTCGGGTCTGTCCCACCGAGGTCCTTTGCCAGCAAGCCTGCGTGCGCAACAACGCCCAGGAATGCGCACCCGTGCTGATCGGCTCGTTGCAGCGCTATGCCGTGGACAACGCCCACTTCAGCGAACACCCCTTCCAGCGGGCCGCCGCCACCGGCAAGCGCATCGCCGTGGTCGGGGCCGGGCCGGCGGGGTTGTCGTGTGCGCATCGCAGCGCAATGCACGGCCATGAGGTGGTGATGTTCGAAGCCCGGGAGAAAGCCGGCGGCCTCAACGAATACGGGATCGCCAAGTACAAACTGGTGGACGATTACGCCCAACGTGAACTGGACTTCCTGTTGGAGATCGGCGGCATCGAAATCCGCCACGGCCAGAAACTCGGCGAGAACCTGAGCCTGAGCGACCTGCACCAGCAGTTCGACGCAGTGTTCCTCGGCCTCGGCCTGGCCGCCAGCAAACAACTGGGCCTGAGTGACGAACAAGCGCCAGGGCTGCTGGCCGCCACCGAGTACATCCGCGAACTGCGCCAGGCCGATGACCTCAGCCAGTTGCCCCTGGCCGACCGTTGCATCGTCCTCGGCGCCGGCAACACCGCCATCGACATGGCCGTGCAAATGGCTCGCCTCGGCGCCCGGGACGTCAATCTGGTCTACCGTCGCGGCCTTGAAGACATGGGGGCCACCTTGCACGAGCAGGACATCGCCAAGGCCAATCAGGTGCGCCTGCTGACCTGGGCCCAACCGCAACAGGTGTTGCTCGATGCCGCCGGGCATGTGTGCGGCATGCGCTTCTCTCGCACGCATCTGGAGAACGGTCGGCTGGTCATTGGCACCGACACCTTCGACCTGCCCGCCGACGCCATTTTCAAAGCCATCGGCCAAGCCTTCGACGACAACGCGCTGGTGGATCCGCTGGCCCGGGAACTCAAGCGCCAGGACGGGCGGATTTTGGTGGACGAAAACCTGCGCACCAGCATTCCCGGCGTCTATGCCGGCGGCGACTGCACCAGCCTGGACCAGGACCTCACTGTGCAGGCCGTGCAGCACGGCAAGCTCGCCGCCGAGGCGATCAACGCTCAACTGATGCTCAATGTGGAGGCTGCGTAAATGGCCGATCTGTCGATTGTCTTCGCCGGCATCAAAGCGCCCAACCCGTTCTGGCTGGCCTCCGCGCCGCCCACCGACAAGGCCTACAACGTGGTCCGTGCCTTCGAGGCCGGCTGGGGTGGCGTGGTCTGGAAAACCCTCGGAGAGGATCCGGCGGCGGTGAACGTGTCCTCGCGTTACTCGGCCCACTACGGTGCCAATCGCGAAGTGCTGGGCATCAATAACATCGAGCTGATCACCGACCGTTCGCTGGAGATCAACCTGCGGGAAATCACCCAGGTGAAAAAGGACTGGCCGGACCGGGCGTTGATCGTGTCGCTGATGGTGCCCTGCGTCGAAGAATCCTGGAAACGCATCCTGCCCTTGGTGGAGGCAACCGGCGCCGACGGCATCGAGCTGAACTTCGGCTGCCCCCACGGCATGCCGGAACGC
Source organism: Pseudomonas sp. A-RE-22 (assembly GCF_019956035.1). Lineage (NCBI taxonomy): Bacteria > Pseudomonadati > Pseudomonadota > Gammaproteobacteria > Pseudomonadales > Pseudomonadaceae > Pseudomonas > Pseudomonas sp. A-RE-22. The sequence goes on from NZ_JAHBCZ010000068.1 coordinate 16,155, forward strand.
GGCATGGGCGCGGCGGTCGGCCAGGTGCCGGAGTACGTCGAGCAGGTGACCCGCTGGTGCAAGACTTATTGTTCGCTGCCAGTGATCGTCAAGCTCACGCCGAACATCACCGACATCCGCGTAGCCGCCCGGGCAGCCCATCGCGGTGGGGCGGATGCGGTGTCGTTGATCAACACCATCAACTCCATCACCAGCGTCGATCTGGACCGCATGGTCGCCCTGCCCAGCGTCGGCAGCCAGAGCACCCATGGCGGTTATTGCGGCTCGGCGGTCAAGCCGATCGCGCTGAACATGGTCGCCGAAATCGCCCGTGACCCGCAGACTCAAGGCCTGCCGATCTGCGGCATCGGTGGCATCGGCAGTTGGCGCGACGCCGCCGAATTCATCGCCCTGGGCAGCGGTGCGGTGCAGGTCTGCACGGCGGCGATGCTGCATGGTTTCCGCATCGTCGAAGAGATGAAGGACGGCCTGTCGCGCTGGATGGACAGTCAGGGCCACGCCAACCTGCAAGCGTTCTCCGGTCGCGCGGTGGGCAACACCACCGACTGGAAGTACCTGGACATCAACTATCAGGTCATCGCCAAGATCGATCAGCAGGCCTGCATCGGATGCGGGCGCTGCCACATCGCCTGCGAGGACACCTCACACCAGGCCATCGCCAGCCTCAAGCAGGCTGACGGCACGCATAAATATGAAGTGATCGATGAAGAGTGCGTGGGCTGCAACCTGTGCCAGATCACCTGCCCGGTGCAGGACTGCATCGAGATGGTGACGGTAGACACCGGCAAGCCGTTCCTGGATTGGAACCATGATCCGCGTAATCCCTATCATGTCACTGTCTGAGGGTTAGGGTGCCTGGACTGGCGCCATCGCGAGCAAGCTCGCTCCCACAGGGGACCGGTTGTGAACACAAAATTTATGTTCACCACAAATCCAATGTGGGAGCGAGCTTGCTCGCGATGACGCCATCCGCTTCACCACAAAACCTCAAGGCTCCAACCCGATCCCCCGCAAAATCACACTGGTCACCGTCTGCACCGCCCGCTCGAACTGCATGTCCGACAGCGGCTGGTGGTCGTTGAGGATGTTGATCTGGTGGTCGAAGTCGGCGTAATGCTGGGTCGAGGCCCAGATCATGTAGAGCAGGCTTGAAGGCTCCACCGGGAGGATGCGTTTGTCCTCCACCCACTGGCGGATTTTCGCTTCCTTCATCTTCGCCCAGTCATAGAGGCTGGCGTCCAGCGCCTGGCCCAGCGTCGGGGCGCCGTGGATGATTTCGTTGGCCCAGACCTTCGAGCCGTAGGGCCGGCTGCGGGAGTGGTTCATCTTGGCGCGGATGTAGCTGCTGAGCACCACCCGTGGGTCGTCGAACATTTCGAAGCACAAGGCGTCCTGCTTCCAGACCTCCAGCAGATCGAACAGCACGGCGCTGTACAGTTCGCTCTTGGTGCTGAAGTAGTAATGCAGGTTGGAACGAGGCAATTGCACTTCGGCGGCGATGTCGGCCATGGCGGTGCTGCCGAAGCCTTTCTCGGCAAAGACCTTCTCGGCGGCCAACAGGATTTTCTCGACGTTACTGCGACGAATCTCGATCTTGTGATTGCCCATGAGGGCTCCCTGGCAACAGCGTTGACCAAGACTAGCATTCACCCACTTCTGAAAACACTGGGGATCCCTGTGGGAGCTGGCGAAGCCTGCGATCTTTTGATCTTGATTGATCGTTCCCACGCTCCTGCGTGGGAATGCCGCCAGGGACGCTCCGCGTTCCGCTTCTGGAAGGTGACGCAGAGCGTCACGGGATGCATTACCACGCAGAGCGTGGGAACGATAAGGGTGCGGCGGCGGTGGAAGATCGTTCCTCACGCTCCGCGTGGGAATGCCGCCAGGGACGCTCCGCGTTCCGCTTCTGGAAGGTGACGCAGAGCGTCACGGGATGCATTACCACGCAGAGCGTGGGAACGATCAGGCTGCGGCGGCGGTGGAAGATCGTTCCTCACGCTCCGCGTGGGAATGCCGCCAGGGACGCTCCGCGTTCCGCTTCTGGAAGGTGACGCAGAGCGTCACGGGATGCATTACCACGCAGAGCGTGGGAACGATAAGGGTGCGGCGGCGGTGGAAGATCGTTCCTCACGCTCCGCGTGGGAATGCCGCCAGGGACGCTCCGCGTTCCGCTTCTGGAAGGTGACGCAGAGCGT
>NZ_JAHBCZ010000069.1:0-18282 GCF_019956035.1 Pseudomonas sp. A-RE-22
CCCCTAGCGTGCCCTCCCAGTTGCCGGGCCATTGCCTGGCGGATTTCCGGATTCCTGGGGAGGACCACCATGTATCACCGCACAAGCACTGCCGGGCTCGTCGGTTTCACGTTCACCGCATTGGCGATGGCCATTGCCAGTGAGCGACTGAGCGCCGCCGAGCAGGCGGCCACTGAACACGTTGAAGTGGTCGGCCAGGCGGCCAGCATCGATCAGGCCCTCAAGGAACAGCGCAGCGCCGATAGCATCAAGAGCGTGGTGCATGCCGACGGCGTGGCGCAGTTGCCGGATGAAAACGTCGCCGAAGCGGTGCAGCGCCTGCCCGGTGTCAGCGTCGAGCGCGACCAGGGCGAAGGCCGGTTTGTCAGCGTGCGCGGCCTGGGACCGGACCTCAACAGCGTGACCATCAACGGTACGCTGGTGCCAGCCCCGGAGAGCGAACGCCGGGCCGTTGCCCTGGATGTGCTGCCTTCGGAGCTGGTGCAATCGTTGTCGGTGATCAAGACCCTGACGCCGGACATGGACGCCAATTCCCTGGGCGGTACGGTGGACGTCAAAAGCCTCTCGGCCTTCGACCACAAGGGCCTGTTCTACACCGGCAGCAGCGAAGCCAGCTATGACAAGAACACCAGCCAGACCAGCCCGAAATTCTCCGGCGCCATCAGTGATCGTTTCAGCCTCGGCGACGGCATCGACAATTTCGGCGTGGCTGCGGCGCTGAGCTGGCAGAAGCGTGACTTCGGTTCGGACAATGTCGAAACCGGCGGCGCCTGGGATTTCGAGCAAGGCTCGCGCCTCGAAGAGTTCGAACAGCGCGACTACGACATCCGTCGCGAGCGTGCCGGTGGCGGGTTGAACTTCGACTACAAGCCCGATGACTTCAGCAGCTATTACCTGCGCACGCTGTACAGCCGCTACAAGGACAGTGAAACCCGCAACGCCGCCAGCATTGCCTTCGAAGACCCGCAAGCCGCCGGTGAACTGGGGGATGCCGAGGGCAAGCGCAAACTCAAGCAACGTGAAGAAACCCAGGAAATCCAATCCTACGTGCTCGGTGGCGAACGCATGTTCGGGCTCTGGACCCTGAGTGGCCAGGGCGGTTATAGCCAATCCAGCGAAGACAGCCCCGGCCACATCGCCGGCGCCACTTTCGAAGGCATCGACGGTTTCAACGGCGGCTTCTACGACAGCGACAAACCGCGGCCGATCATCGGCTCGGGGTTCTACGATCCGGCCAACTTCAGCCTCGACAAGGTGGATTGGGAAGAACAGAAGACCACCGACACCGAGAAAAACCTGCGCCTGGACCTGGCCCGGGACTATGACCTGCGTGGCTATGCGTCCCAGGTCAAGTTCGGTGGCAAAGTCAGCCGACGTAACAAGGACAACGACCTCAATGCCTGGGTCTACAAGGATTTCGACGACTTGGGGTTTACCGACGAGCAGTTGAACCTCGGGCAGTTCCAGAAAGGCAACGTGGACTATCGCCTCGGCCGCTTCGGCCCGGGCATCAGCGCCGACGCGATCAAGCAGTTGCTCGGCGGTCTGAATCGCGATGAGTTTTTTGACGAGCAGGAGTCGCGAGTCAACGACTTCAAGATGAGCGAGGACATCAACGCCGGATACCTGATGAACACCGTCGATATCGATGACTGGCGCTTCATCGCCGGCATGCGCTACGAAGGCACCGAGTTCGAAGCCAAGGGCACCGGCGCCACCGACGGCGTATTCACCGACACCGAGACCCGCCGCAAGTATCACCACTGGTTGCCGGGCCTGCACGCGCGCTATCAGCTGGACAAGAACACCCAGGTGCGTGCGGCCTGGACCAAATCCGTGGTGCGTCCGACCTTCGGGCAATTGGCGCCGGGTTTTGTCATCGACGATGACGAGGCGACGTTCGGCAACCCGGAGCTCAAGCCGCTGGAATCGAGCAACCTGGACCTGGGCATCGAGCACTTCATGGGGCACGCCGGCACGGTCTCGGCCTTCGTGTTCTACAAGGACATCAAGAACTTCGTCTACAACACCGATCTGGCCGGCACCGGTGCCTGGACCGATTTTTCAGAAGCCCACAGCTACGCCAACGGCGACAGCGCCAAGCTGTATGGCCTGGAATTGGCCTATTCACAAAAATTCGACTGGCTGCCGGCACCTTGGAACGGCCTGCTGCTCGGCGCCAACACCACCTTCAGTCGTTCGGACGCCGAGATCGAAGGCTTCGACCAAGCCAGTGGTACCCAGCGCAAGCGCAGCATCGACTTGCCGAACCAGTCGGACACGGTCGGCAACCTGATGTTGGGTTGGGAAAACGACAAGCTGAGCCTACGTCTGTCGGCCAACTACAAGTCCGCGTACCTGTTCGAGCTGGCGTCCATCAGCGACAGCGACCATGACCTGCACGTCGACGCCCAGACCTTCGTCGACTTCAGCGCGCGTTATTCGCTGACCAAAAACCTGCAAGTGAGCCTGGAAGCCCAGAACCTCACCGACGAGCCGTATTTCGTCTACACCGGCCACCGCTCCTACAACGGCCAGTACGAAGAGTACGGCCCGACCTACAAGCTGGGGCTGACCTTTACCCATTTCTGAATCGCGTGCCTGATCACTTTTGGCAAGGGGACTTTGCTCCCACAGATGAGTTCCCTGCCCATAGACGTGAGCAACAAGCCCGTTTGAGCCTGACTGAACGACAAGGATTTTCCCGTTGAACACGATGTTTTTCTTACCCAAGCGCTACCTGTTGGCGATGGCGATCAGCCTGGCATCAGCCGCCACCCTGGCGGCTGACCCAGCGCCCAAGCTAAAGCTGCAACCCTGGTCTCAAGCCGAGCAACTGTCGATCAACGCCCTGGCATTCCTGCCCGGCCCTTCGACGACCGAGCGACTGGCCAGTGCCCGCGAAGGTTTGTTCTTGCTCGATGCCCAAGGTCGCGAACTGACGCGCCTGGAGGGCACCTTTGAAGGTGTCGATAGCCGTGCCCAAGGCGCGAACGTGTTGGTCGCCAGCCTCGACAGCACGCGTCAGCAAGCCCTGGTGGTCAGCCTCGACCCACAAAACCGTCAGTGGGGCGTGCCGTTGTACCTGCCCACGCGGGATTTCCCGGTCAACGGCCTGTGCCTGTATCGCGACGAGGCGAGCAACCTGTTTGTGTTCCTGGTCGGCGAGGAGGGCAAGGGCGAGCAATGGCTGGTAGGCAATGGCGAGCGCCTGAGCGACAGCGCGCAACGGGTGCGCGGCTTGCCATTGCCGCCTGACGCCAAGACCTGCCAGGTGCAGGACAGCGCCAATCAATTGTTCGTCAACGAGGAGCGGGTGGGTTGGTGGGCCTATCCGGCATCCTCAGAGGCCGAGACCGTGCGGGTACCCGTGGCGATGCGTGCGCCGTTTGGCGACCTCCAGCAAAGCGCCGGGGCCATGGCCGTGCTGCCGGGCGGCCTGTTGGGGCTGGACCCGGAAGCGGCGCAACTGCATGTGTACCAGCAACAGGACGAGAGTTGGAGCGCCAAAGCCAACCTGCCGTTGGCGGGCCTGAAGGAACCGGAAAATCTCGCGGCGCGGTTGACGAAAAATGGCATTGAAGTGCTGCTGCGCGACGATGACAACGGACACCTGTACCAAGGCGAAATCAGCTGGAAACCCACGCCAGCGCCTTTGCCGCCGGTACTGCCCACTGTGGCTGCCATCGTCCAGAGCGAACCGGTGGCCCGCCAGGGCGATGCCGCCGATGACCCGGCGATCTGGGTGCATCCGACGACGCCCGGGCTGAGCCGGGTGCTGGGCACCAACAAGAAGCAAGGCCTGCTGGCCTATGACCTGCAAGGCAAGTTGCTGCAGGAACTGGCGGTCGGGCGCCTGAATAACGTCGATGTGCGGGCGAACTTCAAGCTGGGCACGCAAACCGTCGATCTGGCCGTGGCCAGCAACCGAGATCGCAACAGCTTGAGCCTGTTCAGCATCGACCGCACCAGCGGCGAGTTGCGCGAAGCCGGTGAGATTGCGACGTCATTGAAGGAAATCTACGGCATCTGCCTGTTCCAGCCTGCTGAAGGCGAACTGTATGCCTTCGCCAACGGCAAGGACGGGCGCTTCGTGCAGTACCGCCTGAGCGCGCCGGACGGCGTGGTGGAAGGCCAGTTGGTGCGCCAGTTCAGCGTCGACAGCCAGCCTGAAGGTTGTGTCGCCGACGAGCAGCGCCAACGCTTGTTTCTCGGTGAAGAGGACGTCGGCGTCTGGGCAGTGGATGCCCGGGCCGACCAACCGGCGACCTTGAACAGTGTGATCAAGGTTGGCTCGTCGTTGCACGCTGACGTCGAGGGCATGGCCTTGTACCAGGCCAGCGGCCACGACTACCTGGTGATCTCCAGCCAGGGCAACGACAGTTACCTGGTGCTCGATGCCGAGCCTCCCTATGCCGTGCGCGGCGCCTTCCGGGTCGGTCTGAACGCGGCCGCGGGCATCGATGGCGCGTCGCAAACCGATGGCCTGGAGGTGACCTCGGTGAACCTCGGCGGGCCTTGGAGCCAGGGCATGCTGGTGGTCCAGGACGGCCGCAAGCGCATGCCCGAGCAGACCCAGAACTTCAAGTTCGTGCCCTGGGCCGACGTGGCGAAAGCGCTGCGCCTGCCTTGAGCGACGCTGTCATCAACCGGTCACGAACATTTCATCGAATAACCGCCAGACAGGAGTTTCAACCATGCAAGCCACTCTGGAACACATGACGATCTGGGGCCTGATCAGTGACGCGAGTCTGCTGGTCAAGGCGGTCATGCTCACGTTGCTGCTGGCCTCGCTATTGAGCTGGTATTTGATCATCCAGCGCAGCGCCGTACTGCAACGCAACGAACGCCAGCTCAACGGTTTCATGCAGCGCTTTCGCGGCACCCAGGATCTGCTACCCCTGTATCGGGAACACGCACAGGTCCGCGAAGACGACGGTGGTGTCACGCCGATTTTCCAGGCGGGTGTGCTGGCCTTCACTCAGCTCAACCAACCTTCAAGCACGCCGCAAGTGGTGCTTGAAGGTGTCGAGCGCGCGCTGCAAGTGGCGATCAGTGAACAGGAAATACAACTGGAAAAAGGCCTGCAATTTCTCGCCACCGTCGGTTCGGTCAGCCCCTACATCGGTTTGTTCGGCACCGTCTGGGGGATCATGAATGCCTTTATCGGCCTGTCCCAAGTGCAACAGGCCAGCCTTTCCACTGTGGCGCCGGGCATTGCCGAAGCGTTGATCGCCACGGCCATCGGCCTGTTCGCGGCAATCCCGGCGGTCATTGCCTATAACCGTTTTGCCGCTCGCGGCCAGACCCTGCTGACCCGGTACTACGCCTTTGGCAACGAGCTGCAGGCGCGTCTGCACCGCAAGCTGCACGGTGCCCCGGTGAACCTGGCCTCGGCCGCTTGAAAGGAGAGGGCAGATGCTCGTCAAGCCACAACGCAAGCACGGTCCCAAGGCCGAAATGAACGTGGTGCCGTACATCGACGTGATGTTGGTGCTGCTGGTGATTTTCATGGTCACCGCACCGATGCTGACCCAGGGGGTGAAGATCGAACTGCCCAAGGTCGCCAGCGAAGCACTGGCCAACGACCGTCGCCAGCAAATCCTCACCCTGTCGGTCAAGGCCGAGGGCGGTTACTACTGGAACCTGGGCGAAGAGCTGGACACCCACCACCAGTCCGACAGCGCCGTGGACCTGGAGCAGATGCGCGCCAAGGTGGCGCAGGTCGTCGCCGAGCGCAGCGATACCCAGGTGTACATCCGTGCCGACGCGCATGCCGATTACGGTCGGGTCGTTGCAGCCATGGCCGCGTTGCAACAGGGCGGCGTGAGCAACCTGGGGCTGGTGACCGAGGCGCCGCAATGACGGCGATGATCATGGACAGTCCCTCCTTGAGCGTACCTGCGCTGGGCCGTCGCTTTTGGAAAAACAGCCTGGCGGCGGGGCTCGCCGTGGCCCTGCACGCGGGTGTGGTGGCGTTGTTGGTGCTGGGGTGGAGCGTGGAGAAGCCAGCTGCCGAGACGCCCAGGGTGTTGCACACGCAACTGGTGATGCTGCCGCCAGCGCCCGAAGCCCTTGTCCCGGTTCCTGTCGCGCCTGTTGCACCGCCATCGGTCGAGCCGACCTCGGCGCCGGTAGAAGCGCCGCGTCTCGCGCCCACCCAGCCGGTTGTCGACCCGCGTGTCCAGGCGCAGAAACTGGAACAGGCGGCCCTGGCCCGCAAACGGGTCGAGGAGCAAAAGCGCGAGCAACAGGCCCAACAGCAGCGTGAACGCCAGGAAAGCGAACGACGCAGGCAAGACGCCGAGCAGCAGGCCGCCGAACAACAGCGGCAGGTCCGGCAGGCACAAGCACTCGCCGAACAACGCCAAGCCGAGCAGGCGCGCCAGGCCGCCGCCGACAGCCGCAGCTACCAACCGCTGAGCAAGCAAGCCCCGGACTATCCGCAACGCGCCCTGGACAAGGGCCTGGAAGGCGATTGCACCGTGGAATACAGCGTGACACCGGACGGGCGGATCGATAACCCCAAGGTCATCGACGGTTGCCACCCATTGTTCATCCGACCGTCCCTGGCCGCCGCCCAGACGTTTCGTTATCAACCGCGAATCATCGATGGCAAGGCGGTGACGGTGCCGGCAGTGCGCAATACTTTTCACTACCGGATCAAATGAGAACATGCCCACAGTAGTCAGTGTCGATCGTTCCCACGCTCTGCGTGGGAATGCCGCCAGGGACGCTCCGCGTTCCGCTTCTGGATGTGACGCAGAGCGTCACGGGATGCATTCCCACGCAGAGCGTGGGAACGATCAGCCACGATCAGCCAGCCGAAAGGGGTTTTACTTGCGGTAATGACTCGGCGCCACGCCCACTTCACGGCGGAAGATCTGGGAGAAATGGCTGGCGCTGCCATAGCCAACCTCCAGGCCGATATCGATGATGCTGTGTTCGGTTTCCAGCAGCAGTTGCCGGGCCCGGGCCATTCTCAGCTGGATGAAGTACTGCGAAGGTGAACGCCCGGTGGCGCGCTTGAACAAGCGGCTGAAGTGGTATTCGCTCATGCCGATGGCCTGGGCCAGGTCACCGAGGCTGAAGGGGGCGGCCAGGTGTTGTTCCATCAACTGGATCACCCTCTTGAGCTTGAAAGCGGGCAGGGCGTTACGTCCGGACATGTCGTCGGCATTGGCATCCCGGTAATGCCGCGCCAGGTGCACCGCCACACATTGCGCCACGCCCTGGATCAGCAAGGCACTGGTTTCACCGCGCCGGGTCAATTCCTCCCGAATCTGTTCGAGCAAGGCTGAAAGTGCTTCATCCCGCCCGCCAGAGACTTCCCGCAGCTGGATCGCGCGGCTGCCACCGGTTTCGGCAATGGCGCGCTCCAATAACGCCAACCCCAGGTACAGATGCATGACCACGAATGGCTCGCGGCTGGTCACTTGCCAGCGCATTTCATAAGGAACCGGGGATGTGGTCAGGAAAAAATCACCGGCGACCACGGTATTCGTTTCCCACACCTCGTTGGCAATACGCTCCTCGACGATGGCTTCCCCGGACAACACCCAGACAAGCAGCGGTTCGGCCACTGCCGGCACGACGATGTGTGCTTCGCTGCGCTCACGGACAAAGATTTCGACCAGGATATCCTTGGCCGATACGCCGTCGGACGTCGCCAGGCGCTCGCCGCGAATGTGTGCCTGCAGGCCGGTTGCCGATGTTCGTTCAGTGACTTTCATGCATCGAATGCCTTGATGGAACGGCCGCCAGGTCAAGACGGGCCGGCGGCGGGACGGTGCTGGCGCAACAGTTCGATCTGCTGGGACGGAATCAACTCGCGCAACGCCTTATAGAGCGCACGGGTTTCCAGCAGGTTCCAGATGCGCAGCATGGTTTCCAGCGCGTCCAGGGGTTTGCTGATGAAATCCCGGGCGCCGAGGGCCAGGGCCCGCAGGCGCGTGTCTCGGGTCGCGTCGGCAGTCAGCACCAGGATCGGCAGGTAGTCATTGGCCGGGATCCGCCGGTTGAGTTGCTCGAGCACGGCAAAGCCGTCGAACGCCGGCATGTGCAGGTCGAGGATGACCAGGTCCGGCTCGAAGCTGTTGAACAGATCGAGCGTGCGCAACGGTTCGGTGCTGCTCAACACGTTGTGCAACCCTTCGCGGGCCAGCAGTTGTTCCATCAGGTCCAGGTTGGGGCGCTGATCGTCGACGATCAGAATGCGCAAGTCGCGATTCATGCGGGCTCCGGTAGATAGTGCTCGAGGTGGCCCAGGAAGGCCTGGATATGAATAGGTTTGGTCAGGATCGCCGTGGCGCCGGCGTCACGCAGGGCGCGGTGGGTCAGGTCGCTGGCATCGGCGGTGATCATCAGCACGGGCGTGGCGGCAGTGGCCGGGGATTGGCGCAGGCGCCGCAAGACTTCCAGGCCTTCGAGGTCCGGCAGGCTGACGTCCAGCAGGATCAGTTGCGGGGTGTGCTGGCGAGCGAGGTCCAGGCCCATCTGGCCTTGCATGCTCGACAATAACTGGATGCCAGGACGGCGTTGCATCAGGGTTTCGATCAGCGCCAGGCTCGACAGGTTGTCTTCGATGCACAGGACTTTGCCGTGATAGTCCACAGGCGAACGCGTCACCGCCAGGGCGGCGATGGGTGGCAGATGCGCGCCAACCACCTGGGTGCCGGGCAGTTGCAGGGTGAAACAGCAGCCGTGTCCGGGTTCGCTGTGGACCTGCAGGTTGCCCTGCATCATTTCCAGCAGGCTCTTGCTCAATGACAACCCCAGGCCAGTGCCTTCGACCTGAGGATCGGCGCCCAGGCGTTCGAAAGGCTTGAACAGTTGGTCCAGCTGTTCCGGGGCAATGCCATGGCCGGTGTCGTTGACGGCGATGCTTACCTGATGGGCCTGGACGCTGACTTCGATGCGCACCTCACCGCCGGGCCGGTTGTACTTGATGGCGTTGGACAGCAGGTTGAGCAGCACTTGCACCAGGCGCTGGCGGTCCGCGAGCACGCCGCTGTCGTCAGGCAGCGCTGGCAGCTCGGCCAAGTGGATCCCGGCGTCGGCGGCCATCGGTGAAACCAAGGTCAGGGCTTCGTGCAGCACCGTCGACAGGGCGATCGGTTCGATGTTCAGCGGCAGGCGCCCGGCCTCGATCCGGGCAATGTCCAGCACTTCGTTGATCAACGCCAGCAAGTGCTGGCCGGCCCGCAGGATGTGGCTGACCTGAGGGCGTTGGCCGGCGGTGGAGTCCATGTCCAGCAATTGAGCGAAACCGAGGATGGCGTTCAGTGGCGTGCGCAGTTCGTGGCTCATGCGCGAGAGAAACTCGCTCTTGGCTCGGCTGGCGCTTTCGGCTTCTTCCCGGGCGGTGCGCAGGGCGATCTCGGCAGCGCGTCGGTCGGTGATGTCGCGGGTGATCTTGGAGAAACCGCGCAGGGCGCCGGTGCCATCGTATTGCGCAGTGATGACCACGCTGGCCCAGAAGCGGCTGCCGTCCTTGCGGCAACGCCAGCCTTCTTCCATGTAATGACCGTCGCGGGTGGCTTCGCGCAGGGCCATCTCCGGGTGCGCCGGGCACTCTTCGGCCAGGTAGAACAGGGAAAAATGCCGGCCGAGGATTTCCTGCTCGGTGTAGCCCTTGATCCGTTCCGCGCCAGCGTTCCAGGTGGTGACGTAGCCTTGGGCATCCAGGGCGAAGATCCCGTAGTCCTTCACGCCATCGATGATCAGCCGCAAGCGCTCCTCGTTATCGCGCAGGGCCCGCTCGCGTTCGGCGAGCAACTGCCCGGCCTCCACCAGGCGCGTGCCGAGTTGGCCGATTTCGTCCTGCTCCGGCGGTTGTGGCAACAAGGGTTGGCCCAATGCCAGGCGCTGGGCGTTGCCTTGCACCTGCTGGACCCGGGCGACAATGCCCTTGGACAGGAACAGCACCGCGACAATCGCCCCCAGCAGCCCGCACACCGCCGCCAGCAAGGTGGCGAACAACAGGCGCATGCGCGTGGCCGAGGCGGCGGCGCTGCGGTCGGCGAGCAGGGCATCCTCGCGTATGCGCATGGCGCTGATCTGCTCGCGCAATACGTCCAGTACCTGTTTGTTTTCGATCAGGATCGCGGTGATGGCCTCGGGGTCGTCGCGCTTGCCATTGCGCAGCGCAAGCAAACCGTCGAGTTTGTCGGCGATCAGCGGAGTGATGGTCTTTAGGTGTTCGCGCATCCTGGCGTCGCGAATGTTGTGGTCCAGGCGCTGCAACGCGGCGTGAATCAGCGGCGTAGCCTGCTCGTAGCTGGGCAGGAAATCTTCGCGGCGGGTCAGCAGGTAGCCGCGCACGCTGGCCGCTGCCTCGGCCAGCAGGGTATGGACTGTCTGGATATCACCCTGGACCAGCAGCACCCGACGCACATCCTCTTCGGCCCGGGCGGTCTGGCGTTCGGTGATATAGATCAGCACCAGCGACAGCAGCAGGACCACCAGGGGCAGGGAGATCACCACCAGGGCCTTGCCGCGCAAGGGCAGGTCGGCCCAGCGGCGGGCGGCGAGAAACCTCATGGCCATTGCCCGGCAGGTTGCGCCACCAGGCCCAGGGCAACGCCGCGCACGGCGGCCTGGGTCCGGTCGGCGGCGCCCAGTTTGCCGATGACGCGCTCTACGTGGGCCTTGGCCGTGCCGGGTGCGATGCCCAGCTTCTCGCCGATTTCACGGTTGCTGAAACCGCCGGCCACCAGCCCCAGGACCTGGCGTTCCCGGGCGGTCAGGGCCTGGACTTGAGTGGCACCATTCGCACCACGCTCGGCCATGCGGCGCAGCAGGCGCGCGCTGACCGAACTGTTCAACGCCTCTTCGCCCTGGGCGACCCGTTTGAGGGCGTCGAGCACTTCATCGCGGCTGGCGTCCTTGAGCAGATAGCCGACCGCGCCCGCACCGATGGCGGCTTCGAGGTGGTCGGGGCTGTCATCCATGGTGAAGATCACGACTTTGATTCCGGGCTGGCGCTGCTGCAGGATCCGCGCCGCGCCCAAACCGTTGAGGACGGGCATGCGGATGTCGAGAATCGCGATGTCCGGCTGTAGCCGCTCGCACAGGTCGAGGGCTTCCTGGCCGTCGCGGGCCTGGCCAACGACCTCGAATCCCGGATTGCCGGCGAGCATGCTGATAAACCCGGTGCGGGTGACTTCGTGGTCATCGGCCAGCAGCAGGCGCAAAGGTCGGTTCATGGGTGTCCTCCGTGGGCCGGTAGCGGCACGCTGGCCAGCAGTCGGGTGCCGCCACCGGGCTGGCTGCAACAGCTCAGGTGACCGTCCAGCAAGTGCGCGCGCTCCTGCATGGCGGCCAGCCCCAGATGGCAGCTGCCGTTGGTCTCGATGGGCTGTTCCAGGGCAAAGCCACGGCCATCGTCCTCCACTCGCAGGCAAGCGTGGCCATCGTCCACCGCCAACCCCAACTGCACATGGCTGGCCTGGGCGTGCTTGAGAATGTTGTTGATGCCTTCCTGGGCAATGCGAAACAGGGCGATCTCCGTGTTGCCCGGCAGGCGCGCGGTGCTGTGTTCGGCCCAGTTCACCGTCAGGCCGGCGTCGCGCAGGCGATCGGCCTCCTTGTCGACGGCTTTGTACAGGCCGAAATCATCCAGTACGTGGGGGCGCAGGCCGCTGATCAGTTGCCGGCCTTCGCCGACGCAGCCTTGGGCCAGGTCGAGGATGCTTTGCAGCTCGTTCGCCAGTGCAGGCGGTAGCGACGGGCAGCGACCGGCGAAGCCCTGCAAGCGCTGATGCAAACCGGCGAGATTCTGCGCCAGGCCGTCGTGCAGGTCGTAGGCCACGCGCTTGCGTTCGTCTTCCTGGGCGCTGAACAAGCGGTGGACCAACTCGGACATGGTCCGTTCGCGGGCCTGGAGCGCTTCGAGCAGACGGCTGTTCTCCAGGTGTGCCGCCAACAGCGTCGCGAGCAATTGCAGTGATTCGATGTCTTCGTTGTCCGGCGCGCCGAGGGCCACGCTGTTGCCCAGCAACAACGCCCCGAACTCTACGCCGTCGGAGGCACGCAACGGTACCCGCAAGACCTGGGGCAGGGCGCTGCCGGGCGATTCCAGCCATTGTGGGCCGGGCATTTGTGGCTGGGCCAGGTTGGCGAGCAGCTCGAGTCGTTCCGCGCTGCCATGGCTGGCGAGGGTGCGCAACGGCTGGTCCGGCGCCCACTCCAGTAGCAGGCCATGGTCCATGGCCATGAACGCGCACGCCCGTTGCAGCGCACGCTGGCGCATGGCCGACAGGGGCAACTGCGTCAGTTCATGGCCGGTGCCCAGCAGCAGGCCCAGGCGTGCGGCACGACTTTGCGACTGGCGATATTGGCTGCGGATGGCCAGGGCACTGCCGGGGTCATGGGGTGGGCTTTGCATGGGGAACTCCAGCGTGGAAGAGGACCGGTCCGGTTCGCGGTGGCGTCATTAGAACGTGTCACCGGCACCGAGCCTATCTGCCGAACGGCATAGGCGATTGGCACCGGTTGGCCGATGGCGAAGGCAGGGAAGGCCGGCAAAGTGGACCCATTGAAACCCAAAGGACCACGTTGATGAAAATGAAAACCTGCGCCATCGCTGCTTTATTCCTGCTGGCCGCGCCGCTTGTCCAGGCGCTTGAGGCTACGCCTTATGTGTATCGCACAGTGGCCGAGCAGCCCAAGAATGTGAATGACCGCGAGATCGCGGCACTGTTCGACCGCTGGAACACCGCGCTGCAAACCGGTAGCGCCACCGCCGTGACCGGCCTCTATGCCCCGGATGCGATTTTGCAACCGACTGTTTCCAACAAGGTGCGCAACACGCCGGCGCAGATCCAGGATTATTTCGAGCATTTCCTGGCCGGCAAACCGGTGGGGCAAATCAACTATCGGGAGATCCGCCATCTGGGCCCCGATGCGGCGATGGACAGTGGTGTCTATACCTTCACGCTCACACAGGCCGACGGTTCCAAGCGCGAGGTCCAGGCGCGCTACACCTTCCTCTATGAGCGCCTCGATGGCCAGTGGAAGATCATCAACCATCACTCATCGGCCATGCCTGAGGTGCCGAAGACCTTGCACGCCAGCCACTGATAAAAGACCTGCCTGTGGGAGCGAGCTTGCTCGCGATAGCGGAGTATCAGTCAGCATCGATGTTTCTGACGCACCGCCATCGCGAGCAAGCTCGCTCCCACAGGGCCCTCTATCAATTCCATCCCCGTGTTTAGACACACTTTGTACAAAGAGCTTGGATTAACGCGCGAACATTAATTAGAATCAGTCTCATTTAAGACTTTGCGCAGGCTTCTGGACATGTGTGATGCAGTTATGCCGACGGAGCATTCCCTCCATGCGTTGTACCGTGACCACGGTAGCTGGCTGGAGGCTGGCTGCGGCGGCGCATGGGCAATGCCTGGGATGCGGCGGACCTGCGCCAGGATACCTTCCTGCGGGTGCTTTCCAGTTCCCAGACCTTGGCTGACCTGCAAGAACCCCGGGCTTATCTGCTGACCGTTGGCAAACGCCTGCTGAGCAACTTCTACACCCGGCGCAATCTGGAACAGGCGTATCTCGACGCTCTGGCGAGCCTGCCTGAAGCCTGCGCACCGTCGCCAGAGCAATGCTGGCTGCTGCTGGAAACCCTGCAAGCCCTGGACGAACTGCTCGATGGCCTGCCGCCCCTGGTGCGGCGGGCTTTTCTCTGGAGCCAACTTGAAGGCCTGGGTTATCGCGAGATCGCCGAACGCCTGCAAGTGTCCGAACGCACCGTGAAACGCTACATGGCCCAGGCCTATGAACATTGCCTGTTGGTGGACTTCTGATGCGCTCGACCCCATCACCCGAAGCCCGCGAAGCGGCACGGGCGGCGGCTCGCTGGTTGACCCTGATGGAGTTCGACGGGAATGCGTTCGACTCGGCGGCCCTGCAACGCTGGCGCGACAGCAGCGATCATCACGAGGCGGCCTGGCAGAAGGCCCAGCGATTGCGCCAGCGTTTTGCCGGGGTGCCCGCGTCCCTGGGCATGGCAACCCTGGACCGCCCAGTGCTGGCTCGGCGCGAGGTGCTCAAGCGCGCATTGGGCGTCGCCGCATTGGTCCCGACCGCTTGGCTGCTGGGGCGAGAGCTGCCGTTGGAGGCCTGGCGCGCTGATTTGCACACTGCCACGGGCGAGCAACGGCGCTGGTCGCTGGTCGATGGCAGTGCGCTGCAACTGAACACCGACAGCGCCGTCGACCTGGACCTCAAGGCGCGACGCCTGGTGTTGGTGCGCGGCGAAATGGCCCTCAGGCTTGCCGGGAGCACGCCGCTGTCCGTTCAATCACCCTATGGACTCATCACCATCACTCGTGGCGAGGTCTGCCTGCACTTGGGCGAGGGCGATTGCCGGGTGGCGGTGGTCAGCGGCTCGGCACAACTGCAACCCCTGCGCGGGCCATTGCTGAGCTTGGGGGCGGGCCAGCAGGTCAACATCCAGGATTCAGGCGCGGGGCCAGTGAAGGCGTTCGATGTGGCGCAGCTGGGTTGGCGTGACGGCGTATTGGTAGCGCAGGACCAGCCGCTGGGGCATTTCCTGCGGGAACTGAGCCGCTATCGCCCCGGGGTGTTGCGTTGGGACGAAACCCTGGAAGCCCTGCGAATCACTGGCAGCTTCCGCCTGGACAACACCGACCGAATCCTCACGCTGCTTGCGGCCAGCCTACCGCTGGACGTGCACATGCGCACTCGCTACTGGGTCACGTTGACGCTTCGCAAAAATATGGCCTGATGCCTGTCCCCTTTTTTTGTCTCGCTTGTCATTCAAGGCAACTGAACAAAAATGAGAGCGCTTTCCAATGTCCGCAGTTGCACCTTTGCGTTTGCGCCCGGCCTTTGCCGGCTGGCGTCCGCTGTTGAACCTGAGCCTCATGCTGAGCTTGAGCGCCAGCCCATTCTTTATCTCATCGAGCCTGGCCGAAGAAGCCGAACGGCGCAGCTATCAGGTGCCGGCCGGCAGCCTCGGCGCGGCGTTGACCCGGTTTGCCGGGCTGGCGGGCGTCAACCTGTCGGTGGATCCGGCCCTGGTGAGTGGTCGCAACAGCGCCGGGCTTTCGGGCGAGTTTGGCGTAGAGGAGGGGTTTGCCCGGCTGTTGTCGGGCTCGGGCCTGCAATTGCAAGCGGTGGGTGAGCAGGCCTATATCCTGATGCCGGCACCGGAAGGCGGCAGCCTGCAACTGGCACCCACTTCGATTCTAGGCGCCACGACGTCGACGGACAGCCCGGCGTATGCCGGTGGCCAGGTTGCTCGCCGTGGTTCGCAAGGCTTGCTGGGCTCGCGGGATTTCATGGAAACACCGTTCAGCATGACCACCTACACCAGCGCGGCGGTCAAGAACCAGCAGGCGCGCACCTTGGGCGACCTGATCGCCAGCGACCCGTCGGTCCGCGCCACCAACCCGGCGGGCGGGCGCTTTGAGCAGTTCACCATTCGCGGTTTCAGCCTGTTCAACAGCGATGTTGCGTACAACGGTCTCTACGGCATCTTGCCGACCTACACCATCGACATGGAGATGGCCGAACGCGTCGATATCCTCAAGGGCCCGAGCCAGCTCATCAACGGTATCTCGCCGCGGGGCAGCGTGGGGGGCGGGATCAACGTGGTACCCAAGCGTGCCACCGACAAGCCCATCACCTCGTTCACCGGCAGCTATGCCTCCAACAACCAACTGGGCGGTGCCGTGGATGTCGGTCGGCGTTTTGGTGAGGATGACAAGTTCGGTATTCGCTTCAATGGCGTGAAGCAGGCGGGCGACACCGAATGGGATCACCAGAGCGTGGACCGCGAGATGGCGGTACTGGGCCTGGATTTTCGCGGTGAGCGCCTGCGGCTCTCGACGGACATTGGCCGCACCGAGCGTAACACCGACGCGCCCCAGGAACGCGTGCAGGTGGGCGCCAATGCGCAGGTTCCTCACGCCAGTGATGTGCGCGACAACTACGCCCAGTCCTGGAGCAAGGCGCGCACCAAGGACACCTTCGGCACTGTGAACGCTGAGTTCGACGTCAACGATTCCGTCATGCTGTATGGCGGTGTGGGGGCGCGCAAAAGCGAGCACGACTTCCTTCGGCACAACGTTTCGGTGACCAACGACGCGGGTGACTTCACCGTCCAGCCCCGAGACTTTACCCGCGACGAAAATGTCCGCACGGCCACAGCCGGGGTGCGCAACTGGTTCCATACCGGCCCGGTGAGCCATGAGGTCAACCTGGCTGCCAGCTATTTCTACATGGACTTCGAAAATGGCGGCGCCCGTTACGCCAACGGTCGCAGCAACCTGTATGACCCGGTGCAGACCCCGACGCCGAGCAACCCGACGCGACAGGACGACAAGGTCTACACCGAGAACCGCTTCAGTGGCGTGGCGTTGTCCGACACCCTGGGGCTGTTCGACGATCGCTTGCTGCTGACCCTCGGCGCTCGCTGGCAACGGGTGAAGGTTGACGACTGGACGAATAACGTCAAGGGCGACACTGCCTACGATGAGGAAAAGGTTTCACCGTCGGGCGGCATTCTGTTCAAGGCGACGGACAAGTTGTCGCTGTATGCCAACTACATGGAAGGCCTGAGCCAGGGCAAGATCGCGCCATCGACGTCGGTGAACGAGGATGAGATTTTCCCGCCGTTCATCAGCCGTCAGGTCGAGGTGGGCGCCAAGTATGATGCCGGCCCATTCGCCGTCACCGCCGCGCTGTTCCGGATCAAGCAGCCGGCCTATGCGACCGACGCCACGACGCGTATCTTCGGCCCGAACGGCAAGCGAGAAAACACCGGCGTGGAGTTGAGCGTATTTGGTGAACCGCTGAGGGGAACCCGCTTGCTCGGCGGCGTGATGTACATCGACAGCGAGCTGACCCAAACCACCAACGGCACCTTCGATGGCAACCGCGCACCGGCCACGCCGAAGTACAACGTCAACCTCGGCGCCGAATGGGACGTGCCGACGGTACAGGGCCTGACCCTGACCAGCCGGGGCATCTACTCCAGCTCGCAGTACCTGGACCAGTCCAACACCAAGGAAATCGATTCCTGGGAACGCTTCGACGTCGGCGCCCACTACGCATTCAAGGTCGACGAGAAGAACGTCACCCTGCGGGCCAACATCGAAAACGTGGCAGACAAGCGCTACTGGAGTTCGGCCGGGGCGTCGGATGACAGTGAGGCCGGATTGACGTTGTCGACCCCGCGCACCTACCTGCTTTCCGCAACGGTGGATTTCTAGGCCCAGGTGCCGCTCCAGGGAAGGAGCCGCCTGGGTTCAGATGTCGCGAAACAGATCGTGAGCATCCAGCAGTCGCCAGGCAATTTCGGGGCGTTTTTCCAGCCCACGGCGGATGGCGGCGGGAATCGACTGGCGAATCTTGCGGCACAGGCCGGGCTGGTTCTGGAATTCGATGGCGATGCCGCGCATGGTCCGCACTTCGTTATAGCCAGGCTCGACGCTCAGGCGGATCCCCAGGTTTTCGTACAGGCGTTGCTGCAGGCGCTGGAGTTCGTCGAGGCTCTGGATGTTCTCCAGGCGTTCAAGCAGGCGTTTTTCTTCCTGGCGATTCAAGCAAAGGATGCGCAGGTCGCTGCCAGGCGCTTGCAGCAAGGCATCACGGCCGCAATCGCAGACGCCGGGCGGGCAGGGGGGACGGATCGGAATCGACGCGGTCATGGGCTCCACAAAAATCTGCTGCACAACGAAACAGCGGGCTTATCGCCGGCCCAGGCAATGTGATGCCTGGCGGCATGTGGGTCAAGCCTGTTGGAGGGGCCACTTGTCTGGCGCTGCTGTGGGAGTTTGCTCGTGATAGCGGTGAGTCAGCCTGCACCTTTGTCGGATATGCCGCTGTCATCGCGAGCAAGCTCGCTCCCACAATGGGATCGGAGTACGACCGGAAGAGCCAGGTCGACTATTAGGCCGCCTCGCGAGCAAGCTTTGCTCCCACAGATCTGATGGGTGTACGACCGGGAGAGCCAGGTCGGCTGCAAGGCCGCCTTCGCGAGCAAGCCCGCTCCCACAGTAGAAATGCGGTATCACCAAGAGCCAGGTCGGCTATAAGGCCGCAGCGAGGCTCCGAGTGGTGGGGCAAAGCGCTTTTGGTTACTTTTGGCTGGTCCGGCTCCCGGCTCTTCCAAAAGTGACCCGCCGTAATTAGATGGACTCGCCCACGCCGAGGCGTCAATGCGCCGCGGTGGCAGTCTAAGAAGCCAACGACAGCGAGGGCGAGTCCATGAAAAAGAATACGACGCTTAAACAGTCCCTGTCTTCA
>NZ_JAHBCZ010000070.1:0-17438 GCF_019956035.1 Pseudomonas sp. A-RE-22
GGCCACGGCACTGGCGCTGGTGCCCGAGGAAGCCGTGGGTCCCTCACCTCGCTCGAACACCCGGGCCGCGATTCGCCCTTCGGCTTCGTGCCAGGCCCATTGCAGATTCACCCCCCTCGGGCACGGGACGCCGGCCCCACCGGGCGCCGCATAAGCAATCCGAGTCAGGCTTTGCGACAGCGCCGCAGCACGCATCTGCGAATTGCCCGGCAACGCCTCGACACCCGCCACCAGCGTCACGCAATGAGGATTGCCGATACTCACGAACTGGCTGTGGCCCCACGCTGGGTTCAACTGGTGAAGCGCCGCCACACGGCTGACATCGCACTGGTTGAACAGCACGCTCTCGACCTCCTGGGCGCCAACAGCCTGGACCCCGAACAACGGTTTGCCCAGGTCCAGCCAGAAGCCTTGAACGCCGTCGAACTCAGCGGCACGAACCGAGGTTTGCAACGGTGACAAGCCGTCGGGTTTATCGTGATGAACCTGCAGCACACACTCCCCCGCGCCCGGCATCAAGCCCTGCGCTTGCAACGCCTGGGAGAAAATCGTCAGGCCATTGCCGCTGCGCTCGGCCAGAGTGCCGTCGGTGTTGACGATCAACAGATCAAAAGGCGGTTCGCTCTGGAACGGACCGATCAACAGGCCGTCACTGCGATGGGCCTTGGCGTCCGGCGGCGCCTCATCCGGTGCCCAGGCGCAGAACGCGTGCACGGCAGCCGTTGCCCAGGACTCACGTGCCTGGGCAGCCTGGACGGCTGACTGGGGCAGACCAATGCCGTGGTCACGGACCTGCTGCGGTGAAACGACTCCATAGATATTGCCGCGCGCGTCGTAAAACTTCGTCATGGACCAAACCCGGTATCAGCCAGCAGGGGCCGGTACTTTATGCTGGCAAAGGCTGTGAGAGCAAAGCCTGCACGTTGGCCGGCACCTTGGGGTCGCAGTGCGGTCAGTGGATATGCAAGCATAGGCCCCTACCCGCCGCACCGCACCACACCGCCCGAAAGCCAAGGACGTTTCATGACTGCCATTACGCCCCCGCCCACCTTTATTCCCGGACGCCTGGAACAGATGTCCACCCGCATCGCCTATCTCATCGCCGGCATCGGCATCGCCGCCTGGGCGCCGCTGGTGCCTTACGCCAAGGTGCGGGCGAACCTGGATGAAGGCACCCTCGGGTTGCTGCTGTTATGCCTGGGGGTCGGGTCGATCCTGGCGATGCCGATTTCCGGCGCGCTGGCGGCGCGGTTCGGCTGCCGGCGGGTGCTTAGCGGCGGCACGATTCTGATCTGCCTGGCGTTGCCGTTGCTGGCGACGATGACCTCCCTGCCCTGGCTGGTGGCCGCATTGTTCCTGTTTGGCGCCGGGCTCGGCACCGTGGACTCGACCGTGAACCTGCAAGCGGTGATTGTCGAGCGGGCCAGTGGCAAGACCATGATGTCGGGTTTCCACGGCATGTTCAGCCTCGGCGGGATCATTGGCGCGGCGGGTGTGAGTGCCCTGCTTGGCCTGGGGCTTTCGCCGCTGGGGGCGACGCTGGTGGTCAATGGGGTGCTGCTGGTGGCGTTGTTCAAGGCTGCGCCGCACCTGCTGCCCTACGGCAGCGAAAGCTCGGGACCGGCGTTCGCCATTCCCCACGGCGTGGTGCTGTTTATCGGCATCCTGTGCTTCATCGTGTTCCTGGCCGAAGGCGCGGTGCTGGACTGGAGCGCCGTGTTCCTGACCACCGAACGCGCGGTGGATACCGCTTATGCCGGACTCGGTTATGCCGCCTTCGCGCTGACCATGACCGTCGGCCGGCTGACCGGCGATTCAGTGGTGCATCGCCTGGGGGCCAAACGCGTGATCATCTATGGCGGATCGATCGCGGCAGCCGGATTCCTGTTGGCAACCCTCGCACCGATGTGGCAAGCCGCACTGCTGGGTTATGCGTTGGTGGGCGCCGGGTGTTCGAACATCGTGCCGGTGCTCTACACCGCCGTCGGCAAACAGACCTTGATGCCAGAGGCCATCGCTGTTCCGGCCATCACCACCATCGGCTATGCCGGCATCCTTGCCGGCCCGGCGCTGATCGGCTTCGTTGCCCATGGCAGCAGCCTGAGCATTGCCTTCGGGTTGATTGCGATATCGCTGGTGGCGGTGGCGGCCAGTGGCAAAGTGTTGAAGGTCTGAGGCCTCCACGGACCTGTGGGAGCAAGGCTTGCCCCCACAGGTTCACCCCCACAGGTATTTTTCTTCTGATTACGCCTCAGGCATCTTGCGAAAGCCCACTGCCAAGCGGTTCCAGCCATTGATGGCGTTGATCGCCACGGTCAGGTCGACCATTTCCTTGGGGCTGAAATGCTCGCTCAACAGGGCATAGTCCGCGTCCGGGGCATGGGTGTCGCTCAGGCGGGTCAGGGCTTCGGTCCAGGCCAGAGCGGCGCGCTCACGGCCGGTGAAGAACGGCGCTTCACGCCAGGCAGTCACGGCGTACAGCCGACGCTCGGTCTCGCCGTCCTTGCGGGCATCGGCGGTGTGCATGTCGATGCAGAAGGCGCAGTCATTGATTTGCGAGGAGCGCAGCTTGACCAGCTCCAGCAGGGACTTCTCCAGGCCCAGCTTCGAGACGGCGGTTTCCAGGGCCAGCATGGCTTTGAAAGCGTCAGGGGACGCGGTGTAGAAATCGATGCGCGGTTGCATGGTGAACTCCAGAACAATTGGGTGTGGCGCTACGTTAGCCGTGCAGTGGCGCGGTACAAATAGCCAATTGTTGGGAAGTTCGGGTGGCCAATGGGAGACCGATGCTGATCCTTTGAGAAGAACACGAATCTATCGTGGCGAGGGGATTGTGGGAGCAAGGCTTGCCCGCGATGGGTGCGATGCAGTCCTTCAGAGATCGAGGCGCCGGTTTCGCGAGCAAGCTCTGCTCCCACACAGCGAGGGAGCGGTGCTTGTCGTTCAGATACGGTTCAAGCCCGATTGCGCAACCACTGCAGGAAGCGTTTCTTGGCGACCGGCTTGGGGGCTTCGCGGGTCAGGTTCTGGGCGAGGTGCATGCGTACGTCCAGCAGGTTTTTCATCGCGTCGTTGATGTCGCGACGGGCTTCGAGGCAAGGCTTGAGGTAGCTGTTCTCGATGCGGTACAGGGTGCAGAAAGTCTTGGCGGAAAAATTCGCCAGCGCCGCCTGCTCGGCGACGATCCCGGCTTCGCCGATCACCTCCCCCGGCCCCATGCGCCCGCCCTCGAGTGGCTGGCCGTTGCGCATGAGGGTCACGCTGACCACTCCGGACTCGATGATGAACAGATGATCGCTGACCTCCCCGGCCGCCAGGATCACATCACCCGCACGGAAGGTCTGCAGGGTCATGTTCTGGCTGAAGGTATCTTTCTCGTCCTGGCGCAAGGTAGAGAAAATGTTCGAGCTTTCCAGCAAGGCCCTGGGTCGCGACACCTCCTGGGGCACCGCGCTTTCACTGGTGGACAACAGGCTCACGCCCGACGCCTGCAAATGCCGGAACGCCAGGTCGAACAGTTGGTTGCGCACCGTGCGTTTCTGGGCCATGGAGGCAACGAACCCGCTGATCTCGTACTCCGCCCCGCCACTGCCGCTGCTTTTGAGCGTCACGCAGGGGGCCGGGACGGCGAGCAAGGAACGACAGCCGATCATCGCCCGCTCCAACGCGTCGATCACGGTTTGTGGCCGCGCGTGAGGGCTGACCTGGATACTGATGGACAAACCATGGACGTCGCTGGGTCGACTGAAGTTGATGACCTTGGCCTTTGCCGCCAACGAGTTGGGGATCACCGCCATGCTGCCCTGGGAGGTCTGCAAGCGCGTGGCTCGCCAGTCGATGTCAGTGACCCGGCCTTCGGTGCCGTCGATGGAAATCCAGTCATCGAGCTGATAAGGCTTGGTGGTGTTGAGCACGATCCCGGAGAACACGTCGCTGAGGGTGCTCTGCAAGGCCAGGCCGACGATGATCGCCATCGCACCGGACGTCGCCAGCACGCCTTTGACCGGCAAATCCAGCACATAGGCCATTGCGGCGATGACGGCGATCAGGAAAATCACCGCGCCGAGCAAGTCCTGCAACAACCGCCCGGTATGGCCGACCCGTTGCATCATCGCCGCGCCGATCAGCACCGTCAGGGTTCGCGCGGCAAACAGCCACCAGGCGATCTGCAGGCCGGTCGCGGCCAGGTGCCGCGGCACATCCTCGACCCACTGCGCCGGGACCATGGGGTTGAGGCCTTCGTTGAACAGCAGCACGCTGAACAGCGAAAAAATCACCAGCCTTGCGCCAACTTTCCAATAGATCCGATCCGCACTGACCAGGCGCCACATCAACAGGTCGAGCACCAGCAGCGCCAGGGAACAGAGCAGCGGGTGCTCGGAGATCAGAGACAGCATCGGGACAGCTCCAGGAAGGCGATTGGCGAAGATTGGCACAGAATGACCACGCTGTAGAGCTCCTCACAAAACTCCTGTGGGAGCGAGCTCGCTCGCGATTGCGGTGTATCAGCCAATGACTCATCGACTATCAGACTGCTATCGCGAGCAAGCTCGCTCCCACACTGGGTTCTGGGTGGCTGTTGTTTCGCGTCAGTCGTCCATCCGGCCAAAACGCCCGGAGTGGAAATCGTTGAAGGCCTGGTGGATTTCCTGCTCGCTGTTCATCACGAACGGACCATGGCCGACGATGGGTTCGTCGATCGGCTCGCCACTGAGTAGCAGCACCACCGCGTCGTTATTGGCTTGCAGGCTCAATTGGTCGCCAGCCCGGTCGAACAGGGCCATCTGCCCGGCCTCGACCCGTTCGCGACCATTGGCCTGGACCGAGCCTCGCAAGACCACCAAGGCGGTGTTGTGGCCTTCGTGCAGGTCGAGAATGAGGTTTTTCCCGGCATTCAAGCGGATGTCCCAGACATCGATAGGCGTGAAGGTCCTGGCGGGGCCTTGATGCCCTTCGAAGCGCCCGGCGATCAGGCGCAGACTGCCGGCGTTGTCTTTCAGGGCGATGTTCGGAATGTCGCCCTTGAGGATCGTCTGGTAGCCGGCCGGGGCCATCTTGTCCTTGGCAGGCAGGTTGACCCACAACTGGACCATCTCCATGAACCCGCCCTGCCGGGCGAAGGCTTCGGAGTGGAACTCTTCGTGGATGATGCCGGACGCGGCGGTCATCCATTGCACGTCGCCGGGACCGATCTTGCCGCCGCTGCCGGTGGAATCACGGTGCTCCAGTTCGCCCTGGTAGACGATGGTCACGGTTTCGAAACCGCGATGCGGGTGCTGGCCGACGCCACGACGCTCGGTGGTGGGCGTGAATTCAGTCGGGGCAGCGTGGTCCAGCAGCAGGAACGGGCTGACGTGCTTGCCCAGGTTGTCATAGGAAAACAGCGTGCGAACCTGGAAGCCATCGCCGACCCAATGGGGCCGCGGACTGGTGTAGAGGCCGATGATGTTTTTCATGCTGTGTCTCCAAAAATCAGGCGCTGCGATTCAATGGACACAGCTTAGAACCGACACCTTTGCAGCACTAGACTGCAAAAACCGGCCTTAGCGTTCTATTTAGAGAACAGCGATCAAAAAACTGTGGGAGCGAGCAGGCTCGCTCCCACATTATTTGGTGTAACTCATTCAAAGGTGATTGCGCTTGGCAAACTCCGACAGCCCCACCAAGGATTTCAGGCCGAGCTTTTCCAACAGCCGAGTCTTGTAGGTGCTGACGGTTTTTGGGCTCAGGAACAGGCTTTCGGCGATGTCCTTGCCGCGCATGCCCATGGCCAGCATGCGCAGGATGGACAACTCGCGGGCGGAGAGGCTTTCCAGGGCCTGCTGTTCGCTGCGTTGCTGAAAATCCAGCCTGACGGACATTTGTGGAAAATAGGCATAACCGGATTTCAAGGCCTGGATGGCCTTGGTCAGTTCCTTGAGGTCGCTTTTCTTGGTCACAAAACCTCGGGCCCCGGCCGAGATGCAGCGGTTGCAGAAGTGCTGCGCATCCTGGGAAGTGAACACCAGCACGCTGCATTCAGGGAACTGGGCCATGATCCAGACCAGCAGGTCCAGGCCATCGAAACCGTTCATCACCAGGTCGAGGATCACCAGGTCCGGCGCGCACTCCTTGATGAGGGCCCTGGCATCAGCCGTGCCGCTGGCGTCCCGGATGTGGGTGAACGCCTCATTCTGGCAAATAAGCCGCAGCGCCCCTCGTATGACAGGGTGGTCATCCACGATCAACACGTCTTTCAAGGCAATTCCCCAGGTCATTACAAACGGCACCGGCGCCATGACTGCACCGGACTCTTGCACAAGCGCCAGGTCCTGCCACCTGTCAGATCCGACAGTGCAGACCAGCGGTCTTCCTCAGCGTCCACGGCCCTGCCTGAGGGCACGCGTCCACGGTTGCAACGACTCACTGGCTTGAGGGTCGACCCGCTCCATCAGGCGCCGCAGGGAGGCAAGGTCAGGCAGTGGCGCCTGGCTCAGGTGCATGCTCGATCGGCGCGCGACAGGCACCGGCGACAGGCTGGCCGGTTGCGCGTTGTAAATCATCCCGTGACGAACCTGTGGGCTATAGATAACAAAATCGTGCAAGTCCAACGCCCCGCTTGCCAGCCCGGCATTGACGACAATCAGGTCGAAGGGCTCGCTGCCGTACTCCACCAGCGTCAGCAACTCTTGCACATGGCTCACGGGGACAATCCGGAAATAGCCCTGTTGATTGAACAGGCGCTCCAGCACGATTCGATGAGCATGGTGTGGGTCGGCAATCAAGATACGGAGTGCTTTGTTCGGCATGGCAAGCTTTCCAATAGCAACGCGCCAGGTAGAAACCGGCTCAAGAACATTAAGGGTCGTCAGGCTAGAGGAAGCTTTTGAAAGACGATGTAGGACTATTCCTAAAATGAAGCCAGACGAAGCCCTTGTTAGGTCTTCAGTTGTTCCGCCAGGTGCTCGATGGCTTGGCGAATATCTTCCACGGCTTGGGCGAGCAACAACGTGTCGTCGCCCCGACAAGCGTTTTCCAGCGCTTCGCAGGCGGCGATCAGGCGTTGCGCCTGAACGATCCGCGCTCCACCCTTGATCCGGTGCGCCAGGTCCGCCAGGCCCGGCAAGTCTTGTCGGCTGGACAGATGCAACAGTCGCGCTAGATCGTCGGCATTGCTGCTGACCAGTTCTTCCAGCAGTGCCCTGATGGCGGTCGTGTCGCCGCCGGTCAGTTGTTCCAGGCTGGTCAAATCGATGCCGTCGTCGGGCTGAGGCGCCCCCACGTCCGGCGTGACCGAAGCCAGGCACGCGTTGAGCGCCCGAAGACTGATGGGTTTGAACAGGCAATCGTCCATCCCGGCGTCGGCGCAGCGGTCCTTTTCCTCAGGTTGGGCATTGGCCGTGAACCCCAGGATCACCCCGGGCGAGAGGTTTTGCGCATGCTCTTCGTCGCGAATGGCCCGCGCCAGTTCATAGCCGCTCATCAAGGGCATGTTGCAATCAGTGATGACCACATCGAAGTGCTCGCTGCGCCAGGCGTGCAGACCTTCGACACCGTTCTGCGCTTCCTGGACACGATGGCCCAGGTAGCCCAGTTGCTGGGACAGCAACAAGCGATTGGCCGGGTAGTCGTCGACCACCAGGATACTCAGCGCCCGGCCCGGCACCAGCGCCTCGGCCTCGACAGGCGGCGCGGTCGGCAAGGCATCGAGCAGGGGCAGGTCCAGCAGGATCTCGACCTGCGTGCCCGCCCCCGCCGCGCTGCGCAATGTCAGGGTGCCGCCCATCATTTCGCACAACGTGCGGCTGATGACCAACCCCAGCCCGGAACCGCTGCGGGCCGACTGGGTCGTGTGGGTGGCCTGGGTAAAGGGGCTGAACAGGCGACGCTGGTCCTCAGGCGAAATCCCGCAGCCGGTGTCCTCGACTCGCAGGCAAATACCCAGGCGCCCGTGTTCAATGTCCGGCTCGCCGCGCACACTCAAGCGCACCTCACCCTGGTCGGTGAACTTGATGGCGTTGCTCAACAGGTTCGAGACGATCTGCTTGAAGCGCAACGGGTCGATCAACACGTCACGGTTGACCCCGGCGTCCAGCACCCGTTGCAAGCGCAGGTGTTTCTGCCGGGCCAGGCCCTCGAAAATCCGCGCCACCGACTCGGTCAATTCGTGCAGATTGGCCCGTTGCGGCGCCAGCGACAGCTTGCCCGACTCAATGCGAGCGATGTCGAGGATGTCGCCGATCAAGTCCAGCATGCCATGGGCGGCCCCCGACGCGACCTCGATGGCGAACCGGTCCACGATGCCTTGGTCGGCTTTTTTCAGGGCCAGTTCCAGCAGGCCGATCACCGCGTTCATCGGTGTGCGGATCTCATGGCTCATGGTCGCCACGAAGGTGGTCTTGGCCCGATTGGCGTCGTCGGCGCTTTCCTTGGCGACGCGCAATTGCTCCAGCAGGCGCCGCAGGTAAATGACCCAGCCCAAGGTCACCAGCAACAGCAGCGCAGCGACAGTGAACCCCTGGAGAATCGTGGTGCGGTTGCGCAGCCAGTAACTGTCGTCGATCACTACCTCACTGCGCCAGCGGTTGGTCAGCTCGTCCATCTCTTCGGGGGAAATGCTCAACAGCGCCTTGTCGAGAATCGAGTAAAGCTCCAATGCGCCCCGGTTCGTCGCCAACGCAACGCGCGCGGGCAAGGTGCCGACAGTACTGGTGACCTGCAGCTTGTCGCGATACTGGCGGGAGATCATGTAGCGGGCGCTGATCAACGGATTGACCGCAGCGTCCGCCGTGCCGGCGACGACCATGGCCATGGCGTCGGCGGTGTTTTGTGCCGTCACCAACTGCACGCGGGGGAACTGCTCCAGCAGGAACTCGCGCAACACGCTGCCGCGCACCAGCGCCAAGCGCTTGCCAGCCATCTGGTCCAGGGTTAGCGGGCCCTTGGCCCGAGCGGGCACCACAAGCACGAACGGATTCGTCAGGTACGGTCGGGTAAAGCGCAACTCGTCTTCGAGTTCGGTGCTGGGTATGGCGGTCGCCAAGACATCGGCCTTGCCGCTCTTGATCTGGCCGATCAAATCGTCAACCGAGCCGCCACGCTGCACATCGAATTTCAAACCGGTGCGCAAGCTGATCCTCGCCAGCACATCGGCGCCGATGCCGCGCAAATGGCCCTGTTCATCGAAGAACGTCAGCGGCAGGAAGTTTTCGTTGGCGGCGACTTTGATCCGTGGGTGGGCATCCAGCCAGCGCTGCTCCCTGACGCTGAAATGCAGTGCCTGCTGCCCTGGCAGGCTCACGCCGCCGGCACTCCAGCGCCGCAGGATGCTCATGTGTTCGCTGGCGGGAATGGCTTGCAGCGCGGCATTGATGATGCGCAACAGGCGCGCGTTGTCGCGACTGACCGCGAAGGCGAACGGCTGCACTTCCATGCGCGAGAAATCGGCCAGTTGAATATTGTTCAGGTAATTCTTGCTGATCAGGTAGTTGGAACTGATCGAATCCCCCAGATAAACGTCGGCCTGACCAAACGCCACGGCACCGATGGCGCTCAAGGTCGAGGGGAACAACCGCAAGGAAGCCTCGGGATAAAACGCCTCGACCGTCTCCGGCGGCAAGTAGTGATACAGCATCGCCACGCGCTTGCCCGCCAGGTCGGTGGGCAAGTCCTGGCTGTCGTCGATGCGGGCCACGAGGGTGGGCAGGTCATCGGCATAGGCCTGGGACATCGCCAGGTCCCGATCGGCGGCTTCGAAGCCGTTGGCGGTGCCGAGCATGTCGATCTCACCGCCGCGCAGGGCCTGGAGCGATTCGGCACGGGATGGATAGCGCTGGACCTGCACCTTGACGTGCAGGAGTTGCCCGAGCAATTGCGCATAGTCGGCGGTCAGGCCTTCATAGTCGCGACCATTGCCGGTGATGCTGAACGGCGCGTAGTCCGGCGCCGAGGCGCCCAGTTGCAACGGGCCCTTCTGGCGCAGCCAGGTCCAGTCGGCATCGTCCAGGGACACCGAATAATCGCTCACATTGGAGCGCCCGAGCACCTGCAGCGCCTCGGGGGCCGCGCCCACCGGTGGCACCACACTCAATGAGCCCAGCAACAGCGCCACCAGGCCTGTGCGAAGAAGCAGCATCATCTGGTCAGGGTGTTTCGCTTGGCGTAGTCGGCCCGGCGCACCGTCGACTGCACATTCAGTCAGGGTGGACCGGCTGAGGGGTTCAGACTGCCAATACGAGGGAACAGCGAACCGAGCCTTTCAAACAGCAGGAGGCTGTGAAGTGAGTGTAGGAAGTTTCTGAAGAATTTCCTGCGAGTGACCCAAGGCCAGGCCTATGACCTGTGGGAGCGAGCTTGCTCGCGATGGCGTCAGTTCAGCCAATATTGAAGTGACTGACACTACGCCTTCGCGAGCAAGCTCGCTCCCACAGGGCCTATACGGCGGCGAGCAACTGATCGCGCACCGGACGCGCCTGCCCGCGATTGTTCCCGTGCTCATACAGCGAGCCGGCGATTTCATCGGCGCGCACCGGCAGGATCGACAGCAAGGTGTCGCTCAGGCCATGGCTGGCCTGGCAGAAGCCCTGCATGTAGATCGCCGCCTTGCAGCGCTCGTCGGTGATCAGCTTGTAGTTGCGATCCACCTCGAAATCCCCCAGGTACTGAGCCAGCGGCTCCAGCAGGGTGCGGTGCATCTGCCGCTCGTAACCGGTGGCCAGCACCACGGCGTCATAGCGGCGCACGGTCAGTTCGCCGGTGGCGTTGTTGCGCACTGCCAGCTCCACGCCAGCGTCGGTGGCCGTGGCCTTCTCCACCGTCGTGAGAGTGCGGAACGCATGACGGGCGATGCCGGAGACTTTCTGGCGATAGAAAATCCCGTAGATGCGTTCGATCAGGTCGATGTCCACCACCGAATAGTTGGTGTTGTGGTACTCGTTGACCAGGCGCTCGCGCTCGCTGTGGGGTTGCTGGAACACCAGGTCGGTGAACTCCGGCGAGAACACTTCGTTGACGAACGGGCTGTCGTCCGCCGGCTTGAGGGCCGAGCCGCGCAGGATCATGTCGACCTGCACCGAAGGGAAGCTGTCGTTGAGGTCGATGAAGGCCTCCGCCGCGCTCTGCCCACCGCCGATGATCGCGATGTTCATCGGCTGGCCCTTCACGCACGGCTGGCTCGCCATACGCGCCAGGTACTGGGAATGGTGGAACACCCGCGCGTCGTCCTTGAACGCCCTGAACGCCTCGGGGATGCGCGCCGTGCCGCCGGCACTGACCACCAGCGCACGGCTGCTGCGGACCAATTCTTCGCCCTGGGCATTGCGGGAAATCACCCGCAGCGCCTCGACCTGCTGGTTGTGCAGCAGCGGTTCGATGCGCAGCACTTCTTCGCCATAGCGACTCTGCGCGGTGAAATGCCCGGCCACCCAGCGCAGGTAGTCATTGAACTCCATGCGGCACGGGTAGAAGGTGCCGAGGTTGATGAAGTCCACCAGGCGGCCATGGTGCTTGAGGTAATTGACGAACGAATACGGGCTGGTCGGGTTGCGCAGGGTCACCAGGTCCTTGAGAAAGGAAATCTGCAACTCGCTCTGGGTCACCAGGGTGTTGCCGTGCCAGCGGTAGTCGGCCTGCTTGTCGAGGAACAGCACGTCCAGCTCGCCCTGGACCGACCCGCGCTCCTGCAGCGCGATGGCCAGCGCCAGGTTCGAGGGGCCGAAACCGACGCCGATCAAGTCGTGAACGATGGGCGATGCAATTGCCTGTGTCATGTCCAGTGTCCTCTGGAAAAGCCCTCAACAGGGCGCGAAAAGCCTGGGGTGACCTGCCCAGCGTTTAGGGGGCCAACAAGTCGTGTGTTGAGAGGAACGAGGACAATGAAAAAAAATTTACCGCGAGGCGACCGGCGTGGGCAGATTAATGCGCGTCCCACTGCCGCACGCGAACGCGGCAGTGCTTCATGGCGTTGACGATGTGTTTTTCCACCAGCGCCCGGGAAATGCCCAGGCGCTCGGCGATTTGCGGGTGGGACAGGCCTTCGAGCTTGCGCAGCAGGAAGCTCTCGCGGCACAGCGGCGGCAGCTCGGCCAGGGCACGCTGGAGCATGTCCAGGCGCTGGCCGTGGTCGAGACTGGAATGGGGCGACGGGGTGAAGAAGCGCTCTTCGCTGTCCAGCACCTCCAGGGATTCGACCTGGCGCAGGGTATTGCGCCGATGCCCGTCGATCACCAGGTTCAATGCCGTGCGATAGAGGAACGCCCGGGGCTGTTCAATGGGGGTGTCGCTGGCGCGCTCCAGCACCCGTACATAGGCGTCATGCACCACATCCTCGGCCGCCTGGCGGTTGCCTAGCCTGGCGTTCAGGAAACACACCAGCTCGCGATAGTAGTTTTCCAACATGACTCCCGTGCGCAATGGCTGCGACCGCTATCCGTGCCCACTCGGCATGCCCGGGACAGGCAATGGCACGATGGTGGCAGATTCAATCGCGTAATTTATAGTAATTCTCATATAGATTTAAAGCTTTGGTTTGTATCCGGGCTGATTCATTCAGATAAATGGGGTGCCAAGGCCGCTTTTGTGGCGAGGGAGCTTCCTCCCGCTGGGTCCTACAAGTGTTTCACACCTGTAAATTCCCGCCCCGAGCGCTCGTCTACCAGAACAGCCTCCCGTCCCTGCCCTTCCTGGGACGGGCCCGATATCACCGGCCGGAACCCCGCATGAAACGTCCCCGCCCTACCCGACGCGCCTGGCTTCTCACCTTCGCTCTGCTTCCGGCCGTGGCCTTCGCCGCGTGGCAAGCGGTCGCGCCAAGCCGGGCGCCCCTGGTCACCGCGCCCGTCACCCGTGGCGATATCGAAAACAGCGTCACCGCCCTGGGCACCCTGCAACCGCGGCGTTATGTCGACGTCGGCGCCCAGGCGTCCGGGCAGATCCAGAAGATTCATGTGGAAGCCGGCGACGAGGTGCGCGAAGGCCAGTTGCTGGTCGAAATCGACCCATCCACACAAAAAGCCCGGCTCGACGCCGGGCGTTTTTCCATCGAGAACCTCAAGGCCCAGCTCCAGGAACAGCGCGCCCAGCACGACCTGGCGCAGCAGAAATCCCGCCGCCAGCAGCAACTCAAGGCCGGCGGCGCCACCCGCGAGGAAGACGTGCAGACAGCCCAGGCCGAAGTGCGAGCGACCCAGGCACGCATCGACATGTTCCAGGCGCAGATCCGCCAGGCCCAGGCCAGCCTGCGCAGCGACGAGGCTGAATTGGGCTATACGCGCATCTATGCGCCGATGAGCGGCACCGTGGTCGCCGTCGGTGCCCGGGAAGGCCAGACCCTCAACGCCCAGCAGCAAACCCCGTTGATCCTGCGCATCGCGCGCCTGTCGCCGATGACCGTCTGGGCCGAAGTTTCGGAAGCCGACATCGGCCACGTCAAACCGGGCATGACCGCTTACTTCACCACCCTGGCCGGCGGCAGTCGGCGCTGGAGCAGCACCGTTCGCCAGATCCTCCCGGTGCCGCCACGTCCGCTGGAAGCCAGCCAGGGCGGCAGCCCCAGCGGTGGGCGCAGCGGCAGCGAACGGGTGGTGCTCTACACCGTGTTGCTCGACGTCGACAATGCCGACCGCGCGCTGATGACCGACATGACCGCCCAGGTGTTTTTTGTCGCCGCCCAAGCCAACGACGTGCTGACCGTGCCCATCGCCGCCTTGCAGGACACCGGCCAGGTGCGGGTGCTGGCCGACAATGGCGATGTCCAGCCACGCACCGTTCGCACCGGCGTCAGCGATCGGCTGCGCACCGAAATTGTCGACGGCCTGAGCGAAGGCGACCGGGTGCTGATCGGCCCGGCCAGCGGCAGCGGAGGCTGAATGAACGCGCCCCTGATCGAACTGCGGGACATTCGCAAGGCCTACGGCGGTGGCGACAGCCCTCGGGTGGAGGTGCTGCGCGGCATCGACTTGGCCATTCACGCAGGGGAATTCCTGGCGATTGTCGGGGCGTCCGGCTCCGGCAAATCCACCTTGATGAACATCCTCGGCTGCCTCGACCGCCCCACCAGTGGCGAGTACCGTTTCGCCGGCGAAGACGTCGCCAATCTGGGCAGCGATGAACTGGCCTGGTTGCGGCGCGAAGCGTTCGGTTTCGTGTTCCAGGGCTATCATTTGATCCCCTCTGGCACCGCCCAGGAAAACGTCGAGATGCCGGCCATCTATGCCGGCACCTCGGCCGCCGAGCGCCACGCCCGGGCCTGCGCCCTGCTTGAGCGCCTGGGCCTGGCCAGCCGCACCGGCAACCGCCCCCATCAATTGTCCGGAGGCCAGCAGCAACGAGTGTCGATAGCCCGGGCATTGATGAATGGCGGCCACATCATCCTCGCCGACGAACCCACCGGCGCCCTCGACAGCCAGAGCGGCATCGAGGTCATGGCCTTGCTCGACGAACTGGCGAGCCAGGGCCACGTGGTGATCCTGATCACCCACGACCGCGAAGTGGCGGCCCGGGCCAAGCGCATCATCGAGATCCGCGACGGACTGATCATCAGCGACAGCGCCAGCTCCTTGCCGAGCGAGGTGCCAGCCAACCCAAAGGCACTGCAAGCCGTGGACCTGCGCCAGCGCCTGAGTGCCGGCAGCGAACACAACGGCGCCTGGAAAGGTGAGCTGGTGGACGCGGTACAAGCGGCGTGGCGGGTCATGTGGATCAATCGCTTTCGCACCGCCCTGACGCTACTGGGCATCGTCATCGGCGTGGCCTCGGTGGTGGTCATGCTGGCCGTGGGCGAAGGCAGCAAGCGCCAGGTCATGGCCCAGATGGGCGCCTTCGGCTCGAACATCATCTACCTCAACGGCACCGCGCCAAACCCGCGCGCCGCCAAGGGCATCATCAGCGAGTACGACCTGGCCGCCCTCGCCGTCCTGCCCGAGGTGCAACGGATCATGCCGGTCAACGGTGCCAACGCCAGCGTGCGTTTCGGCAACCTCGACCACGCCAGCTATGTCGGCGGCAACGACACCAATTTCCCGAGCATCTTCAATTGGCCGGTGGCCGAGGGCAGCTACTTCAGCGAGGCCGACGAACGCGGCGCCGCGGCAGTGGCGGTGATCGGCCACAGGGTCCGGCAGAAACTGCTCAAGGATGTCGCCGATCCCATCGGCCGCTACATCCTGATCGAGAACGTGCCGTTCCAAGTGGTCGGCGTACTGGCCGAAAAAGGCGCCAGCTCCGGGGACTCCGACGCCGACAACCGTGTGGCGGTGCCCTACTCCGCCGCCAGCGTGCGGCTGTTCGGCACGCGTCATCCCGAGTACGTGGTGATCGCCGCCAAGGACGCGGGCAAGGTCCAGCAAGCCGAGCAAGCCGTCTCGCGGACGCTGTTGCGCCTGCACGACGGCAAGCAGGATTTCGAACTGACCAACAACGCCGCGATGATCCAGGCCGAGGCGCGCACCCAGGGCACGCTGTCGCTGATGCTCGGCGCCATCGCCGCGATTTCACTGTTGGTGGGTGGCATCGGCGTAATGAACATCATGCTCATGACCGTGCGCGAACGCACCCGCGAGATCGGCATCCGCATGGCTACCGGCGCCCGCCAGCGCGACATCCTGCGCCAATTTCTCACCGAAGCGGTGATGCTCTCGGTGGTCGGCGGGCTCGCCGGTATCGGCCTGGCCCTGCTGGTGGGCGGCGCGTTGCTGCTGGGCAATATCGCCGTGGCCTTCGAATGGCTGGCGGTGTTCGGCGCCTTCGGCTGCGCCCTGGTCACCGGCGTTGTCTTCGGTTTCATGCCGGCCCGCAAGGCCGCCCGCCTCGACCCGGTCGCGGCCCTTACCAGTGAATGAACCCCACGCTATGAAAGTCCACCTGACCCTCCTGGCCGCCAGTCTTTTACTGGTGGCCTGCGGCACCCCTTTGTCGGCACCAGACAGCGGCCTCCAACCGCCACCGGCCTGGCAGAACCTCGATACGCCCGGCGCACGAGCGGATAACCAGCAATGGTGGACGCACTTCGGTAGCCCGCAATTGAACCGCTTGATCGAGCAAGCGCGCCTGGACAGCCACGACCTCGCCGCTGCCATGGCCCGAGTGCGCCAGGCCGAGGCCAGCGCCGTGATCGCCGGGGCACCGTTGCTGCCAACGGTCACGGCCGGGCTCAACGGCAATCGCCAGCAATTGTTGCGCGGCAAGGGCTACAGCCAGCTGGATGTGGATCGGAACAACCGCACCATCGATTACTACGACGCCAACCTCAGTGCCACTTATGAGCTGGATTTCTGGGGCGGCAAACGGGCGGCCCGGGACAGTGCGCTGAAGACACTGTCGGCCAGCCAGTTCGACCGCGCGACGGTGGAGTTGACCCTGCTCAGCGGCGTCGCCAACAGCTACACCCAGGCCTTGTCCCTGCGCGAGCAACAGCGCATCGCCGAACAGAACCTGGGCAACGCCCAACGCGTACTCGATCTGGTGCAGACCCGCTACGACGCCGGCAGCGCCACAGCCCTGGAACTGTCCCAGCAAAAAAGCCTGGTGGCGGCCCAGCAACGTCGCTTGCCCCAGGTGCAGCAACAAGCCCGCGAAGCCTTGATTACCCTGGCGACGCTGCTGGGGCAACCGGTGCAGTCGGTCACACTCGACGACGACAGTTTCGACCGCCTGCACTGGCCGGCCATCGACGCTGGCGTGCCCAGCCAATTGCTGAGCCGCCGCCCGGACATCGCCGCCGCCGAAGCCCGCCTCGCCGCCGCCCAGGCCGACATCACCGTCGCGCGCGCCGCCATGCTGCCCAGCGTGACCCTGGGCCTGAGCCTCGCCACCGGCGCCGACATCGCCGACCAGTTGCTGCGCAACAACATCTACAACCTCAGCGCCGGCCTGGCCGCGCCGATTTTCAACAATGGCCGCCTGAAGGCCGAACGAGACAGGACCATCGCGCGCCAGGAGGAACTGCTGGAGCTCTACCGCGCCGCCATCATCAACGGCTTCGCCGACGTCGAAAAAGCCCTGAACGGCATCAGCGGCCTGGACCGCCAACGGCAATGGCAAAGCGAAGAACTGCACCAGGCCCAGACCGCCTTCGACATCGCCCAACGCCGCTACCAGGCCGGCGCCGAAGACCTGCTTACCGTACTGGAAACCCAACGCACCCTCTTCGCCGCCCAGGACATGAACGTGCAATTGCGATTGGCGCGGGTGCAGGCGAGCGTGGCGTTGTACAAGGCGTTGGGTGGGGGTTGGCGGGTCATGTAGGCCTTTACATTTCGATCGTTCCCACGCAGAGCATGGGAACGATCGGGTCGCGGGGGCTGTGAAGATCGTTCCTCACCCTCCGCGTGGGAACGCAGCCAGGGACGCTCCGCGTCCCAAAGAGCCGAACGCAGAGCGTCCGTAGAGGCGTTCCCACGCAGAGCATGGGAACGATCGGGTCGCGGGGGCTGTGAAGATCGTTCCTCACGCTCCGCGTGGGA